>DASZYF010000098.1:0-8428 GCA_035545535.1 Mycobacteriales bacterium | reverse complement strand
GGTGCGGTCCGGCGGGCCTTCGACCCGCCCCCGGACCGGGACGCCGGCACGCGCGTCGTCGGGCGCGCCAGCGTCTCGGTCACCGATCGACGGTGACACGCGCGACGCGTGGGACAGCAGTGACACGCCGCGACGGTGCTAGACGGCCGTCCACGGGGCGTTGGCGAGCACGACGACGAGCGGCTTCCCCGTACGCGACGACGCCCGCCCTCGGGTGAGGGCGGGCGTCGTCGAAGGGCTGGAGATCAGGCCGTGGGCGAAGCGTCGCCGCCGCGGAAGTCGGGGACCTTCTCGCCGCTGTCCCGGAACGCGATGACCGCGAACACGATCTGCACGATCACGCAGATCAGACCGAGCCACATCCCCACGCCGCGCTTGATGTACTTGTCCGCCTGCGAGACGCCGCTGTCCGGCTTGATGAGGAAGCGGAGCACGATGAGCAGTGTTCCGAGGGCCGACGCCGCGAGGATCGAGAGGTTGCGGCCCAGCTTGAAGCCGGCCGGGAACGCCACGCCGAAGGCCGGCAACGCGGCGATCGCGCCGGCGATGATGCACAGCAGCCCGCCGAACAGCGACAGGCTGAAGCTCCAGCCGCTCTTCGTCGCCGTCACGAAGCCCGCGTCGAACTTCCACCACGTGAAGAACAGGAAGATGAACAGCAGCACTGCACTCCCGGCGATCGCCTGATCGCTGGTCTTGAGCTGCTTGACGTCGAAGCCGGCCATGCCAGCGCCTCCCCTTAGCGGCGCACGGACGGCGCCTCACGCGAGAGTCTGGCGTTCAGCCTTCTCTCACACAAGGACCGCGGCCGGTCTGTCGGTGACCCGCTTGCTCGGGGCTACAGCGACCGCATGATGTCGGCCATCAGCCGCGCGGTCTCGCTCGGCGTCTTGCCGACCTTCACGCCGACCTTCTCCAGCGCTTCCTTCTTCGCTTCAGCCGTGCCGGACGAGCCGGACACGATCGCGCCCGCGTGGCCCATGGTCTTGCCCTCGGGCGCGGTGAACCCCGCGACGTAACCGACGACCGGCTTGGTGATGTTGTCGGCGATGTAGGCGGCCGCGCGCTCCTCGGCGTCGCCGCCGATCTCACCGATCATGACGATCGCGTCGGTCTCGGGGTCGTCCTGGAACGCCTGGAGGCAGTCGATGTGCGTCGTGCCGATGACCGGGTCACCACCGATGCCGATGCAGGACGAGAAGCCGAAGTCCCGCAGCTCGTACATCATCTGGTAGGTCAGCGTGCCGCTCTTGCTGACGAGACCGATGCGGCCGGGCGGCGTGATGTCGGCCGGGATGATGCCGACGTTGCTCTTGCCGGGGCTGATGAGTCCGGGGCAGTTCGGGCCGATGAGGCGCGTCGTGCCGGTGGCGGCCGCGTGCGCGTAGAAGGCCGCGCTGTCCTGCACCGGCACGCCCTCGGTGATGACGACGGCGAGCGGGATCTTCGCGTCGATCGCCTCCATGACCGCGTCCTTGGTGAACGCGGCGGGGACGAAGATGACCGACACGTCGGCGCCGGTCTTGTCCATGGCCTCGGCGACGGTCGCGAAGACGGGGATGCCGTCCACGTCGGTGCCGGCCTTGCGGGCGTTCACCCCCCCGACGATGTTCGTGCCACTGGCGACCATGCGGCGGGTGTGCTTGGTGCCCTCACCGCCGGTGATGCCCTGGACGATGACCTTGCTGCTCTCGTTGATGAAGATCGCCATCGTCAGGCTCCAACCGCCGCGAGCTGCGCGACCCGCGCGGCAGCACCATCCATCGTGTCGACGCGCTCGAGGCCCGGGATCGCCGCCTCGTCGAGGATGCGCCGGCCCTCCTCCGCGTTGTTGCCGTCGAGCCGCACCACGATCGGGTGCTTGAGCTCGCCGCCGAGCAGCTCGACCGCCTGGACGATGCCGTTGGCGACGGCGTCGCAGGCGGTGATGCCGCCGAAGATGTTGACGAACACCGACTTGACGCTCGGGTCGCCGAAGATGATCGACAGGCCGTCGGCCATGACCTGGGCCGACGCACCTCCACCGATGTCGAGGAAGTTCGCCGGCTTCTGGTTGCCGTACTGCTCACCGGCGTAGGTGACGACGTCGAGCGTGCTCATGACGAGCCCGGCGCCGTTGCCGATGATGCCGACGGTGCCGTCGAGCTTCACGTAGTTGAGGTGCTTGTCCTTCGCCGCCTGCTCGATCGGGTCGACGGCCGAGGTGTCGGCGAACGCGGTGAACACGTCCTCGTGACGGAAGCTCGCGTTGTCGTCGAGCGAGACCTTGCCGTCAAGTGCGATGACCTTGTCGTCCGGCGTGCGCACGAGCGGGTTGACCTCGACGAGCGTCGCGTCCTCGGAGACGAACGTGTCCCACAGCTTCACGAGGATGTCGATGACCTGGTCACGCACCTCGGCGGGGATCTTCGCGGCGTCGGCGATCTCCGCGGCCTTCGCGGCGTCCACGCCGGCGAGCGCGTCGACAGGGATGCGCGCGAGCGCCTCGGGCCGCTCGACCGCGAGCTGCTCGATCTCCATGCCGCCCTCGGACGACGCCATCGCGAGGTAGGTGCGGTTGGCGCGGTCGAGGAGGTAGGAGACGTAGTACTCGCTCGCGATGTCGCTCGCCTGCGTGACGAGCACGCGCTTGACGATGTGGCCCTTGATGTCGAGGCCGAGGATGGCGGTCGCCTTCTCCTCCGCCTCGGCGGGGCTCGTCGCGAACTTCACGCCACCGGCTTTGCCACGGCCGCCGGCCTTGACCTGGGCCTTGACGACGACGTCGGTGGCGAGCTTCTCGGCCGCCGCCTTCGCGTCCGCGGGGGTGTCGGCGGTGATGCCGGGGAGCACGGGCACACCGTGCTTGGCGAAGAGCTCCTTCGCCTGGTACTCGAACAGGTCCACGCGCGTCCTTCAGCGTTGAGGCGGGCGCCCACGGCACCCGGCGGAGACGACTCCGCGAGCCTACTGACGCCCCCTCAGGGCCACTCCCGCGGAAGGGTGAGCAGGCTCACACCGAGCGTCAGGTCCACGACGTTCGGATCAGCGGGAGGCCGCGACGACCAGGTTGTCGACGACGACGGCGCGGTCGGGCAGCACCACGACGGGGTTCAGGTCGAGCTCGGCCAGCCGCTCTCCCGCCGCCTCGGCGAGCCGGGCGACGGCGAGGATCACGTCGACGAGGGCGCCGACGTTCGCGTGCGGGCGGCCGCGGGCGCCGGCGAGCAGCGCGCTGCCCCGCAGCGAGGCGACCATCTCCTCGGCGTCCTGCCGGTCGAGCGGGAGCGGCCGGACCGCCGTGTCGCGCAGCACCTCGGCGAAGACGCCGCCGGTGCCCACCATGACGGCGGGGCCGAGCACGGCATCACGCACGCAGCCGACGATCATCTCGACGCCGCCGCTGACCTGCTCCTGCACGAGCACGCCGTCGATCTGCGCGTCCGGGTTCGCGGCCTTCGCGGTCGCGATGATGTCGTCGTAGGTCGCCGCGGCGTCGGCCGCCGTGATGCCGAGCCGCACCAGGCCGAGGTCGCTCTTGTGCGGGAAGTCGGCCGACGCGATCTTCATCACCACGGTGCCGGCGGACTCGGCGAGCTTCGTCGCCGCCTCCGGACTGGTGACGACCTCTTCGGTGACGATCGGGATGCCGACGCCGGCGAGCAGGTCCCGCGCCGGACCGGGCGGGAGCGTTCCGCCCGCGGCCAGCGCCGCCGCGCCGGCCGCCGGCAGCTCGACGGGCTCGACGTGGCGCCGGCGCAGACCTTTCGACCTCTCCTGCAGGTCGGCGTACGCCCGCAACGCGGCGAAGCAGTTGCGGAACGAGCGGAAGAACGGCACGCCGCTCGCGACGAGGTCGGCGAAGCCCTGCTCGTCGGTCTTGTAGCTGTTCCACGTCGCGACCACCGGCACGGGCGAGGTCGGCGCGAACGCCTTGATGTCCGCGGCGAGGTTGTCGCTCATCACGCCGGTCGCGCCGGTGATGCCGATGACGAGGATGTCGACGCTCGGGTCGTTCGCGATGAGCGTCAGCGCCTTCAGCCGGTCTTCCTGCGGGCGGGTGAACAGGAACGTGCCGCCATTGTCGACCGGGTTGCTCACGGTGAGGTAGCCGGGCAGCAGCTCGTAGAGCGCGGCGACGGTGTCGTCGGCCAGCTGCGGGAGCTGCACGCCGTAGGAGTCGGCGACCTCGCTCATCAGTGCGCACGAGCCGCCGGAGATCGAGTACAGCGCGACGCCGGGGCCGATGCCCTTCGGCATCTTCGCGAACAGCGACGCGGTGTCGAGCAGCTCATCGAGGTCGCGCACGCGCGTGACGGCGTGCTGGGCGAACAGCCCGTCGACGACGGCGTCGGAACCGGTGAGGTGACCGGTGTGCGAGCCGGCCATGCGGTGACCGGCCTCCGTGCTGCCGATCTTCACCATGACGACGGGCTTGTCGTTGTCGTTCGCGGCCTGCAGCGCGGTGCGCAGCTTGGTGATGTCGCGGAAGCCTTCGACGTACGCGGCGATGACGTCGGTGCCGTCGTCGTGCGCGAAGTACTCGCAGAAGTCGGCGACCTCGAGGTCGACCTCGTTGCCCGTCGGCACCCAGCGCGAGAACCGCGTGCCGAACTGCGAGCCCTGCACCACGGGCCGCCCCTGGTGCCCGCTCTGCGTCAGCACGCCGATGCGGCCGCCGCAGTGGTCGCCCGGGTCAGGGATCTTCTCGAACGCGTTGGTGTTCGTGTTCGGCCCGAACACGCGCATCCCGTGGCTGCGGGCGACCTCGCCGAGGCGGCGCTCGAGCTCCGCGCCGTCGCCCCCGACCTCGCTGAAGCCGGACGTGAAGACGAGCACGAACGGGATGCCCTTCTTCCCGCACTCCTCCGCGGCAGCGGGCGCGGCCTTCGTCGGCACGTTGAGCACGGCGAGGTCGACGTGGCCCGGGATGTCGGCGACCGTCTCGTAGATGCGCACATCGCCGACCGTGCCGCCGGAGGGGTTGACCAGGAAGATCCGATCGGTGCCGTAGCGCTCGCGGTGCTGACCGACGAGCTGCTCCGGATCGGCCTCGCGGTCGACGCGGCCGAGCACCGCGACCCCGTCGGGGTGGAAGAAGCGCTCGAGATCGGTGCGCGCCTGCGCCACGGGGCCCCCTGGGTTGCTATCGGTCGTCGATCAAGACCTGACGGGTCGTCAGAAACTCTAACGGCCCTCCCCTAAGGTGGTCGGGTGCCGACCATGGCGGAGCTGCTCCTGGCCCACGCAGACGCTGATCGCCCGGCGATGCTGTTCGAGGACCAGCGCTGGACCTGGCCCGAGTACGTAGCGGGCTGCGCGCAGCGCGCGGCCCTGCTCGCCGACCGGCTCCCGGCCGGCGCCCACCCGCACGTGGGCGTGCTGCTGGACAACACGCCCGAGTACGCCATGTGGCTCGGCGCCGCCATCCTCTCCGGCACGACCGTCGTCGGCATCAACCAGACGCGCCGCGGTGACGAGCTCGCGCGCGACGTCCGGCACGCCGACTGCGCCATGCTCGTGACCGACTCCGCGCTCGCCCCCCTCACGGCCGGCCTCGACCTGGGCGTCGCGACCGGCCAGGTGCACGTCAGCGACTCCCCCGAGTACGCCGAGCTGCTCGCTCCCTACGCCGGAGCACCGGTCCCGCGACAGGACATCGATCCGGCCGCCCTGCTCCTCCTGCTGTTCACCTCGGGGACGAGCGGCACGCCGAAGGCAGTGCGCTGCACGCAGGGGCGGCTCGCCGGCATCAGCCTCGCGGTCACACAGATGTTCGCGCTGACGCAGGACGACGTCTGCTACATCGCGATGCCCATGTTCCACTCCAACGCGCTCATGGCCGGCTGGGGCCCCTCGGTCGCCGCCGGTGCGACGGCGGCGCTGCGGCGCAAGTTCTCCGCCAGCGGGTTCCTCGCCGACGTGCGGAGGTTCGGCGCCACGTACGCGAACTACGTCGGCAAGCCGCTGTCCTACGTGCTCGCCACGCCCGAGCAGCCGGACGACGCCGACAACCCGCTGCGCCGCGTGTTCGGCAACGAAGGCGCCACCGAGGACCTCGCCCGGTTCGAGCGGCGCTTCGGCTGCGTCGTCACCGACGGCTACGGCTCCACCGAGGGCGGCGCATCGGTGCGGCGCGTCCCCGACATGCCCGCGGGCGCCTTCGGTGTGCTCACCGACGGCCTGTCCGTGCGCGACCAGGACACCGGGGCGGTGTGCCCGCGCGCCGTGTTCGACGACAACGGACGGCTGCTGAACGGCGACGAGGCCGTCGGCGAGCTCGTGAACGAGCAGGGCGGCGCGGCCTTCGAGGGCTACTGGAAGGACGAGGACGCGACGGCCGCCCGGGTGCGCGAGGGCGCGTACTGGACCGGCGACCTCGTGTACGCCGACGCCGACGGCTTCCTCTGGTTCGCCGGCCGCACCGACGACTGGCTGCGGGTCGACGGCGAGAACATCGCCGCCGCGCCCATCGAGCGGCTGCTCGTCCGCCACCCCGACGTGATGCTCGCGGCCGCGTACGCCGTACCCGACCCGGTCGCGGGCGACCAGCTGATGGTCGCGCTGTGGCTGCACGACGGCGCCGCGTTCGACCCGGACGAGTTCGCCACGTTCCTCACCGCGCAGCCCGACCTCGCCACGACGTGGGTGCCCCGCTTCGTGCGCGTGGGCGAGCTGCCGATGACGCCCACCGGCAAGGTGCTGAAGCGACAGCTCCGCACCGAGCGGTGGGAGACCGAGGACGTGTGGTGGCGGCCCGCGAAGGACCCGCACTTCATCCCCCTGCCCGCCGACGAGCGCGCCAAGCTCGACATCACGCTCAGTCGCCGCTAGTTCACCCCTGGCCTGCCCTCGCCGGCCCGGCGGACGGCGCACACTCGGGGCGTGCGCGACTACTGCCGCCATTGCGGCGCCACCGAGAACAACGGCGGCGGCTGCCGTCACTGCGACCCCGCGAGGCGCACCTCTCGCGTCGCGAAGAGCGAGGTCAGCTTCGGGCCGCTCGGACGGACCGTCATGATGATCCTCTACGCGGCGTTCGTCGCGGGCATCTTCTACGTCGCCCACCACAACCTCGACGAGCACCCGCTCGCCTGGTGGGTGCTCGTCGCGTTCGCCGGCCTGATGGGCCCGGTCGCTCTGCTCGGCATCTGGAAGCCGGTCCGGCGCCCGCGCCACCACTGACCGCGAGTCGGCGTCACCTGACGTTCGGTGCGCTGACCGACTCAGGTCGCCGAGTGCGCCAACGGACGTGACGCCGGCCCGCCGCGCAGCTCGCGGGTCAGGAGATCGATGACGAGCTCCCACGTCCCGTCGACGCGTCGCTGAAGGTTCATCCCGTGCGCGTGCAGCCAATGGTGGTGGTAGGAGCAGACGAGCATCGTGTTCTCGAGGTCGGTGAGACCGCCGTAGAGCCAAGGGATGCGGTGATGGGCCTCGCACCACGAAGCCGGCCGGTTGCAGTGCGGGTGCACACAGCCGCGGTCGCGCAGCACGAGGGCGCGACGCAGCGACGCGGGGATGACCCGCTGGGAACGGCCGAGCCAGAGAGGATCGTGGCGGCCGCGTCGCAGAGCACGGGGTAGCAGCGCTGCAGTGGTGTCGGGCATGACGGCGAGCCCAACCCGCGCATCGCAGGACAGGTGCTCCAGGGCAGGCCGACTGACCGGACGTCCGTCGACCGACTGGGCGGACAGGGGACCGGCCCGGGGTGGTCGCCACACCGCCTCGCCCGAGGCGTCGTCACCCGCGTCGGCGGGCGGGTCCGCAAGCCGCAGGTGCGCAGCCTGGATGGCGCGCTCCTCCGCCCGCTCGGACTCTTCGGGGCAGGCGGTGGCGAGCAGCTCGAGCAGCGCCGCCTCGAGCCGCGAGTCCGGGGTGCCGCCGCACGCGTCACCGCCTGCGCAGTAGTCGGCGTGGTGGGGGTGCGCGGCCCGCGAGGGGTCTTCCGGCACGACGTCGACCGGCTCATCGGAGTCGACGAGCGGCCGGCCGTCGACGAGGAGCAGCAGCTGGCTGATCCCGCCACGGCTGGCGGGGTCGCGGTCGGCCATCGCCCGACGGCAGATCTCGACCAGGGCGGCCGCCCGACGCTGCTTGGGGGTGCGATCGTCGGGCCGGCCGTCGGCCCCCGTGACCGGCGCGGAGAACGCGGAGATCGCCTCGGACACGATGGCTCCGCTGGTGGGCTCCAGGTGGCCGCTGAGCTCGACGTTGCCTTCGAACGTCGTCGACACATCGAGGCGGTTGCGGTCGAGTGCGGCACCCGCGTCGTCGTCCACGGCCTCGGGCGCCATCTGGTCCTTGATGTGCGCGAGCAGCTGGGCGAGCTCGCTCGGGGTGCACGTCTCGGCGGCTTCGGTGATGACGGGATCGACGGCGCGCGCGTCGTCGTCCTCGACCCTGCGCAGCGCCCGCACCGCGACGCGGACGTGCTCGAGGCTCGCCG
>DASZYF010000097.1:0-10058 GCA_035545535.1 Mycobacteriales bacterium | reverse complement strand
CCGGCCGCGTCCGCGCACGCGACGGCCAGCCCGCGCAGGGCCCGCGCCACCGCGCGGGCAGCGTCGGGGTCGCCGATGTCGGTCACGGCGCGGGACCGTAGGTCGGTCCGTCCGGGTCTGCTCCCGGCTGTCCACAGGGCCGCCGGTCGGCTGCCCGCGTCCACAGGCGTGGTGGCGGCTACCGTCGAAGGCGGACAGGAGGACGACCACGGTGGCCGGCATGATGAGCGCGCGCTTCGACGAGGCGCTCGCCTACGCCTCGGCCCTGCACCGCGGTCAGCTCCGCAAGAGCACGCGCATCCCTTACGTCTCGCACCTGCTGTCCGTGTGCGCGCTCGCGCTGGAGGCCGGCGCGGACGAGGACCAGGCCATCGCGGCCCTGCTGCACGACGCGCTCGAGGACCAGGGCCACCGCACGTCGGAGTCGGAGATCGCCCGGCGGTTCGGCGAGCGGGTTGCCCGCATCGTCGTCGCCTGCAGCGACTCCGACGACGACTGGGCGCCCTGGCACGTGCGCAAGGAGGAGTACCTCGCGCACCTCGAGTCGGCCGACGAGGAGGTGCTGCTCGTCTCGCGCGCCGACAAGCTGCACAACGCCCGGGCGATCCTCATCGACCTGCGCGAGCACGGGCCGGCGGTGTGGCGGCGCTTCCACGCCGGCCCGAAGAGCCAGCTCTGGTACTACGCCTCGCTGGCCGACGTGTTCTCCCGCCGGCTGCCGGGCCAGCAGACCGACGAGCTCGTGCGCACCGTGCAGGCGATCATCGCCGAGACCGAACGCCCCTGGGACGAGGTCGTCGGCTGAGGCCGCGGGAACGACGGCCCCGCCGTGCTCGTCGGACCCAGCCCCTACGGTTCACCTCATGGTCACGGTCGAGATCGTCACCGCGGGGCCGCCCTTGCGGCCGGCCGCGGCGACGGCCACCGGGCTCGGCCGGGCCGAAAACCAGGACGCCCTGGCGCTCGCCGACCGCGTGATCGTCGTGGCCGACGGCGTGGGTGGGCAGCTCGGCGGCCAGCTGGCCAGCGCGGCCGCCGCCCCGGCGCTGCGCGACGCCCTCGTCGGCGGGGCCACGCTCGGTCAGGCGTTCACCGCGGCGCGCGACGCGGTGGAGAAGGCCGCGTTCGACGCCATCACGCCGTCCGCCGCCACCACCGCGGTCGTCGCCTGGCTGCCCGAGGGCAGCGACGCGCTGATCGTCGGCCACATCGGCGACAGCCGCGCCGGAGTGCTCGACGGCGACGGCTTTCGCTGGCTCACCGTCGACCACAACGTGGCGGCCGACCTCGTGCGCGCCGGCGAGCTGACCGAGCCCGAGGCGTTCGACCACTGGGGCCAGCACTCGCTCACGCGCGTGATCGGCCAGCAGACCCGCGCGCGTCCGGAGGACACCCGGCTCCCGCTGTCCGTCGAGCCCCAGCGGCTGCTGCTGTGCAGCGACGGCCTGTCCGGCTACGTGGAGCCGGAGGCCATCGCGGTCGCGCTCGCGGTCGGCGAGCCCGAGGACGCGGTGCGCGCCCTCATCGACGCCACGTACGCCGCCGGCGCGCCGGACAACGTCACCGTCGCGGTCTGCGACCTGCCCCCCTCCGGCTGACCCTCGCGCCGGCATCGGACATGTGGCAGATCTCGAGCGGTCGCGGCCGCCACAACGCCGATGTCGGCCGATGTCGCGCGGGTCGGCGGTCCTACGCGGTGACGGAGTCCTTGCGGAGGGCGTCGCGGAACAGGGCGCCCAGCTCGGCGGCCGCGGCCGCCGAGGCGGGCGAGATGAGCCCCATCCCGAAGAAGCCATGGGTGAGGCCGTCGTAGCGGCGCAGCTCCACCGGCACGCCCGCCGCGCGCAGGTGGTCGGCATAGACCTCGCCCTCGTCGCGCAGCGGGTCGTACTCCGCCGTGGCGATGATCGCGGCCGGCAACCCCGAGAGGTCCTCGGCGAGCACCGGTGAGCACCGGACGTCGAGCTGCACCTCACGGTCGGGCGCGTAGTTGGCGTGGAACCACGTCATGCTCGCCTCCGTCAGCAGGATGCCGTCGGTCGCGTGCTCGCGGATCGAGGGGTAGAGGTCGACCGACTCCTCGCGCAGGTCGACGACCGGGTAGATGAGCAGCTGCGCCGCCAGCGCGGGGCCGGCGTCGCGGCACTGCTGCGCGACCACCGCGGCGAGGTTGCCGCCGGCGCTGTCGCCGGCGACCGCGAGCACCGAGGCGTCGCCGCCGAGCTCGTCGATGTGCTCGGCCGCCCAGCGCGTGGCCCACAGGCAGTCATCCACCGCGGACGGGAACGGGTTCTCCGGCGCCAGCCGGTAGTCGACGCTGACGACGACCGCTTCGCTGTCGCGACAGATCAGCCGGGCCTGGCTGTCGTGGGTGTTGAGGTTGCAGAACACGAAGCCGCCGCCGTGGAAGAACACCACCGTCGGCACCGGGCCGGTGACGTCCGGACGGTAGATGCGCACGGGCAGCGGGCCGGCGGGCCCGTCGAGCGTGCGGTCCTCGACCGAGCCGACGTGCACGACGAGGTCGGCCGGCAGCATCGACGACGTGTCCTGGGCGAGGTTGGTCATGCGCCGCACCTCGGCCAGCGGCACCGAGCCGTCCAGCGTCGGAGCGAACTGCTCCATCATCGGGGCGAGCGCGAGGATCCCGGGGTCGATCGGCATCTGCCGAGCATGGCAGACCGACCTCAGGCGACCGCGACGCCCCGGGGAGCGTCGAGCCGCAGCGGTGGCCGCCCGACGACCCGCAGCCACAGCCCGAGCAGGGCCACCCCGCGCTCACGGCACGCGGCGGCCAGCGGCTCGAGCCAGCGCACATCGGCCTCGGTGACGTCGGCCGAGCCGTGCCGGACGATCGCGAGCAGCACGCCACCGTCGTCGAGGTGCGCGCCGACGTGGGCGATGCCGTCGCACATCTCCGCGACCTCCTGCGCCGGCGGGTCGGCCGGCACGTCGTCGACGATGACGAGCACCTTCGGCAGGGGCTGACCCTGCTCGCAGGGCAGGAACCCGAGCTGCTGCGTGCCGCGCGGCGGCGGGTCCGGGAGCAGCAGCTCCCACAGGTCCCTGATCGCGTCGTGGTCCTCGGCGTGCGGCGGCTCGGGCCGCCGGTCGCGCTGCGGCGGACGGCCGGTGCGGTGGTGGGTAGGACGGCGGTAGGGCTTCGGCATGCGCGGGACTGTCGTCGATCTCACGGATCGGCGTCGCCCGCTGTCCACAGGGCCGGGTCAGGTGACGAGGAGCTTCCCCAGGCGGCGGGTGGCGATGCTCATCGCGACGCAGCCGAGCGTGACGAGCACGCCGACGTGCACGAGGTCCGCGAGCCCCACGTCGCCCAGGGTGAGCGATCGCTCGAGCGCGACCCCGTGGTACAGCGGCGACACCTGCGTGACGACCTGCAGCCAGTGCGGGTAGGTCGACAGCGGGTAGAACGTCGCGCTGAACAGGAACAGCGGCAGGATCACGATCTGCATGAGCTCGAGGTCCTGCCACGACCGCACCCACGTCACCGCGACGATGCCCGTGGCGGCGAACGCGAAGCCGATGCCGATCGCGACCGGCAGCGCGAGCAGCGCCCACCACGACACGATGAGCCCGAGCACCGCCATGATCACGACGAAGACCAGCGAGTAGACCGCGCCGCGCGTGAGCGCCCAGGTGACCTCGGCGAACGCGACGTCGTTCACCGACAGCGGCGTCGCCAGCACCGCGTCGTACAGCTTCTGGTACTTGAGCTTGAAGAACAGGTTGGCGGTCGAGTCGTAGATGGCCCCGTTCATCGCCGAGGTCGCCAGCAGAGCAGGCGCCACGTACTGCGCGTAGCTCACGCCGTGGATGCCACCGACGAGGGTGCCGAGCCCCTTGCCGATCGAGAGCAGGTAGAAGAGCGGTTCGAAGAACCCGCTGAGCACCACGGTCCAGGAGTAGCGGCGGAACACCGTGTAGTTGCGCTCGAGCAGCCGCATCCCGCGCCGACCGCGCAGCCACGAGGCCGGCACGACGCGGGCCGCTTCAGCGACCGCGGTGCCGAGGTCGGAGACCGCCGCGCCCATCAGGTCTCCAGCCGCGTGCGGTACGTGCGCAGCGCGACGACGATGCCCACCGTCGTGAACGCCAGCAGCACCGCTGCGTGCCCGAGCAGCGAGCCCGCCGAGACGTGCCCCAGGTCAAGCCCGCGGCACAGCTGCACGCCGTGCCACAGCGGCGTCACGTAGGCGATCGGGTGGGTCCACGTCGGCAGCTGCGAGATGGGGAAGAACGTGCCGCTGAACAGGAACAGCGGCAGCACGATGAAGCGGTTGAGGATGGCGAAGGCGTTGTCGGTCTCCTGCGTGGCGGCGAACGCCATGATCGGCGTGGCGAACGACAGCCCCACCAGCACGGCCGCCGGGATGGCGAGCAGGATGCCCGGCGACTTGATGGTGCCGAAGACCGCGAGCACGCCGGTGAAGATCGCGGCGGTGCCGAAGATGCGGGTGGCGATCCACGCGACGTGCCCGGCGACGATGTCGGCCACCCGCAGGGGCGTGGCGAGCATCGCGTGGTACTGCCGCGTCCAGGTGAACGACGCCATGACGGGCCACGTCGACTCACCGGTGCCGGTCTGCATCGCCGTCGATGCGAGCAGACCGGGTGCGAGGAACGCGAGGTAGCTGACGTGCGAGAGCGTGCTCGAGCTGCTGCCCTGGTGCTTGTCGACCAGCGAGCCGAGCCCGACGCCCAGGGATGCGAGGTAGAGCAGCGGGTTGACGAAGCCCGCGGTCACCGAGCCGCGCCACGTCTTCTTGTACGTCGTCGCCCAGTACCCGTAGGAGCGCACCGCCGCGCTGGTCATCGCCGCACCACCCTCAGTCGACCAGCTGCCGGCCGGTGAGGTGCAGGAAGACGTCTTCGAGCGTGCTGCGCCGCACCAACGTCGACAGCGGCTTCAGATCGCGGCTCGCGACCTCCTCCGCCGTCACCTCACCGTCGGGCACGTAGAGCAGCAGCCGGTCCGGGAGCACCTCGATGCGCTCGGACAGGTCGGCGAGCGTCGGTGCGATGGCTTCACCCTCGCCCGGGGCGAAGCGCAGCTCGAGCACCTCGGGGGTCGAGTGCTGCGCGATGAGCTCGCGCGGCGAGCCCTGCGCGGCGATGCGCCCGCCGTCCATCACCACCAGCCGGTCGCACAGCTGCTCGGCCTCGTCCATGTAGTGCGTGGTGAGCACGAGCGTGACGCCCTGCGCCTTGAGCCGGTAGAGCCGGTCCCACACTGCGTGCCGCGCCTGCGGGTCGAGCCCGGTGGTGGGCTCGTCGAGGAGCAGCACGTCGGGGTCGTTCACGAGGCTGCGCGCGATCGTGAGCCGGCGCTTCATCCCGCCCGAGAGCGGCTCCACCCGGTCCTTCGCGCGCTCGGTCAGCTGCACGAACTCGAGCAGCCGGTCGGCGATCTCACCCGCCTCCGCGCGCGGGATGTCGAAGTAGCGCGCGTAGACGATGACGTTGTCGCGGACCGAGAGCTCCATGTCGAGGGTGTCCTGCTGCGGGATCACGCCGAGCCGCGCGCGGATCTCCGGGCCGTGCGTCGCCGGGTCCTGCCCCAGCACGCGGAGCTCGCCGCTCGTCACCGGTGACGTGGTGGCGATCATCCGCATGGTCGAGGACTTGCCGGCGCCGTTGGGCCCGAGGAAGCCGAACGCCTCACCGTGGGCCACGTCGAGGTCGATCCCGTCGACGGCGGTCAGCGGGCCGAACCGCTTGGTGAGCCCGCGCGCCCGGATGTCCGTCACGGGACCGGGGGCGGCACTCACAACCGGCCAACGTAGGCGAGGAGACCCGCCGGGTCGCCCCCATTGCGCGTCGGAGAGGATGGGCGCGTGGCCCGTGAACCCGTCCGGATCTGCTTCGTCTGCACCGGGAACATCTGCCGCTCGCCCACGGCGGAGGTCGTCATGCGGCACCTCGTCGACGAGGCGGGCTTGTCCGACCGCATCGTCGTCGACAGCGCCGGCACCGCGGGCTACCACCTCGGCGACGATGCCGACCCGCGCTCGCGCGCGGTGCTCGAGGCGGCCGGGTACTCCTTCGACCACGTCGCCCGGCGCTTCGAGTCCTCCTGGTTCGCCGACCGTGACCTCGTGATCGCGCTCGACTCCGGGCATCGCGACCTGCTGCTCCGCGCGGCCCACACGCCGGAGGAACGAGCGAAGGTCCACCGCCTGCGCGAGTGGGACCCCGAAGCGCGGCGCTCGGGCGACAAGGACGTGCCGGACCCCTACTACGGCGGCGACCGCGGGTTCGACGACGTGCTGGAGATGGTCGAGCGCTCCTGCGAAGGCCTGCTCGAGCACGTGCGCGCGCAGCTCGGCGCGTGACCCGGGCCGCGATGGGCGAGGTCTACCGGAAGGAGCGGGCCACCGCGCCGCCCGGGTTCTTCGCGGCCGAGGCGGACGGCCTGCGCTGGCTCGCCGCCGCCCGCGCCGTCCCGGTCCCGAGCGTGCACGAGGTCACCGACAGCTCGATCGCGATCGACTTCGTCCCGACCGGGGAACCCACGCGGGCCGCGGCCGAGCGCTTCGGCCACGAGCTCGCCGCGCTGCACCGCAGCGGGGCCGAGCGCTACGGCGCCCCGTGGGCCGGCTACATCGGCAACGCGCCGATGGACAACACCCCGATGGATGACGCCGACGCCCCGACCTGGCCGGCCTGGTTCGTCGAGCGCCGCATCCAGCCCTACGCGCGTGAGGCGATGCTGTCGCCGGACGAGCAGCGGGCGGTCGACGAGGTCTGCGACCGCATCGACGAGCTCGCCGGCCCGCCGGAGCCGGTCGCCCGCCTGCACGGCGACCTCTGGAGCGGCAACGTCCTCTGGGGTGCCGACGGTCGTGTCTGGCTCATCGATCCGGCCGCGCACGGCGGCCACCGCGAGAGCGACCTCGCGATGCTCGCGCTGTTCGGCCTGCCCCACCTCGACGTCGTGCTCGCCGCCTACGACGAGGCCTGGCCGCTCGCCGACGGCTGGCGCGCGCGGGTGCCGCTGCACCAGCTCTTCCCGCTGCTCGTGCACGCGTGCCTGTTCGGTGGCCACTACGCCCACCAGGCCGCGACGGCGGCCCGGGCCGCGCTGCGCGCCGCCTGATTCGGGCCGTACCGTCGAACGATGGTGTGGGGCTGGTTGCGGCGGATCTTCCTGCCGCACCCCGGCGGGACAACGCCGCCTACCGTCCCGTGGAAAGGCCCGATCACCTTCCGGTGCGAGCGCTGCGGCGCGTACCACGAGGACGGCCCCTGCCCAGCTGCGCCGATGAACCAGGGTGAGCCGGCCCGCGAAGGATGAGCGGCCCCCGCACGGCGCGGGGCACGGCAGGATGGGGCCATGGCGACGCTGCACCTCACGGGGAACGACAAGGCGGACGACGTCCTCTCGAAGGACCCGCTCGCGCTGCTGATCGGCATGCTGCTCGACCAGCAGGTCACGATGGAGAAGGCCTTCAGCTCGCCGGCCGTGCTCGCCGAGCGGATGAAGACGAAGACGCTGGACGCGAAGAAGATCGCGTCGATGGCGCCGGAGAAGCTCGCCGAGATCTTCTCCACCCCGCCTGCGCTGCACCGCTTCCCGGGCTCGATGGCCACCCGCACGCAGCAGATGTGCGCCGCGCTCGTCGCCGAGTACGGCGGCCGGGCCGAGGCCGTGTGGACCGGCGTGAAGAGCGGCGACGAGCTGCTCGCCCGGCTCCAGGCGCTGCCCGGGTTCGGCGAGCAGAAGGCGAAGATCTTCCTCGCGCTGCTCGGCAAGCAGCTCGGGATCCGCCCGAAGGGCTGGCGCGAGGCGGCCGGCACCTACGGCGAGGACAAGGTGTTCCGCAGCGTCGCCGACATCGTCGACAGCGCATCGTTGTCGAAGGTGCGCAGCTACAAGCAGCAGATGAAGGCGGAGCTCAAGTCCGGCGCGGCGAAGGCGGCGGCGGGCCGGTGAACGAGCCCGTCGGCCGCTGGGTGTTCGTCCAGGTCGACGCGCTCGACCCGGTCGCGCAGGCCGAGTTCTGGGCGGCCGTGCTCGGGACGTCGATCCGCGGTTCGATCGGCGACCCGCCGCAGTACGTCGGCGTGAACGGCACGTCGCCCGAGGCCACGCGGCTCGCGTTCCAGCGGGTGCCGGAGCTGGTGCCGGGCAAGAACCGGCTGCACCTCGACATCCACGTCGACGATCTCGAGGCCGCGACCGCGCGAGTCGAGGCGCTCGGCGCCACCCGTGCGCCCGAAGGTGACGTCGCCGAGCACGGCATCCGCTGGCGTGTGATGCACGACCCGGAGGGAAACGTCTTCTGCCTCGTCCCGGACTGAGCGCCGCTCGACCGGTCCGTCAGGCGTGGCTGGGCGGGGGAGCGCCGCCCTCGTCGGGGCGCAGCACCGAGAGCAGCACGCCACCTCCGAGCACCGCCGCGACGACGGCAAGCGACACCGCGTCGTGCACGTGCACCCAGTGGTGCGCGCAGAGCTTGGCGCCGATGATGATGAGCAGGAAGGCCACGGCCGGCTCGAGGTAGCGGAATCTCGCCATCCCGCCGACGAGGATCAGGTAGGTCGGTCGCAGGCCGAGGATCGCGAACGCGTTGCTGGCGACGACGAGGAACGCCTTCGTGGTCACCCCGAAGGCGGCGGGGATCGAGTCCACCGCGAACACCACGTCGGCAACGACCAGCGTGATCAGCGGCGCGAGCGAGGGTCGCTTCGTGAGGAAGCCCGGCAGCTTCGGCGGCTTCGCGTGCCCGTCCTCGGAGCTCGAGCGCAGCATGCGCACGCCGGTGAGCAGCAGGAGCACTCCGAACAGGATGAGCACGTCCTGCGCGGCGTCGAGCAGGGCGATGCCGGCGAGGATGAACACGACACGCAGCGCGAGCGCGCCGATGATGCCCTGCGTCAGCAGCTTCGGCCGCGCGGCGTCGGCGACGGCGAAGCCGGTGAAGATCGCCGCGAACACCGCCACGTTGTCGAGGGACAGGGTCTTCTCGAGCACGTACGCGGTCGTGTACGCGACCGCGTCCTTGCCGGAGCCGACCAGCGCGACCGGGATCGCGACCGCGAAGCCGAGCGCCGTCCAGAGGCCGTAGTCGATGACCGCGGACCGGAGCCCGCTGCGCGCGTCGGCGTCCTGGCGGCCGACGCGCAGCAGGTCGACCACGATCGCCGCGGCCACCACCACGCCGAGCACGACGTAGGAGCCGGCCGAGCCGAGGTCGTTCGACGCGGCGCTCGCCGCCGAGGAGGACACCGCCCCATCCTCACGGACGCGGCTGTGCCCGACCTGTGGGGCGGAGACCGGAGCCGGCGAGGGTCAGGCTTCGGCCGCGATCAGCAGCTCTTCGGTCTGGGAGGCCGGGCTCGGCGCGCCGACGACCGGGGGCGGTGTCAGCTGCGGCGGGCGGTTGGGCAGCAGCAGCGCGGGGACCAGGCCGATGACGGTGAACCCGAGGGCCCACCAGAAGCCGGTGCCGAACGCCGACGCGACGTGGTCGGCGAGCGCCCCGGACGGCTTGCCGTGCACGCTGCCGAGGCTTGCGCCGCCGCCGATGCTGTGGGTGAGCGAGCGCTGGATCATCACGGCGATGACCGCGGTGGAGAGCGCACCACCGACGCGCTGGATGATGTTCAGCGCCGTGGTGGCCCGGGGGATGTCCGGCGGCGAGAGCACCTGGTAGGCCGCACTCATCGACGGCATCATCGTGAGCCCCAGGCCCAATCCGCGCAGCACGAGGCAGCCGGCGAGCAGCGGGATGCTCGTGTGCGCGCCGACCTGCGTGTAGGCGATGGTCCCGAGCGTCGTCAGCACGATGCCGGTGGCGACGACGTTGCGCGGCCCGATCCGGTCGGTGAGCCGGCCGCCGATGGGCATCGTGCACATCGCTCCGAGGCCCTGCGGCGCCATCAGCAGCCCGGCTTCCATCGCGCTCGCGCCGCGGGTCACCTGGTAGTAGAGCGGCAGGATGAACATCGTCCCGAACATGCCCGCGCCGACGGTCAGTGAGGTGAGGCTCGACATGCGGAACCCGCTGATGCGGAACAGCCGCAGGTCCAGCAGC
>DASZYF010000096.1:0-8170 GCA_035545535.1 Mycobacteriales bacterium | reverse complement strand
GCCCGCGCGCGGCGGCCGCGAACCCGCTGAGCCCGACGAGGACCGCCACCAGCGCGGGCCAGAGCAGCGAACCGCGAGCGCCGGTGGCGGCCAGCGCGCCCCCCGGCGGCGTGACGGGCTTCGGATGCCCGGCCGGGTGGTGCGCCGCGCGCTTCGTGCGCTTCTGCAGCACGACCGGGAACGACAGGTTGCCGGCCGCGTCCCGTTCGCTCACCGACACCGTGGCGCCCTTGATGGCGAGGTGCGACACGTCGAGCGTCTGCACGGTCCCGGCGACGGCCGGGGCGAGCGCCAGCGCGTGCGGCACGCCGTCGACGAACACCACGTAGCTCGCGCCCTTCGTCGCACACCAGTCGTCGTCGCCGCTGGCCGTCACGGTGATGCGCGTGCCCGACAGCGACGCCTTGCGCAGCACGCCCGGTGGCGTCGCGTCGGTGCGGTAGTCGCCGGAGTTGTGCGCGTCGTGCTGGAACTTCGGCCACTCCTTCGGCTGGCAGGCCGAGCCCTTCGTCGTCCAGACGAACAGGTTGCCTTCCCGTGTCGGGACGACGACCTGCACCTTGTCGGTCGGGCGGCCGCTGCCCATCACGTCCGCGACCCCGGCCGTCTGGGTCACCCAGCCACCGGTCTCCTTCGGCCAGCCGGCGGGTGTGATGCCCCCGAGCCGGTAGGCGCGGGTGTCGTACACGGCGGAGCTCTGGATGACCGACGCGAAGCCGCTGCCGTCGACGTCGGCGATCGCCGGGGAGAGGAAGAACTGCAGGTCGTTCATGAGTGCCGGGAACCCGGGTTCGTAGCTGCCGGTGCTCGGATCCCACGCACCGATGTGGTCCTCGGCGCCGAGCTGCTGCTCGGGCAGCGCGAGGTCGAGCAGGCGGCGCAACCCGGCCGCGCCCATCGCTACGGACGGTCCCTTCGCCGGGCCGGCAAGTCGACCGAACGCGATGCCGCCGATCGCGGCGATCGACGGCGTGTCCGTCGCGGTGCCCTTGAACTCCTGCGCGTCGATCGCAGCGGTGACGTACAGCCCGAGCGGGTCCTTGCCGAGCGCGCTGCTGCCGTCGGGCTTCAGCAGGTAGACCGCCCCCGCGATCGACGCGGTGGCGATCTCCGGCTGGCCGTTGACGACCCCGACGACCGGCGAGCCGTCGCTGCCGGAGCCGACGTCCGGGAGCAGCTCCAGGTCGAGGTCGGCGATCTTCACGGGCCACCCGGGAACGATCGCGTTGTCCCCGAGACCCGCGACCTTGGCCGCACCCGGGTGCTTCGTGCCGTCGGGCCAGACCGAGTACACGCGGGTGTTGCCGGCCGTGAGGATGCCGGCGTTCGCGATCGCCTGCGCCGTCGCGGTGCGCAGCGAGATGTTCGGCGTCTCCTCGTACTCCTCGTCGGTGTTGACGAAGATGCGCGGCTTGCCGTCGATCAGCGCGACCGTGGGCGAGGTGACGATCTGGCGGCCGTAGTGGACCTTCGCATCGCTCTTGAACGTGACGCGGTGGCTCACCGGGTCGACCGACGCGACCTTGCTCGGGTCGCGCAGCAGCACCGGGAACCCGGCGACCGGCTGGCCGTTCGCGTGCCAGGCGTAGAGGTGGCCGTCCTCGGAGCCGGCGAGGATCTCCAGGCCGTCATGGACGCCGGGGTCGAGGTCCGCGACGGTGGGTGCGGCGAAGAACGCGCGGTCCACGGTGTTGATGTGGTCGCGCACCGGGTGCGCGACGAAGGAGTCGCACGCCGCGCCGACGCCCGTCTCGCACGCCGTGTCGTGCGAGTACGCGGTGTTCACGTGCAGCGGGAAGCCCTCGCGCGGCTTGCCGGTGTGGTCCCAGGCGTACAGCCGGCCCTCGAGGTCGGTGACGATGACGCTCGGGTAGCCCGTGCCGTCGAGGTCGGCGACCACCGGTGAGCCGAGCAGCATCCCGCCGTACTGCTTGGCGCTGACCGCCTTCGTGGTGAAGGCGTTGGTGCCGGTGCTCGGCAGGTAGTCGAGCAGGTTCGTGTGCACGGGGAAGCCGGGCGCCTCCGATCCGTCCGCGCGGAAGGCGTGCACGAACCCGTTGCCGTCGCCGACGATGATCTCCTTGCGCCCATCGCCGGTGAGGTCGGCGAACGCCGGCGCGGAGATGTCGGCGTCGAGGTTGCGTGGCCAGCCGGGGGCGCGCGTCGGGTCGTCGTAGGAGAAGTACTGCCGCTGCTCGATGCCGTCGGGCCCGGTGCTCGGGTGGACGACGACGCGGACGCGGAAGGCGTCCTTCTCCGGCAGGTCGCGGCTCGTCGGGTCGGTGACCGCGTTGTAGGGCGGCGGCGCGCTGTTGATGAGCTGCCGCACCTGCGCGAGGTCGATCGTCGCGAGCGGACCGGTGGTGCGCGTGGTGTGCACGCCGCTCGTGAACACCGTGGTCCACGCGTCGGTGGCCGGGTAGGGCGCGCCCTGCACGCCCGGCGCCACCTGCACCGAGTAGGTGTACGACGCCGCCCGCGGCGCCGCGGCGCTGCCGATCACCGGCACGGTGCCCGATGTCCCGAGCGGCGTCCACCACGCCGGCGAGGTGATGTCGGCCTCCGCCGGGATCTGCGCGTCGTCGTGCACCATCGCGACGAGACGCTTCGCGTTGAGCCGACCCCAGCCGCTGATCTGGTCCCAGCCCGCGGTGGTGATGTAGCGCGTGGAGTCCGGCAGCGTCGTGACGAAGTTGTCCGGCGGCCCGACCGGCGGCTTGGGTGTGCCGAAGTCGATGTCGTCGGCCGCCAGCCGGAACAGCTGCTTCGCCTCTTCCGCGGACAGCGGGCGGCCGCCGCCGTCCGACGCGGCGTGCAACGTGCCGTGCTGCACCGAGTTGCGCGCCGCGGAGTAGAGTAGGCCGGCGATGCCCGCGGCCTGCCCGGTGGCGTCGGACGAGCACGAGTTCGACTCGATGCTCACCCACGTGTAGCCACCGAAGTTCGTGCACCCGTTGAACGCGAGGTACGTCTTCGGCATCTGGACCGCCACGGGCCCGACCGACCCGTCGGTGGCGTAGTGCGTGACCGAGTTGACGACCATCGTGCGGTTCAGCGCGGCCGGGTAGTTGTGGTGCCCGGCCGCCTCGTCCGCCTCGCTCGCGACGACCAGCACGCCGTGCGCGTACGCGTAGTCGACCGCGGCCTGCGCGAAGGCGCTGTGGTTCAGCGTGCCGAGCGCCTCCTGCACGACGCTGATGCCGTTGTCGACGGCGTAGATGACGGCGGCGGCGAAGTGGTTGACGTCGGCGATGAAGCTGTCGCCGACGCGCAGCGGGATGACGCGGCAGTTCGGGCACTCGCTGAACGAGCGCAGCGTCTTGCTGACCATCGCTGACGAGTCCTTCGCCTCGCCGGTGCCGTGACCGTAGGTGACGTCGTCGGACGGGTCGTTGTCGTGCTGGTAGAAGTCCCAGCCCGCGATGTCGTTCTTGTAGCCGTTGCCGTCGTGGTCCTGGCCGTCGGAGAAGGTGCGGATGAGGTCCTCGGGCTCGATGAACCCACGGGTGACTGCGGCGGGCACCGCCGCCGCGATGCGCGGGTCGCCGGTGTAGTCGCGCGCGCTGAAGACGCCGTCACCGTTGGCGTCGTACACCGCGGCCTTGTCCCCGCGGGTGTCGTCGCACGGCTTCGTGTGGCACGGCGGTGGCAGCTCGCCGCGGTTCAGCTCGACCTTGTCGGCGAGCTCCGGCGTGCCCCACTCGATGCCGGAGTCGAGCTCGGCGATGACGGTGTCGGGCCGTCCGGTGGTGGTCTCCCAGGCGACGTTCGTCCCGGCGCCCTTGACGCCGTAGAGCTCCTGCGGGTTGGGCGTGACCAGCGGGTCGTAGTCGTCGTCGCCCGGCTGCGCCGCGTAGTCGGTCAGCTTGGTCGTGGTCTTGCAGTCGAACCCGACCGGCAGCTGGCTCCCGGCCGGCCGGTCGTCGGCGCCGAGCGCCACCCCCGCGCAGGCGCCGCCGCCGGGTGAGAGGTGCAGCGTGCTGTAGTCCGTCACCTTCCCCGGTGGCGCCGGGTAGAGCACCGGGTCGGCGGACGCGTTCGCGGCGCGCGGCGCGGCGGCACGCGGCGTTGCGGTGGCGGGGATCAGCGGGATCAGGGCGACGGTGACGGCCCCGGCGAGCAGGGCTCCTCGACCACGAGCGACGCGCAACCGGCCTCCCAGCGTCAGCGTTGACGGCACAGCGAGGTTGGCACAGCCGGGCCGCGCGCGGCTCTCCTGCTGCACACCGGGGGATCAACGCCGCACAGGGTGGGCGAGAGGTGAGCTGTCGAGCTCCCGCACCTGGACTCGAACCAGGAACCGTCCGATTAACAGTCGGAAGCTCTGCCGATTGAGCTATGCGGGACCGGCGCCCACCTGGGTGAACGCGGGCACGAGCCTATCGCGTCGCTTTCCCCCACCCGTGGGTATAGGGCATCGTGGACCCGGACCGCGGGGAGCAACGGGCGGTCCGCTGATGCGAACGGAGACAGCAGTGCGGCTGCGTCGGATCTACCTCGTCCTCGGGCTCGCCGTGGGCTACGTGCTCGGCACCCGGGCTGGACGCGAGCGCTACGAGGCGATCCGGGACGCCGCCCGTCGCGTCGCCGACCGACCCGAGGTGCAGGAGACCGCCGGGCTGGTGGCCGCGCAGGTCTCCCACCTCACCCGCCGGGCTGCCCGCGGCGTCGGCCTGTCGGTCGGCCGGCCCGCGGCACGCAGGCTCGCGACCGTCACAGACCTGACCCGCGGCGCGGCCGTGGACGGCGCTCGCAGCGCCTGACCTCCTCCTCCCCCGCACCGTGTCGCACGCCCGGCGTCGCGTGGCCTTGGCGGCCGCGCTCGCCGGCCCGCTCATCGCCGGCCCTCTCTTCGCCACGCCGGTGGCGTTGGGCGCGCCGCCGACCACGCAGCAGCGCACGACGTGGAGCCGCACGCAGGCGCACGTGACACCGCAGGCGCAGAGCCGCGGCCGCTACGGCGCCGGCGTCGTCGTCGCGGTCGTCGACACGTGGGTGGAGGCGACCCACCACGACCTGGCCGGGCGCGTGCTGCCCGGGGCGGACTGCGCGAGCGGCACCTGCACCGCCGGACTCGCCCCGCGGGACGGCTGCGACCCGCACGGCACCCACGTGGCCGGCATCATCGGCTCCTCCACCTACGGCATCGCGCCCGAGGTGACCGTGCTGCCGGTGCGCGCGCTGCACGGCCCCGACGAGAAGGACTGCACCGCCACGCCGAAGGCGGTCGCGGCAGCGATCGACTGGGCGGTCGCGCACGGCGCCCAGATCATCAACCTCAGCCTCGGCGCCGACACCCCGGGCGCCGCCTCCGCCACCGAGATCACCCCTGCCATCCGCAGGGCGACCGACGCGGGCGTGCTCGTCGTCGCGGCCGCGGGCAACGACGACCGGTCCTCGGCCGACGCCTACGGCGGGTTCGCGCTCGTCGTCGCGGCCACCGGGCCGAGCGGCCGGCTCGCGAGCTACAGCCAGCACGGCACCGGCGTGAACCTCGCCGCGCCGGGCGGCGATGCGCCCGGCAGCGCCTGCACGCTCGGAGCCTGTGTGGTCTCGGACTGGAGCGACGACCGCTACGCCGCGATCGAAGGCACGTCGGCGGCCGCGCCGTTCGTCACCGGGGCGGCGGCCCTGCTCATCGGCGCGAACCCGGGCATCACCCGGGAGCAGCTCATCGACCGGCTCGAGACCACGGCGCACCCGCTCACGTCGGCGGGGCACGGGCTGATCGACGTCGCGGCGGCGTTGGCGCCGCTGCCGCCGCCGCACCGGCTGCTGCACCCGCTGGTCGCGCAGACGATCGTCGCGCCGACGCACGCCCAGCCGCTCATCCTGCGCGGGACCGGGCCCGACGGCCACGATCGGCGGCCGGTCGCCGCGGTGGCGGCGCTGCTGATCCTCGTGGTCGGCGGCGGCTACCTCCGCGCCGCGGGCTCGCGGTGAGCGACGCCGCCCCCGCTGCCCTGTCGGACCTCATCGCCCTGCTCGGGCGGCGGCACGCGCTGACGATCGCGTGGGGCCTGCGCGGAGGGCCCCAGCCGTTCGGCGTGCTCGTCGCCACCACCGGTTCGCCGGAGGCCCAGGTGAGCCAGGTGGTGCGGTCGCTGCGCGAGGCGGGGATCGTCGAGGTCGACGAGTCCGGCGACTACCGGCTCACCTCCGCGGGACGGCGGATGCAGGGCGTCCTCGAGCCGCTGGCCGACTGGGCCGAGCGGGACTGGGCGTCGCTGTCGCCGCGGCAGCGCTCCCCCCGCGGCGCGGCCACGCGCGGCCGCGGCGAACCCGACTGACCATGGCCTAACGTCGCGGGGTGCTCGCGGTGCTGTGGCTGGTGGCGGCCTCCGCCCCGCCGCCGGACCTGCCGATCCCCGAGAACCGCACCGGTCCGGTGCTCGCCGCGCTGCTCTTGATCGTCGTCGTCGGGCTCGGCGTGATCTTCGCGGCCGCGCACCGCATCACCGAGGCCGGGCGGCGCCGGCTCAGCCGAGGCGGGGCAGCGCCAGCCAGGGACCGCCGACGCTCGCGGTGACGGCCAGGCCGTTGCCGGCCGGGCTCGACCCCAGCGCGAGCACGACTGCGGGCGGCGCGAGGTACCAGGGGTAGAGCACCGGTCCGAGCAGGCCGACCGCGAGCAACCCCCAGCCGGCGGTCAGCACGACGTCGCGCCGGCGGCTGGTGAGCAGCAGCAGCGCCACGATCACGACGGCGGCGACCTGGCCGGCGGTCCGCCAGCCGTGCTCGGTCCCGGGCAGCAGCCGCCCGAGGATCGTCACCGGCGCGGCCGGCGTGTGCCCGAGGCCCGGCGTGGACAGCGCCGACACCCAGCCGAACGGGCTGGGCACGCAGAGCGCGAGCACGCCCCACACGAGCACCGTCGCGATGGCCGCGCGCACCAGCACCGCCGTGCGCTCCCGCAACGCGGACGCCTCCGCGAGCTCGCCGCACACGACGGCGCCGAGCACGACGACCCCCGGCAGCTTCACCGCAGCGGCCGCCGCGGCGAGCAGGGCGGCGAGGAACGGGCGCCCGCGTCGCTGCGCGGCGAGCGCGGCGACCGCGAGAGCCGTCATCAGGGCCTCGTGGTGCGCGGCCGACGCGAACGTGATCAGCACGAGGGGGCCGGCCGCGACGACGACGGCGAGCAACGGGTCCGTCGCGACGCGCACCGCGATCGCCACCGTGACGAGCAGCGCGGCCACCGCGACGATGCGCAGGGCGACGACGGAGGCGAGCACGTGTCGCCCACCCGCCGCGGTGGCGCCGTGGCTGACGAGCAGCGCGAGCGGGCCGTAGGGCGCGTGCGCGTCGTACCAGCGCGGGTCGGCGGCGGCGGCGAACGCCGGTCCGGCGCGGCCGACACCGACGTGTGACGGGTCGAGCCCGCGCTCGAGCAGGTCGCCCTGCGCCGCGTAGGAGTACACGTCGAGGCTCGCGACGGGCGGCGCGACCAGGAACGGCACGGCCCACAGCGCGACGACGGCGAGAGCGGCCCGCACCGACGGCCGCGCGGCGAGCAGCAGCAGCGATGCGATCGCCAGCACCGCGAAGCCGGCGAGCGTCGACACCGTCGCCACCACGCGGCCGTCGTGCGTGCGCGCGACGACGGACAGCCCCCACCAGCGGGGTTCGACGACGCCGTCTTGCCGTCGCAGGTGGCCCGCGGCGAACGCGACCGCCGCGGCGCCGACGACGCCGAGCGTGGTGATGCCCGCGATCCGCAGCCTCACGCGGTCTCCACCGCCGGTCGCAGGGCCTTGATCGCCCACCCCGCGGCTGCGATGAGCAGCGCATCGCGGACGAGCAGGATCAGCACGCCGACGAGGTCGGCCCGCGTGATGGTGCCGAACGCCAGGGGGTAGTCGAGGTGCGTCACTGCGCAGGCGCCGACGACGAACCACGCGCTCCGGGCCGCCGCGCCCCCGCGCGCCGAGGCGAGCGCCGCGATGCCCAGCGGCCACGCGAGGTACTGCGGGGACAGCACGCGCGCGAACAGCATCGAGCCGAGCACGAGGACGAGCACGACGGCGGCCGGCTCGAGCAGCACGCGCCGCACCCACAGCGCGTACACGAAGCCGACGATCAGCGCGACCGTCAGCACCGTGCCGATCGTCGTGACGACGTGCACCGGACCGCCGTGCACCTCGTAGGACCCGTAGGACAGTCCGGGCCC
>DASZYF010000095.1:0-17421 GCA_035545535.1 Mycobacteriales bacterium | reverse complement strand
GGTGCCGCAGCCGGCCAGGGCCAGCGGCACGGCGAGCGCCGCGCCGGCCACGACGAGGCGGCGACGACGGCCGAGGCGGGTCATGTCTCTCCCCGGGCAGGTGCGAGCGTTCGGCGGCGGGCCGCGGCCGGGCTGTTGCTGCGCCAGGCGCTGACCTCAGCCCGTCGATCGAAGAACGCGCTCACGCGGGAGCCCTGCGACAGCAGCGCCGCGAGCAGCGCCCCGATGCCGAAGATCAGCGGAAGGACCTCGTTGAAGCGGTGGCTGCTGATGTAGCCGCCGAGGACCTGGTAGGCGATCGCCGCGATGATCGCGGCGGGCAGCGTGCGGAAGAACGCGGCGGTGATCGCCATGATCGCCAGCAGGATCAACGAGTTGAAGAAGTTGAACGAGTTCTGATCGACCCGCTGGAAGATGCCGCCGAACAGGGCGCCGCTGACGCCGGCGAGGAACGCGCTGATGCAGAAGACGATGACGCGCGTCGTGGCGACGCTCGCACCGTGGACCGTGAGCGCCGTGGGGGAGTCGGCGAGTCCGCGCAGCAGGCGGCCGAGGCGGGAGCGCTCGACGACGGCGACCAGTGCGGCCGACAGCGCGACGAACGCCAGCAGCACGTAGTAGTAGCCCTTGTCGCCGCTGAAGCCGCTCGGCCGCGGGAACGGGATGCCGTTGGCGGGACCGAACATCCAGGTCTGCAGGTAGAACACCTGGGCCAGCAGCGCGCCGAACCCGAGCGTCGCGAGACCGAGGTAGAGCCCGGACAACCGGATGGCCGGGATCGCGATGATCGCGCCGACCGGGACGGTCAGCAGGCCGGCGAGCAGCACGCCGACTGCCCACGGCAGGTGCTGCTCGGCGACCATCTTGGAGAACACGCAGCCGCCGACCGCCGCGAGCCCGATCTGGCACAGCGAGACCTGCCCCGACGTGCGCACGAGCAGGCCGAGGGAGAGGAACAGCACGACCGAGCTCATGGCCTCGGACCAGTACACGAGCTTGGTGTCACCGACGAGCGGGCTGCCGACGACGGGTACGAGGGCCAGCAGCGCGAACATCCCGACGTTGATGGCCGATCGGGCCGGGAGCGGCAGCCGGCTCGGCGTGCTCGCCTTCGCCTTCACCTGGCGGCCGATGTCGGTGAGCTTGCGCTTCGGGACGACGAGCAGCCCGATGAACAGCACGAGGAAGGGCGCGTTCGGGCCGAGCTGGCTGAACGACTGCAACGACGACCGGACGTTGGTCTCGTGGTTGACCCAGTTCTGGATCAGGCCGACGGTGATGCCGCCCACGTAGGCGAGCGGCAGGCTCCGGAAGTAGCCGAAGACCGCCGCGCCGAACGCGTAGACCACGAGGATGGTGAGCAGCGATCCGTCGACCGCGCTCTGCTGCGGAGCGATGAGGATGCCCGACAGGGCGGCGAACGTGGTGCCGATGATCCAGGCCACGCGCCGGACCCGGACCGGGTCGTGCCCCGTCATGTCGATCAGCGCCGGGTCGTCGACGACCGCGCGCATGGCCGTGCCCGTGCGGCTGAAGCGGAAGAACGCGAACAGCGCGACGGCCAGGGCGAGGGCCAGCAGCACGGTGATGAGCTGGTCCTTGGTCACGACCGTGCCGTCGATGGAGAACGCCGCGCCCTTCGGCAGGTAGACGTTCAGCGGCAACGAGCTGTCGTTGTCGAACCAGATGATCCCGACCTGACGGAAGATGAGCAGCAGCCCGACGGTGCCGACGATCTTGTAGGTGATGGGCACGTCGGCGAGACCTCGGGCGACGAGCTCGAGCAACAGGCCCACGACCGGCCCGAACACGACCACGGAGACGAGCGCGGCGAACGGCCACGCCCACCCGGCCTCGAGCGGTGAGTAGAACCCGTAGAAGACGTAGGCCGCGGCCGCGGCGACCGCGCCCTGACCGAAGTTGAACAGGCCGGACGTCTTGTAGGTCAGGACGAGTCCCATCGCGGCGATCGCGTAGACCGAACCGACCTCGACGCCGGAGACGAGGATCAGCGAGTAGTCGCTGCCGAAGCTCACGCGACGCTCACGGGAGCTCGGCCGACGACGCGATCGGCCGGCACACGCCGCAGGGGGACAGCCGCGCGCGCCGCGCCGCCGTCAGCGGGGTGGTCGGCCGGCCCTGGACCAGCGGGCAGTCGGCCCGGTGGAACCGGGTCATCGAGGGGGCGGAGACCAGCTCGGCCGCCCCCGGGCCGGCGGCGTCGGCCGCGTCCGGCTCGTCGTCGAGGACGAGGCGCGCGGCGATCCCGTCGACCATGCGTGATTGGCGCACCCGGACCGCGCGGAAGGCGGTGAGCAGCCAGGTCATGACGGCGACCGCGGCGACGGCGGTGCTGGCGATGCCGATGGCGAGCCAGAGCATCTGCCGGGACCAGATCACGGTGCCGCTGATCCCGACCCAGCTAGCGGTCAGTCCGATGGCGGCGAGCAGCAGCGTCACCAGCAGGCGCTGCACGTCGCGCACGTGCCACGGCATCGACCCGGTGGGCAGGACCTCGACGTCTCCCTGCGCCCGCCGTGCGCGTTCGCGCTCGACGACCGTCTCGGCGGCGCGGCGCTGGAAGCGCTCGAGCCGACCGCCGTCCGTGCGCACCGCCCGCTGGACCGCGACCGTCACGCGCGACCCCGGGCTCGCCCGGACCGCACCGGCGCGAGCGGACCGGTCGCGTCGTCGACCGGTGCCGACACCGAGGTCTCGGTGATCGGGACGAGCTTGTGCGTCAGCAGGGTGCGGTCGAGGTCGTCGAGCTTCCGCCACTCGTCGCGCAGGTCGGCGGACAGCCAGAGCATGCCGCCCACACCGAGCAGGAAGATCCCGGTCAGGCCGCCCGAGACGATGTAGGGGAGCTGCTCCGAGGTGTACGGCGTGCCGCTCACCCCGATGTAGCCGACGAGCAGGACCACCGCTCCGGCGACGATGCACACCCACGCGCCGACCCGGTCCCACTGCAACCGCAGCCAGGCTAGGAACCCCATTGCTCGCTCCCCTCGACGTTGGTTGCCTTGAGCCGCTCCGCGACTACGAAGCCCACAGCTTGCGCACCCCCACGATCCGGATGAGTTGGGTCCCGCCGAGCGCGAGGAGCGCGGCGCCGACGAGGACGAGGTAGATGTTCGAGGAGTCGAGCGTGCGCGGAGCGCGCGACGCGGTGAGCGCCGTCCCTCCGGCCGCGGGCTGGCCCGCGACCGCGGGCGGCACGTCCCCACCCGGCGTGACGGTGCCGGTGCCGAGGTCACCCGGCAGCGAGCCCGCGCCGAGGTCGGTGCCGCCGCCCGGCGTGACCGCCGTGCCCGTCGGGGTCGTGGTCCCGCCACCCGCGCCCGAGGTGGGGAAGCCGCCCGTCGGGATGCTCGCGCCCCCGCCGTCGACGCCGCTGTCGAAGGCGGTCAGGTCGACGGTCGCGCTGGACTGGCCGAACGTGTAGGTGATGTCGGTGGGGCCCGGCGTGCCGAGCACCGGGTTGTTCGGCACGGGGACCGGGCTGCCCGGCAGGGACTGGTGGATGACGAGGGCGGCGGCGATGACGCCGTTCTTCAGGGTCTGCGGCTTCTGGTAGGTGATGTCGACGCCGGCGGACTTGAACGCCGCGAGCACGGTGTCGGCCGGGAGCGCGACCTTCTGGTTGCCGAGCTGCGGCAGCGACAGGGTGAACGTGCCGTCCTCGAACCCGATGTCGGGCGCCGTGAGCGTGGTCCCGGCAAGCCCCGGCGGGAGCGCGACGTCGGTGACGGCGCTCGGGCAGGGGATCGGCGGGATGCCCGCGACCGGCAGCTGGTTGATGGGGCACAGGTTCAGTGACGACGGCAGGGCGAGCGCGAGCCCGGGGACCGAGATCTGCCCGAACGACAGGTGGCTGTCGGTCGTGAGCTTGCCGGTCGCGTCGCGGGTCGCGGTCGCCGTGGAGTGCATGCCGGAGATCGTGAGCACGCCGCCGAGGTCGAAGGCCTTGACGTCGGCGGCCGCCGTGGTGCTCACGCTGCCGTCGCTCGCGAGGGCGCTGGTGACCGACGAGGCGGCCTTCGTCACCCCCGAGCCGCCGGCGGTGGCGGTCGCCCGTGACTCGATGTGGCTGGACGACGCCTGCAGGTTGATCCCGGTGAGGTCCTTGTTCGCGGCGGGCTGGCCGTAGGCCGTGCTCACGTAGGCGGGGTAGCCCGGCACCGGCAGCCCGAGGATGCTGCCGAGGAGTCCGGGCACGCCGGTCTCCTCGTCGCCGGGGTAGGGGAACGCGGCGAACGCGTTGCTCTGGTCCAGCGAGTCGAGCGTCGCCTGCGCCGTCGGGCCGCCACCCTCCACCGCCGACACCAGCGGGATCGCCGAGTTCTTGATGGTCAGGAAGAAGCCGTCGGCCTGACCGCTCGCCGTGTAGGAGGAGTCGGCGTGCGCGCGGGCCGGCCCGGCGACGGCGAGGCCGGCGGTGATCAGCGCGGCGCCCGCCAGCCCCAGCAGCGCGACGGGCGCGACCCGGCGGAGGGCGACCGGCCTCATGCCGGCTCCGTCAGCCGGATCGCCCGCTCGGGGCAGCCGCCCGCGGCGAGCCGAGCCGACGCTTCGAGCTCAGGCGGGACGTCGGCGTCCGGAGGCAGCAGCGCGACCGCGCGGCTGCCGTCCTCGGAGATGTCGAAGAGGGCGGGCGCGTTCATCGAGCAGAGCGTGTGTCCCTGACAGACATCGGCATCGACGGCGATGCGCACGGGCCGGCCTCCTCGTGGTCGGGACCTAATCCTGACTAGAGATTGCCGGAACCGTCAAACACGGGCGAGTCGGACACCGGCGTTCGGGGGTGCCGGCCGAGCTCGGCCAGCAGGTGCTGCGAGATCGCGATGCGACCGGTCAGGTCGCCCTCCACGAGGGCGAGCGCGGCCTCGGCCATCACCGACTCGTCCTCCAGCGGGAACCCCTCGACCAGGGCGTGCGCGCCGGCCCCGGGGGTGGCGACGTTGTCCCACGGAGCGAGCGAGCTGGCCCGGACCCCCTTGTCGTGACCCTCGGCCGCGAGCGCCGTCGTGAACCGCTCGAGGGCCGCCTTGCCCATGCCGTAGGCGGAGAACCCGAGCTTCTGCACGTCGTCGAACGGCGGGCCCACCGCGTGCTCGGAGGCCCGCGAGGAGATGTTGAGGATCCAGCCGCGGCCGCGCTCGTACATCCCGGGCAGCACGAGCTGGGTCAGGTGGAACGGCGCCCACACCTGCACCTCGACCATCAGGCGGAACCGCTTCTCGCTGAAGCTCTCGACGGGGGCGAGGTAGGTGACGGCCGCGTTGTTCACGAGCACGTCGACCGGACCGAGCCGGTGCTCGGCCTCGGCCACGGCGCGGATGCGGTCGTCGCTCCTCGCGAGGTCCGCTTGCACGGCCACGGCCCGACCGCCCGCGGACTCGATCGACGCCACCGTCTCGCGCAGGCTGCCCTCGTAGCGCGGGTCGGGGTCGAGGGTGCGGGCCAGCGCGGCCACCGCGGCGCCCTCCAGCGCGAAGCGGCGGGCGATGGCCGCGCCGAGTCCCCGGCTGGCGCCGGTGACGAGCGCGACGCGTCCGTCGAGCGATCCCACGTGACCCCCTAGGGTGTGCACCGAAAGAGTAAGACGATTCCACGACGAGGTGCTGACGGCGTGACCGTGACGGCGGGCGAGGTGCTCGAGCTGGACGCGTACCGCGACGGCGTGCGGTCCTGGCTGCGCGGGAGCGCCGACGTCCTCGAACCGTTCACCGCGCACCCGTTCGACCGGGTCGCGCTGCTCGCGCAGCACCAGCGCCTGACCCGCGTCCTGTGGGACGCCGGGTGGAAGCGGTACGGGTGGCCGACGAGCGTCGGCGGCTACGGCGGCGGCGTGCTGCACCGTGCGGTGCTCTACGACGAGCTCGCCATCGCCGGCATCCCGCTGGCCGAGACCGACTACTTCCTCGAGGTGATGGGCGACCCCACGCTGCACTTCGCACCCGACATCGCGCACGAGCTGCTGCCCGCCGTCCTGCGCGGTGACGCCATGTGGGCGCAGGGGTTCTCCGAGCCCGGCGCGGGCAGCGACCTCGCGGCGCTGCGCACCCGGGCGGCGCGGGACGGCGACGGTCCGGAGGCGGACTACGTCGTCAACGGCCACAAGCTCTGGACGAGCAGCGGCTTCGCGGCCGACTGGTTCTTCACCCTCGTCCGGACCGGCACCCCCGAGAGCCGCCATCGCGGCATCACGGCGCTGATGATCGATGCGCACGCTCCCGGCGTGACGACGCGACCGCTCGTGTTCGCCAGCGGGACGTGGGAGATGTCGGAGTCGTTCTTCGACGATGTGCGCGTGCCCGCGTCGATGCGCATCGGACCGCACGACGGTGGGTGGGGCGTCGCCATGCACCTGCTGCAGTACGAGCGCGGGATGTACGCGTGGATGCGGCAGGCCTGGCTGTTCGCGCAGCTGCGGGCGCTCGGCGGGTCCGCCGATCCGTCGGACACGGCGGCCGCCGATGCGATCGGGCGCGCCTACCACGCGGTGTCGGCGCTGCGCGCGCGGTCCCTGACGACCGTGCGCCGGCTCGCCGCCGGGGAGACCGTCGGACCCGACGCATCAGCCGACAAGGTCCTGCTCGCCGCCGCCGAGCAGCTGACCCTCGACGTGGTCCGCCAGCTCCGCTTCCCGGCGTTCGAGCTCGGCGCGTCCGAGCACCACGACGTGCTCCGCGCGGAGTGGTGGTTCACCCGTGCGTCGAGCATCTACGGCGGCAGCGGAGAGGTGCAGCGGGGGATCCTCGCGGACCGCGTGCTCCACCTCCCGGCGGAGTCGTGACGATGGATGCCGAGACCGCCGCTCTGCTCCGCACATCGCTGCGCGAGGTCTTCGCGACGGATCCTCCCGATGTCGCCGCGGCGCTGGCTGAGCTCGGATGGGACGACGTCGAGGCCGACGATGAGGCCGCGGCGACGCGGCTGCTGTTCGAGGTGCACGGGGAAGCACGGGCCGCGACGGCCGCGCTCGAGCGCACCGTGCGTTCGGGGCTCGCGCTCGCCGCTGATGTGACGATCGCGTGGCCGAACCCGACGGCGGGCGCGCGGCCGTCGAGCGCGCTCGCGGGCGATCGGGTGGACGTGCGCGGCATCGCGTTGCGCAGCAGCACCGGACCTCTTGCCGTGCCGACGCCCGACGGCGTGGTCCTCGTCGACGGCGCGTCGGTCGCCCGCGAGCCGGTGCGCGGCATCGATCCGGATGCCGGGTGGATCGCGCTCGACGGTTCCGCGGCGGTCACGGCGAAGGTCGCGGGTGAGTGGGCGGCTGTGGTGCCGGGCGCGCTTCGCGCCCTCGCCTCGGAGCTCGTCGGTGTGAGCCGGGCGACGCTCGCCCTCGCGACCGCTCACGTCACCTCGCGGGAGCAGTTCGGCCGGCCCATCGGCTCCTACCAGTCGGTGCGGCACCGCCTCGCCGAGGCGTACGCGGCGATCGCGGGTGCCGAGGCGCTCGTCGCCGACGCGTGGCTCGACGGAGGCGCCGGCGCCGCCGCCACCGCGAAGGCCGTCGCGGGGTGGGCGCACGCCGATGTCGCGCGCCACGCGCTGCAGGTCTGCGGGGCGATGGGGGTCTCCTGGGAGCACGACCTGCACCGCTTCGTGAAGCGCGGGTACGCGCTCGACGCCCTGCTCGGCTCCGCGCGCGTGATCGCGCGTGAGCAGGGGGGCGCGCTGCTCGCCGGGGCGGCGCCGGTGCGCGTCGCCGGACCGGCGCTCTGACGCCGGGCTCAGCCCAGCAGGTCGAGGACCGTCTTCGCGCCGGGGCCGCCGCGGAAGTGATCTCCCTGGGCCTCGAGGTGCCGGCGCCACAGGTCGGCGGCGCCCTCTGCGTCGCCCGCCTCGATCAGGTCGATGAGCTGCGCGTGCGTCTGCTGGCTCTTCGCGGCCGCGCGCCGCTGCGGCAGCTTCGGCGATGCGGACGTGACGAAGTCCTCGTTCGCGAGGTCGATGATGTGGCGCAGCATCCCCGTGATGACCGTCATCGTCTGGTTGCGCGCGAGCTCGACCATCGCGTGGTGGAACGCCTGCTGCGCCTCCAGCAGGACGAAGGGATCGGCGTCGAGGTCGTCGGCGCGGGCGAGCACCTCGCGCAGCCGCTTCAGGTCGGACTTCGTGCGGGTGCGGGCGAGCAGCGCGGCGCACGGAGGCTCGATCATCGCGCTCGCGCGGTACACGTCCTCGAGGGTGGTGCCGCGGTGCTCGAGGACGAGTCCGGCGTAGCGCGCGGCGACGTCGCCGTCCGGCGCGTGCACCCGTGCGCCACCGTGCACGCCGCGCCGGACGGTGATCAGCGCCTCCGCCTCGAGCACGCGGAACGCCTCGCGCAGCGTCGGGCGGGACACGCCGAACTGCTCCATGAGCACGGCCTCGGGCGGCAGCGCCTCGCCCTCGCTGAGCTCACCCTTGATGATCCGGCGCCGCAGCTGGGCGGCGACGAGCTCGGCCGTCTTCGGGACGCGGACGGGCCGGCCGGACCTCGGCACCGCCCACCTCACATCCTCGCGCGCCGTCGCCGCGCGACCGTCGGGTGATGCTAGCCGCGGCGGCTCAGATGCCGGCCCGGTCGGCGAGCTGGTCGAGGTGCCAGGCCGGGTCGCCGAACAGCAGCTGGTCGGCCTTGGCCCGCTTCAGGTAGAGGTGCGCCGGGTGCTCCCACGTGAAGCCGATGCCGCCGTGGACCTGGATGTTCTTCGCGGCGCAGTGGTAGAAGGCGTCGGAGCAGTACGCCTTCGCGATGCTGGCGACCACCGGCAGCTCGTCGCTGCGGGTGGCGGCCGCCCAGAGCGCGTAGTAGGCGGCGGAGCGGGCCGACTCGACCTCGAGCAGCATGTCGGCGCACATGTGCTTGATCGCCTGGAACGAGCCGATCGGGCGGCCGAACTGCTCGCGCACCTTCGCGTAGTCGACGGCCATCTCGAGGACCTTGGCCGCGCCGCCGACCTGCTCGGCGGCCAGCGCGGTCGCGGCGACGTCGAGGACCTGCTCGATGACCGCCCACCCGTCACCGTCGACGCCGAGCAGGGTCGCCGGCACCGACGACAGCCGCACGGTCGCCAGGCGACGGGTCGGGTCGAGCGTGTCCACGCGGGTGCGGGTGAGTCCCGGGGCGTCGCCCGCGGTGGTGAAGAGACTGACCCCGCCCGCGGTGCGCGCCGCGACGATCAGCAGCCCCGCGGTGTGGCCGTCGAGGACGAACGTCTTCTCGCCGTCGAGGACCCAGCCGTCACCGGACGGCGTGGCGGTGGCCCGGATGCCCTCGGCATCCCACCGGACGGGGTCCTCGGTGAGGGCGAGCGTCGCGGTGAGCGTCCCGTCGGCCAGCGCCGGCAGGTGCCCGGTGTCCCCGGCGAGCAGCAACGTCGTCGTCGCGAGCACCACCGACGAGAAGTAGGGGGCGCACAGCAGCGCGCGACCCGCCTCCTCGAGCACGACGCCGACCTCGAGCAGCCCGTAGCCGGCCCCGCCGTGCTCCTCGGGGATCGCGAGGCCGAGCAGCCCGAGCTCGGCGAGCTGCTTCCACGCGGCGGCGTCGAAGCCCGCATCGGTCTCCATGAGGCGCCGCACCTCGGCCTCACCTGAGGTGTCGGCGAACAGGGCGCGGACGGTGCGCCGCAGCTCCTCCTGCTCGTCGGTGAAGGCGAAGTCCATGCGTCCTCCGGAGTGCGTGGTGCCCGACGCTCGGGGTCGTGAATCGTCTGTATGATTCCACACCGTGCCGCCAGCGTTCGAGATCGCCCGCCGCTACGGCGACGTGGTCGCTCGCAACGACGCCGCCGGCCTGATCGCGCTGTTCGCCGACGGGGCCGTGGTGTGGCACAACACCGACGGGCTCGAGCAGACCCCGGCCGAGAACGCCAAGGTCCTCGCGTACGTGCACCGCACCATGCCGGACCTCGTCCTCGCCGACGTGCGGATCACGCCCACCGACGAGGGCTTCGTGCAGCGCCATCGCATGACCGGCACCGCACCGGGAGGGCCGGTCGACGCGGCGTCGTGCCTCGTCGTCTCGCTCGATGCCGCGGGCGCGATCACGCGGGTGGAGGAGTACCTCGACAGCCGGGCGCTGGCCAACCTGCGTCCCAGCGGCTGACGTGGACCTCTCCGAGAGTGCGGCGGACGCGAGCTTCCGCGCCGAGGTGCGCGCCTGGCTCGAAGCGCACCTGACGCCGGAGCTGCGCGCGCTCGGTCCGGACCTGTCCACCGACACCGAGCTCCGCCTGCGGTGGGAGCACGAGCTCGGAGCCGGGCGGTGGCTCGGCATCGACTGGCCGGCCGAGTTCGGTGGGCGCGGTGCGACGGTCACGCAGTCACTCGTGTGGCACGAGGAGTACGCGCGAGCGGGTGCACCGGTGCGGGCGTTCTTCGGCGAGGGTCTGCTCGGGCCGACCCTGATCACGATGGGGTCGCCGGAGCAGAAGCAGCGCTTCCTCCCGCCGATCCTCGACGGCACGGAGCAGTGGTGCCAGGGGTTCAGCGAGCCCGGCGCCGGCAGCGACCTCGCCTCGGTGCGCACCCGCGCCCGGCGCGACGGCGACACCTGGGTGGTCGACGGGCAGAAGACCTGGACCTCGCAGGCGACGCTCGCCGACTGGATCTTCGTGCTGTGCCGGACGGACCCGGACGCCCCGAAGCACAAGGGCCTGTCCTTCCTGCTGCTGCCGATGGACCAGCCCGGCATCGAGGTCCGCCCGATCCGGCAGCTCACCGGCACGTCGGAGTTCAACGAGGTCTGGCTCGACGGAGCCCGGACCGACGCCGACCTCATCGTCGGCGGCCCGGGTGACGGGTGGAAGGCCGCGATGGCCACGCTGTCGTTCGAGCGGGGCACCGCCTTCCTCGGCCAGCAGGTGCGGTGGCAGCAGGACTTCTGGCGGCTGGTGGAGCTCGCGCGGGCGAACGGGGCGAGCCGGGACCCGGTGGTGCGGCAGCGCCTGGCCCAGGCGCTCGTCGGGCTGCACATCATGCGGGCCACCGGCTACCGCACGGTGACCGAGGTCGGGCGCTTCGGGCGGCCCGGCCCCGAGAGCTCGATCGGCAAGCTGTTCTGGAGCCAGTGGCACCAGGCGCTCGGCGAGCTGGCGACCGACATCACCGGTCTGCCCGGCCAGGCCGTCGTCGGCGGCGAGCTCGACGCCGAGCAGCACGCCTTCCTGTTCAGCCGGGCGCACACGATCTATGCGGGCACGTCGGAGGTGCAGCGCAGCATCGCCGCCGAGCGGGTGCTCGGACTGCCCAAGGAGCCCGGGTGACCGGTGCCGGCCGCGGCTTCGGCCGGGTCCCGGGTGGGCTCGGGGAACCGCACCCCGCCGATGCGGAGGACGATCTGCCCGATCCGTCCGGCTCCGTGCGGGCCGACCGGGCCGATCCGCAACCGGAGCCGCGGGTTCCGTGACACCATCGCTCCACACATAGTTCACCTAGTCGTCTACCGCGCAGCGGCGGTCGTCAGTGACAAGGGAGTCCCGGCGTGAGCTACCTGCCGTTCGTGGTGTCCGGGCTCGTCACCGGATCGGTCTACGGCCTGGCCGGCACCGGGCTCGTGCTCACCTACAAGACCTCGGCGGTCTTCAACTTCGCCCACGGCGCGATCGCGACCGTCGCCGCGTACCTGTTCTGGGACCTCACCGTCCAGCACGGGGCTCCCTGGGGGCTCGCCGCCGCCATCTGCGTCGCCGTCGGCGGACCGGTCATGGGCCTCGTGCTCGAGCTCCTCGCGCGGCAGCTCGCGGCCGCGAGCCTGTCGACCAAGGTGGCAGCCACCGTCGGCGTGCTGCTCGTCGTGCAGGCCGGCACCGACCTCGTCTTCGATCCCGGGGTGACGCGCAACGTCGCGCAGTACCTGCCCGACGCCTCCTTCCACGTGGGTTCGACCGTCATCCGGGCGAGCCAGCTCATCGTCATCGGCGTCGCGGTGGTCGCGTCCGCCGCGCTGTGGGTGTTCTTCCGCACCGCCCGGCTCGGCGTCGCCATGCGCGCCGTCGTCGACAGCCCGGTGCTGCTCGACGTCGCGGGCACCAGCCCCACCCGCGTGCGGCGCTGGTCCTGGATCATCGGGGCGTCGTTCGCCTCGGCCTCCGGTGTGCTGCTCGCGCCGCTGCTGTCCGAGCTCAACTCGATCAACCTGACGTTCCTCGTCGTCACCGCGTTCGGCGCCGCGGCCATCGGCGCGTTCACGAACCTTCCGGCGACGTTCCTCGGCGGTCTGCTCATCGGCGTCGTGCAGCAGCTGTGCACCAAGTGGTTCACCGGCGGCTTCTGGACCGGGCTCAGCCCGGCGCTGCCGTTCCTGGTGCTGTTCGTCGTGCTGCTCGTCTCGCCCCGTCGCCGGTTGGTCGAGCAGGCGCCGGTGGTGCAGCGCGCGCGCTCGACCTGGCGGATGCCCCTGGCGCTGCAAGGCCTCTCAGGGCTCGGAGCACTCGTGTTCCTGCTCTTCGTCCCGAGCATCGTCGGCTTCCACCTCGCCGACTACACGACGGCGCTGACCTACGTCCTGCTGTTCCTCGCGCTCGGCCTGCTCGTGCGCACGTCGGGTCAGGTGTCGCTGGCGCACGTGAGCTTCATGGCCATCGGCGTGTGCGCCATGTCGCACCTCACGGTCGATCACCACGTGCCGTGGGCGCTCGCGCTGGTGCTGTCCGGCCTCATCGCCGTCCCGATCGGGGCCGTGCTGTCGATCCCCGCGATCCGCCTGTCGGGGCTCTACCTCGCGCTGGCGACGTTCGGCTTCGGGCTGCTGCTGCAGTACATGTTCTACTCCGAGAGCTACATGTTCACGTCGAACGCGAGCGGTCTCACCGTGCCGCGGCCCGCGTGGTTCAACGACGTCACCCACGGGGACCGGCGCTACTACTACCTCGTGCTCGGCCTCGTCGTCGTGGCGACCGTCGCCATCATCACGGTGAACCGCAGCCGCCTGGGCCGGCTCCTGCGCGCTCTTGCGGACAGCCCCACCGGGCTGGCGACGAGCGGCACCTCCATCAACGTGACACGCGTGCTGGTGTTCTGCGGCTCGGCGTTCCTCGCCGCCGTCGCCGGCGCGCTGCAGGGTGCGAATGTGACGTCGGTGAGCGGCTCGAGCTACCAGCCGCTGCAGTCCCTGGTGTTCTTCGCGCTCATCACGATCTCGGTCGGGTCGGAGCCCTGGTACGCGATCCTCGCGGCGTTCGGCCTGCAGCTGTCCGGCGTCCTGTACCCGATCAGCTCGCTCCAGAGCCCGAAGACCCAGGGCTACCTGACGCTCGCCTTCGGCATCGCGGCGGTCCTGTACGCGGTGACGCCCGAGGATCGCCGGCAGGTGCCGATGGCGCTGCAGCGCTCACTCGACCGGCTCGGGTTCCGCCGGCCGGCGCCTCCACGGACCATCGAACCGGTGCCGATGGCGCCGGTGCGCAGCGCCGGGTCGCTCAAGGTCGAGGGGCTCAAGGTCGCGTTCGGCGGGCTCGTGGCGGTCGACGGCGTGACGCTCGAGGCGCCGACCGGCCGGATCACCGGGCTGATCGGGCCGAACGGCGCGGGGAAGACCACGACGTTCAACTCCTGCTCGGGGTTGAACCGGCCCAGTGCCGGCACGGTGCAGCTCGACGGGCGGTCGGTCGCTCTGGCCGGACCGTCGGCCCGCGCCCGCAGGGGCCTCGGCCGCACGTTCCAGCAGATGGAGCTGTTCGACACGCTCACCGTGCGGCAGAACGTCGCGCTCGGAGCCGAGGCCTCGAACGCCGGCCCGAACGCGTTGCGACACCTCATCAGCTCGCCGGCCGAGCGGCGGCGGGTCGCCGCGGCGGCCGACCAGGCGATGCTGCTGTGCGGCATCGTCGACATCGAAGACCGCGTGGTCGGCGCGCTCTCGACCGGGGAGCGCCGGCTGGTCGAGCTCGCCCGCTGCCTGGCCGGTCCGTTCCACCTCCTCCTGCTCGACGAGCCGTCGTCGGGCCTCGACCCGTCGGAGACGCAGCGGTTCGGGGAGATCCTCCGGCGGGTGGTCGCCGAGCGAGGTCTCGGCATCCTGCTCGTCGAGCACGACATGACGCTGGTGACGGCGATCTGCGACTACCTCTACGTCCTCGACTTCGGCAAGCCGATCTTCGAAGGGACGGTGGTGGCGGCGCTGCAGTCCCCGATCGTGAAGGCCGCCTACCTCGGCGGGGACGAGGTCGAGGACGCCGTCGGTGCGGCCGAGCCACCGGATGCGCCCGCGGACACGAGGTCGCGCGGCCGGCACGCGAAGGCGGGTGTGTGATGGCCGGCCCCGCCGACGGCATCTCCGACGGCCTCTCCGACGTCGCGTCGACCCCGGTGCTCGAGCTGCGCGGCGTCACGGCGGGCTACGGACGGGCCACCGTGCTGCGCGACGTCTCCTTCAGCGTGGCGCCCGGCAGCGTCACCGCACTGCTCGGCCCGAACGGCTCGGGCAAGACGACGACGCTGCGCACGGTGTCGGGCATCGTCAAGCCGAGCGCGGGATCCGTGCTGCTCGGTGGCGCCGACGTCACCCGCAAGGCGCCGCACCGGCGTGCGGAGAAGGGCCTGTGCCTGATCCCGGAGGGCCGGGGCATCTTCCGCAGCCTCACGGTCCGCGACAACCTGCGCATGCAGGTGCCCCCGTGGCGGCGAGGGGCGGCCGTCGACGCCGCGATCACGGCCTTCCCCGTGCTGGGGCAGCGGCTGGACCAGGTGGCCGGCAGCCTCTCGGGCGGGCAGCAGCAGATGCTCGCCCTCGGCCGCGCCTACCTCGCCGACCCGACCGTCGTCCTGCTCGACGAGGTGTCGATGGGTCTCGCGCCGCGCGTCGTCGACGAGATCTTCGGCTCCCTCCGCGCGCTCGCCGCGACCGGCGTCGCGCTCGTCGTGGTCGAGCAGTACGTCACGCGAGCGCTCGAGCTGGCCGACCAGGTGGTGCTGCTCGATCGGGGGACGGTCGGCTTCTGCGGTTCGCCCGCCACGCTCGACGAGGCGGAGCTGATGAAGAGCTACCTCGGGGTCGATGTGGCGTCGGGCGGTGCGGCCCCGTCCGCCGATGCCGGTGGCGACGCGGATGCGGCCGGCGGGCGGGGCGCCCCGAAGGCGACCAGGAGCGGCACCGCGCGGCTCCGCTCGCGGGGCTGAGCCTCAGCGCGTGGTGCCGACCCGCGGCTCGCGCGGCAGGCCCAGCGTCTGCTCGGCCAGGATGTTGCGCTGGATCTGGCTGGCACCGGCATAGATGGTGCCGGCGATCGCGTTGGCCCACGTGCCCTGCCACGAGGCGGTCGAGTCCGGCGGGACGCCGGGATCGTCCGTGCGGAACGTGCGCATCGGCAACCGGCCCTGCGGCACCAGGCCCGGGAGGCCCAGCACCGCGAGCGCGAGGTCGGTCACGCGTTGGTGGTACTCGCTCCAGTACAGCTTGGCGACGGAAGCCTCCGGCCCCGGGGCGCCGCCCTTGAGCACGCCGGTGAGGATGCGGTAGCCGAGGAAGCGCATCACCTCGACCCGGGCCAGGCACTCGGCCAGCCGGCGCCGCACGACCGGGGAGGCCGACGCGCCCCGCTGCCGGGCGAGCGCGATGAGGCGGTCGAGCTCGGCGCGGAACAGGATCGGGTTGGTGGCGGCCTCATCGCCGCGTTCGAACCCGAGCAAGGTGTTCGCCACCTGCCAGCCTCCGTGCACCGGCCCCACGACGTTGTCGACGTGCGTGCGCGCGCCGGTGAGGAACACCTCGCAGAACTCGCTCTCACCCGTCAGCTGGCGGATGCGACGCACCTCGACGCCGGGCTGGTGCATCGGCACGAGCAGGAAGGAGATGCCGCGGTGCGGCGAGGCGTCGGGATCGGTGCGGCACAGCGCGAACATCCAGTCCGCCGCGAACGCGTGCGACGTCCAGATCTTCTGACCGTCGATCACCCACTCGTCGCCGTCGAGCACCGCGCGGGTGCGCAGCGACGCGAGGTCGGAACCGGACCCCGGCTCGCTGAACCCTTGGCACCACTGCTCCGCCCCGGACTGCGCCGGTGGCAGGAACCGCCGCTTCTGCTCCTCCGAGCCCCACTGGAGCAGGGTGTTCGCCAGCATCTTCAGCGCGAACGTGTCGTTGGGCGCGCCGTACGGGACGCCGGCCCGGGCCAGCTCCTCGACGAGCACGACCTGGTGCAGCTTGGTGAGGCCGCGACCGCCGTGCTCAGCGGGCCACGCGACCCCGAGCAGTCCCCGCCGGTGCATCGTCGCTCGCCACCCGCGCACCCACGTGTGCGCGTCGTCGGCATCGGTGATGGCCCCGACGCCGGCGAAGCCCGCCGGCAGCTCCTCGGCGAGGATGCTGCGCACCTCGGCCCGGAACTCCTCGACGTCGTCGGGGTAGGCGAGGTCCATGCGCGCAGGATAGCGATTCAGTTAGATGATTCGGTGTCCCCGGTCGGATCCCACTGCTGCACCAGCACCCGCCGCAGGACCTTGCCGGCGGCGTTGCGGGGCAGCTCCTCGACGAGCCGCCACCGCTCGGGCACCTTGAACCCGGCGAGGCGCGTGCGGGCGTGCGCGGCGAGGTCATCTCCGGTGGGCGTCGCGCCCGCGGCGGCGACGACGAACGCCACCACCTTCTCGCCGAGGCGCCCGTCGGGCACGCCGACGACCGCGACGTCGGCCACGTCGGGGTGCTCGCGGATGACGGCCTCGACCTCGAGGGGGCGGACGTTCTCCCCGCCGCGGTTGATCGTGTCGCCGGCGCGTCCGGACAGGTGGAGGTAGCCGTCGGCGTCGAGTCGCCCGAGATCGCCGGTGTGCAGCCAGCCGGCGTCGTCCACGACCGTGAGGTGAGGACCGCGGGCCCACACCTCGCCGGTCCCGTCGGCGTCCGGCGCCTCGATGCGCAGCGCGACACCGGGCGCGGCCCGTCCCGCGCTCGCGAGCAGCTCCGGACGGCTCGCGACCGCGGCTTCGTGATCGGCCGGGGTCAGGGCGGTGAGAGGTGACCCCTCGGTCTGACCGAACAGCTGCAGGAACGCGGCCTGCGGCAGCGCCTCCATGGCGGCGCGCAGCGTGTCGACCCGGACGGGGCTGGCTCCGTAGATCAGCAGGCGCAGGCGTGGGTGGGCGGCGAGCGCGCCGGCGTCGAGCAACGTCTCGAGCATCGCGGGGACGATCAGGGTGTGGGTGATGCCCGCGGGCACGAGGGCGTTCCACGCCTCGACCGTGAACCGGGGGAACGACGCGACCGCGGCGCCGTTCCCGAGCGCGACGACGACGTTGCCGAGCCCGGCGATGTGGTGGAAGCCCGCCGCGGCGAGGAACGTGTCGCCGGGGCCGATCGTCGTCAGGCCCTCGTAGACGCGCAGGCGGGCCGCGAGCCGGCCCTCGGTCAGGGCCACCGCCTTCGGAGCGCCGGTCGTGCCCGAGGTGTGCAGCACGGCGGCCACGCCGTCGGCGCGCGGCGGGTCC
>DASZYF010000094.1:0-10066 GCA_035545535.1 Mycobacteriales bacterium | reverse complement strand
GGCGCCGCACACCACGTGCGGCGCCGCTCCTGCGTTCCGGCCTGTGGAGACACGCCGGGCTGTTCACATCCCCAGCGTGTGGGCTGCGAACCCTTGCCGCGCAAGGCATCCGGGGCGGGACGGCGCTCGTCGTCCACCGGCTGCGCACAGTGCGCACGACGTTGTCCACACGTGCTCAACAGCGCACGCACAGGGCCCCGGCGTGGCGTTCTCCCGTTCTTCCTCGCGCGTTCACCGGCGCTGTCAGCCTCGTCGTGTCGGACCCGGAACGCACCGTGGGCGGCGATTCCGATGGCTCGACAGAGGGAGGACTCCGTGGCCGTCACGGCGCTGGAGCCGGGCTACCCGAACGAGGACCGCGGCAACGCGTTCGAGCGGACGCCGCCGCAGGACCTCGACGCGGAGATGAGTGTGCTCGGCGGCGTGCTGCTGTCGAAGGATGCGATCGCGGACGTCGTCGAGGTGCTCAACCCGCACGACTTCTACCGGCCCGCGCACACGCTGGTGTTCGAGGCGGCCCTCGACCTCTACTCGCGCGGTGAGCCGGTCGACCCGGTCAGCGTCGCCGCCGAGCTCACCCGCAGCGGGTCGCTTGCGAAGGTCGGCGGGGCGTCCTACCTGCACACGCTCGTCGCGTCGGTGCCCACCGCGGCGAACGCCGGCTACTACGCACGGCTCGTCGCGGAGAAGGCGATCCTTCGCCGCCTCGTCGAGGCGGGCACGCGCGTCGTGCAGATGGGCTACGCGGGCGGTGTCGACGGCGACGTCGACAGTGCGGTCGACCGCGCGCAGGCCGAGATCTACGCGGTGTCCGAGCGCCGCAGCGGCGAGGACTACGTCGCGCTCTCCGAGCTCCTCAACCCGACGCTCGAGGAGATCGAGGCGATCGCCGGCCGCGAGGGCGGCATGGCGGGCGTGCCCACCGGCATCGCCGACCTCGACCGCCTCACCAACGGACTGCACCCGGGCCAGCTCGTCATCGTCGCCGCCCGCCCCGGCTTGGGGAAGAGCACGCTCGCACTCGACTTCGCGCGGGCAGCCTCGATCAAGCACGGCCTCGCGAGCGTCGTGTTCAGCCTGGAGATGAGCAAGAGCGAGATCACGATGCGCCTGCTCTCCGCCGAGGCACGCGTCCACCTCCAGCACATGCGCACCGGGCACATGACCGACGACGACTGGGGCCGCCTCGCCCGCCGCATGGGCGAGGTGTCCAACGCGCCGCTGTTCATCGACGACAGCCCGCACCTCACGATGACCGAGATCCGCGCCAAGACCCGGCGCCTCAAGCAACGGCACGACCTGCGGCTCGTCGTCGTCGACTACATGCAGCTGATGAGCTCGCCGCGCAAGGTCGAGAGCCGCCAGCAGGAGGTCAGCGAGATCAGCCGGAGCATGAAGCTGCTGGCGAAGGAGCTCGAGGTCCCGGTGGTCGCGCTCTCGCAGCTGAACCGGCTCTCCGAGCAGCGCGCCGACAAGCGCCCGATGCTCTCCGACCTCCGCGAGTCAGGCTGCCTCCCGGCGTCCACGCGCATCTGGCGAGCGGACACCGGCGCCGAGGTCACGATCGGCGAGCTCTACGCGACGGGCGAGACCAACATCGCGGTCTGGGCGATGAACCGCCGCATGCGGATGGTCGCCCGGACGATGAGCCACGTCTTCTCGACCGGCGTGAAGGAGGTCTTCCGCGTCAGGCTCGCCTCAGGCCGCACGCTGGAGGCGACGGCCAACCATCCGCTGTACACCTACGACGGCTGGCGCGACCTCGGCACCATCGCGGTCGGCGAGCGGCTCGCGGTCCCCCGCAGCACCCCTGCGCCGCTCGACCCAGTCGCCTGGCCGGAGCACGAGATCGTCCTCCTGGCCCACATGCTCGGCGACGGGTCGATGCTGGCTCGTCAGCCTTTGCGCTACGCAAGCGTCGACGAGGACAACCTCGCTGCCGTCACCGCGGCCGCCGCGGAGTTCGGCGTCACGGCGGTCCGCGACGAGTACCCGGCAGCTCGTGTCACCACGCTGCGCCTGCGCTCCCCGTACCGGCTGACCCACGGCCGTCGCAACCCGATCAGCACCTGGCTCGACGGCCTGGGCGTGTGGGACAAGCGCAGCCACGAGAAGTTCGTGCCCGCGGGAGTGTTCGGACTCCCCGACGAACAGCTCGCGCTCTTCCTGCGGCACCTCTGGTCGACCGACGGATCGCTCACCATCGGCACGAAGGGCACCGTCCGCGCCTACTACGCGACGACCAGCCGCCGCCTCGCTGATGACGTCACCCGCCTGCTGACCCGGTTCGGCATCACAGCCCGCATCAAGGTCGCCCGCAAGCCCGGGTACCGCGACAGCTTCCACGTGCACGTCGTGGGGTGCGAGCAGCAAGCCGTCTTCCTGCGCGAGATCGGCTGCCACGGCGCCCGCGGGGCGATGGTGGCGCCGGCGCTCGACATCGTGACCGGGTTGGTCGCCAACCCGAACGTGGACACGGTGCCGAAGGCGGTCTGGGAGCGCGTGCGCACCGTTCTGCACGAGCAGAAGATCCCGCACCGCGAGTTCGCCATGAGCATGGCCACGCAGTTCAGCGGCTCGACGCTGTGGAAGCACGCCCCGAGCCGGGCCCGGCTCGCCCGCGTCGCGGCGATCCTCGAGGACGAGGACCTCGAGATGCTCGCCACCAACGACATCTTCTGGGACGAGGTCGTCGCGATCGAGTCGCTCGGCGAGCAAGAGGTCTTCGACGCGACCGTCCCCGGCGAGCACAACTTCGTCGCCGACGGCGTCGTCGTCCACAACTCGCTGGAGCAGGACGCGGACATCGTGGTCCTGCTGCACCGCGACGACATGTACGAGAAGGAGAGCGCTCGCGCGGGGGAGGCCGACCTGATCGTGGCCAAGCACCGCAACGGCCCCACCGACACCGTGACCGTCGCGTTCCAGGGCCACTACTCACGGTTCGTCGACATGACCGCGGCACCGGCCCCGACCCCCACGCCCGGCCCGAGCTTCTGACCCGTGGGCGTCAGCCGGTGGCGCCGCCGATGTCGATCGACGCGAGCCGGGTCGCCGCGGGGGTGGCCTGGGCCTGCAGCGCGAGGACGGCGTTCTCGAGCTGATCGACCGTGCCGCGCGTGGTGAGCGCGCGGACCGCGGCCTCGAGCTGACGGACCAGATCCGCCCGCCGGCCGCGCGGCTCGACGACCTCGGGGGCGTCCTCGGACGTGACGGCCGGCGCGGGCGGCGGAGCGACCCGCACCACAGCGAGCAGCTCGAGGCGCAGCGCCGCGTCCTGCACACCGACCGCGGCGCCGGACTCCCACCGGGCCGCGCTGCGCGCCAGGTCGTTCGGGCTGATGCCGAGAGCGCGGGCGAGCTTCGCCGCGGTGGCCGGGCTCGGAGCCTTCCGGCCCTGCTCGACCTTCGCGAGCATCTCCAGACCGACGCGCTGCGCGGCGCCGTCGGCGGTGCGCAGCGCGAGCTCCGCGCGCGAAAGACCCGCCGCCTGTCGGAGCACCTTCACGACCGAGCCGATGCTGCGTCGCTGCGCCTCGTGCACGGAGCTCACCTCCCGCGCGGACGGTACGCAGCCGGTACCTGGCCGGTGCGCACCAACACGCCGGCCACCCGGGTGGCGATCACGCAGAGTGATGCCGCTTGGGCCGTTCGACGGGCAGCCGAACGGATGTCCACAGGTCGGCGTGGCCCGCGTGACGGGGATGGGGCGACGTGTCACGATCTGAGCCTCACGGCGGCGCATCGGGGGCGCCGCCGACCGCCATCTCCTCTCTGCTCAGGAGCTCACCACCGTGCCGGGTACCGACCCGAACACCGCGGATCTCGCCACCGCGTCCACCGCGCGTTCGCGCGGCTGGCTCTGGACGGCGCTGCTCATCGCGTGGGTCACCGCCGCGACGGCGGGCATCGTCGTGCTCGCGTTCCACACCGTCGCCCCGAAGCCCGAGCAGTCCGCGACACCGGTCACCGTCCCGAACCTCGTGCCGCCGCCGATCGCGACCGTGCAGCTTGCCCCGGTCCCGGTGCGCGTCGGGCCGGCGACGACCGTCCCGCCCCCCACCGTCGCCAAGCTGTCCACGCACCACACGACGACCAAGCCCACCCGCGCGGTCCACCGGGCGACCCACCGCGGCACCGCCGTCCGGACCGTCCACACGGTCACCACCACGACGGCCGGCCCCGGTTCGTCCACCGCGTCCGGCCCGGCCGCGCGCACCCCGCTCGCGAACACGGACCCCGGCACCACCGTGGTCGTCGTCCCGGTGACGAGCAACGGTGGCGGCAACGTCAGCAAGCCCGTGAAGGTGGACGGCGGCCGCCCGGTCAAGGTCACCGGCGTCGGCACGACCACCGACACCGCGGGCGAGCCCGCCGGCACCCCGGGTGCTGTCCCGCCGGTCCTCGGCGGGCAGGGCAGCGGCACGGGGACTCCGAGCACGGGCGACAGCCCCGCTACCCCCCCTGCGTCGACCCCGCCGACCAGCACCCCGCCGACCAGCACCCCGCCGACGAGCACCCCGCCGACCAGCACCCCGCCGACGAGCACCCCGCCGACGAGCACCCCGCCGACGAGCACCCCGCCGACCGGCGACGACAACGGCTCCAGCCCGCCCGCTGACGGCTCGGGTTCCGGCAGCGACGGCGGCAGCAGCACCGGCTGCCACGGCCACGGCCACCACCACGGCTGGTGGCACAGCCACCACCACCACAGCGACGGCGACGCGGACGTCTGAGCCCGCCGGACCGAGGCGCGTGATCACGCCCTTCCGGGCAGCACCGTTCGTCTAGCCTCGCGAGCACGGGCACGCGCACACCCGCGGGTGCCCGGCGTGCAGGCCGGCGACCCCGGCGACACGCACCCGGCTCGTCCGAGGAGGCTTGTGTGGCGGACGCTCCGACCGACGGCGCGCTGATCCCCGAAGGCGCGTCGCTCGCGGCTCCGCCGGCCGAGGTCGCCGAGCAGGCCGTCGCCGCCGTCTTCGACGGCCGCGGCCGCACCAGCGACCCCCGCATCTCCCCACGCGACCCCACCGACCTCGTGCAGCTGCTCACACCGGAGGGCGAACGGGTGCCGCACGCCGAGTTCGACCCCTACGTCGAGCACCTCGGCGCCGAAGGCCTCAAGGACCTGTACCGCGACCTCGTCCTCGTGCGCCGGGTCGACCTCGAGGCGACCGCGCTGCAGCGCCAGGGCGAGCTCGGGCTGTGGGCCGGGCTGGTCGGGCAGGAGGCCGCGCAGGTCGGCTGCGGCCGCGCGATGCGACCCGACGACATGGCCTTCCCGACCTACCGCGAGCACGGCGTGGCCTGGTGCCGGGGCGTCGACCCGCTGCAGCTGCTCGGCATGTTCCGCGGCGTCCACAACGGCGGGTGGGACCCGTCGGAGCACAACTTCAACCCGTACACGATCGTCATCGGGACCCAGTGCCTGCACGCGACCGGCTACGCGATGGGCATCCAGAAGGACGGCCTCACCGGCACGCCGGAGTCGCCGGCTGTCGTGGCGTTCTTCGGCGACGGCGCCTCCAGCCAGGGCGACGTCAACGAGTCCTTCGTGTGGGCCAGCGTGTTCAACGCCCCGGTCGTCTTCTTCTGCCAGAACAACCAGTGGGCCATCAGCGAGCCGCTCGAGCGGCAGACCCGCATCCCGCTCTACCAGCGGGCCCGCGGGTTCGGCTTCCCCGGCGTCCGCGTCGACGGCAACGACGTGCTCGCCACGTACGCCGTCACCCGGAAGGCGCTCGAGGACGCCGGCAGCGGGCAGGGCCCGACCCTGGTCGAGGCGTTCACCTACCGCATGGGTGCGCACACCACGAGCGATGACCCCACCCGCTACCGGCTGGCCAGCGACCTCGAGGCCTGGAAGCTCAAGGACCCGATCGAGCGGGTGAAGGCGCACCTGGTCCGCGAGCTGCAGGTGGACCCCGCCTACTTCGACGAGGTCGAGGCCGAGGCGGACGCGCTCGCCGCGCACGTGCGATCGGGCTGCCTCTCGATGCCCGACCCGCCGGGCCGCGAGATGTTCACCGACATCTACGCCGAGGCGCACCCGGTGCTCGAAGCGCAGGCCGCGGGGTTCGAGGCCTACCGCGCAGGCTTCGCGGGGGCGGAGCACTGATGGCTCTGCACACGATGGTGAAGGCGCTCAACGACGGCCTGCGCACCGCGATGGAGGCCGACCCCAAGGTCCTCGTCATGGGCGAGGACGTCGGCCGGCTCGGCGGGGTGTTCCGGGTGACCGACGGGTTGCAGAAGGACTTCGGCGAGGACCGCGTCATCGACACCCCGCTGGCCGAGAGCGCGATCATCGGCACCGCGATCGGTCTCGCGATGCGCGGCTACCGGCCGGTCTGCGAGATCCAGTTCGACGGCTTCGTCTACCCGGCCTACGACCAGATCGTGAGCCAGCTGGCGAAGTACCACGCGCGGTCGGCGGGCTACGTGAAGCTGCCGATCACCATCCGCATCCCGTACGGCGGCGGCATCGGCGCGGTCGAGCACCACAGCGAGAGCCCGGAGGCCTACTTCGCGCACACCGCAGGCCTGCGGGTGGTGACGTGCGGCTCGCCGCTCGACGCGCACGCGATGATCCGCCAGGCGATCGAGAGCGACGACCCGGTGATCTTCTTCGAGCCGAAGCGGCGCTACTGGGAGAAGGGCGAGCTCGACCTGCCGTTCGACCTGTCGACGGCGGTGCCCCTGCACTCCTCGCGCGTCCTCCGCGAAGGCACCGACGCGACGCTCGTCTGCTACGGGCCGATGGTCCGCACGTGCCTCGACGCGGCGAACGCCGCGGCTGAGGACGGGCAGTCGCTCGAGGTCATCGACCTGCGCACGCTGTCGCCCCTGGACATGGGACCGGTGATCGCCTCCGTGCAGAAGACGGGCCGCTGCGTCGTGGTGCACGAGGCGCCCCTCACGCTCGGGCTCGGCGCGGAGGTCGCGGCGCGCGTCACCGAGGAGGCGTTCTTCTCCCTCGAGGCGCCGGTCGTGCGCGTCACCGGCTACGACATCCCGTACCCGCCGAGCCGGCTCGAGGAGGAGTACCTGCCGGACCTCGATCGGGTGCTCGACGGCGTCGACCGCGCGATGGCGTTCTGAGATGGCCGACTTCAAGCTGCCCGACCTCGGTGAAGGCCTGACCGAGGGCGAGATCCTGCAGTGGTTCGTCGCGGTCGGCGACACCATCAAGGTCAACGACCCGCTCGTCGAGGTCGAGACCGCTAAGGCCGCCGTCGAGGTGCCGTCGCCCTACGCCGGGGTGGTCACCGAGATCCTCGCCGAGCCCGGAGCGACGGTCGACGTCGGTGCCGTGATCGTGCGGGTCGACACCGGCGACGGCGCGGCCGCCGTCGACGTGACCGACGCCACTGCACCGCCCGTAGCCGCGGCATCCACCGCCACCGCGGAGCCGAAGCGCGAGGCCGTGCTCGTCGGCTACGGCGTGCGGCAGGGCGCCGCGCGGCGCCGGACCCGCGTGAGCAACGGCACGTCGGCACCGCCGGTCAGCCCGCCGGCACCGCCCGTCGTCCCCGCGGCAGCGCCCGCGCCTCCGCCGGCGGCGGGCCGGTCGCACCGCGTGCTGGCCAAGCCGCCGGTGCGCAAGCTCGCGCGTGACCGCGGGATCGATCTGGCGACCGTCGTCGGCACGGGCCCGGACGGCACCGTCACGCGAGCCGACGTCGAGAGCGCCAGCACGGGCAGCGTGCCCGCGCGAGCGGTCCCCGCCGCACCGCGCGTGGACACGCGCACCCCCATCGCGAGCGTGCGCAAGGCGACCGCGAAGGCGATGGTGGCGAGCGCGTTCACCGCGCCCCACGTGACGATCTTCGCGACCGTCGACGCCACCGAGACGATGGCGCTGACCAGGCGGTTGCGCGCCCTGCCCGAGCTCGACGGCGTCAAGGTCTCGCCGCTGCTCATCGTCGCCCGGGCGCTGATCCTCGCCTGCCGCAAGCACCCCGGCATCAACGCGAGCTGGGACGAGGCCGCGCAGGAGATCGTCACCTACGGCGGCGTGAACCTCGGCATCGCCGCGGCGACGCCGCGTGGCCTGATCGTCCCGAACATCAAGGACGCCGACCTGATGTCGGTGCGCGAGCTCGCCACCGCGCTCGCCACGCTCACCGACACCGCGCGGGCCGGCAAGACGACGCCCGCCGACATGCAGCACGGGACGATCACCATCACCAACGTCGGCGTCTTCGGCGTCGACAGCGGCACGCCGATCCTCAACCCGGGCGAGGCGGCGATCCTCTGCTTCGGCGCGATCCGCCAGCAGCCCTGGGTGCACGAGGGCGAGATCGCGGTGCGGTGGGTGACGCAGCTGTCGATGTCGGTCGACCACCGGCTGGTCGACGGTCGGCTCGCCAGCCAGGCGCTCGCCGACGTGGCGCAGACCCTCGCCGACCCGACCGCCCTGCTGCTCGGCTGGAGCTAGTCCGCCACTGCCCGCCAGCAGCGCAGCATCGCCGCGACCGAGGCGTCGACGTCGTCCTCGGTGGTGGCGTGGTTGCTCACCGAGATGCGCATCGCCGCGCGGCCGCGCCACACGGTGCCGCCGACCCAGCACGTGCCGTCGGCCTGGACCGCGGCGATGACCGCACGGGTGTGCTCGTCGCTGTCACCGAAGCGGACCAGCACCTGGTTGAGCACGACGTCGTTCAGCACCGCCACGCCGTCGGCGGCGGCGAGCTGCTCGGCGAACCGACGGGCGAGCGCGCAGCACCGCTCGACGAGGTCGGTGATGCCGTGGCGGCCCAGCGAGCGCAGCGCCGCCCACACCGCGAACCCGCGGGCCCGGCGGGATGACTCGGGCGTCCAGTCGAACCCGTCGCGGCGCTCGCTGGCGACGAGGTAGGCGGCCGCTTGACCCATCGCGGCCCGGTGCGCGGCCGGATCGGCGACGATCGCGATCGCGTTGTCGTAGGGCACGTTCAGCCACTTGTGCGCGTCCACGGCCCAGGACTGCGCTCGCTCCATGCCGGCCGCGCGCGCCCGCAGCTCCGGCCCCGCGGCCCGGGCCCACAGCCCGAAGGCACCGTCGACGTGCAGCCAGGCGCCGCTGCTCGCGCACGCGTCCGCGAGCGCCGCCACGTCGTCCAGGGCGCCCGTGTTGACGTTGCCCGACTGCGCGCACACGATGACCGGTCCGCGGGCGTCGGCCAGGGCGTCGTGGAGCGCGTCAGCGCGCATGGCGCCTTGGTCGTCGCTCGCGACGATCTCGGTGCGGGCCGTCCCGAAGCCGAGCAGGCGCAGGACGTAGTGCACGCTCGAGTGGGCCTCCTCGCCCGCGAGCACGCGCACGGCGGGCGCGCCGATGAGCCCGTTCGCCTCGACGTCCCAGCCGGCCTGCGCGAGCACGGCGTTCCGGGCGGCGGCGAGACAGGTGAAGCTCGCCATCGTCGCGCCGGTGACGAAGCCGACGCTCGCGGTGCGCGGGAGGTCGAAGACGTCGAGCAGCCACTGCGCGGCGACGTCCTCGGCGGCCGCGGCCGCCGGGCTCATGACGTGCAGCCCGGCGTTCTGGTCCCACGCGGACGTGAGCACGTCGGCCCCGAGCGTGGCCGGCAGGTGTCCGCCGATCACGAACCCGAAGTAGCGCGGGCCCGGTTGCGCGAGCAGGCCGGGGTCGGCGGCGGCCGCGAGCTGCTCGATCGTCGCGACGGCGTCGAGGCCGTCGTCGGGCAGCGCGCCGGCGCCGAACGCCGCGTGCAGCGCCGCCTCGTCGACGACCGGCGCCACCGGCCGGTCCGGCAACGCGGCGTTCCAGGCGGCGGCGTGCTTGCCCGCGATCTCGAGAGCCGCGTCGTAGTCGTGCGCGTCGGTCACGCTTCGCAGGCTACGAACGCGACGACACCGGGACAACCGTGATCCGTGCGAGATCAGCCGGAAGATCGGGCCGGTCTCGCACGGATCGCCGTGCCGTGCAGGGGCTCTAGAAGGCGGCTTCGTCGAGCGCCATGATGTCGAGGTCCGTTGCCTCGGCGATGGCGCGCTCGGCGGCGAGGCGCGGCAGGACGTTGCGTGCGAAGAACTTCGCGACCGCGACCTTGCCCTGGTA
>DASZYF010000093.1:0-2823 GCA_035545535.1 Mycobacteriales bacterium | reverse complement strand
CCCGCTCGCCCACCTCTTCACCGGCTTCGCGGACGGGGCCACCCAGGTCTTCGACGACCTCACGACCTACCCGACCGGGGTGGCCGCGCAGGTGGTGGAGGGCGTCGCCACCGCGATCCGGAAGTGCCCGACGATCAAGGTGTCGAGCGGCAACCCGTCCGAGGCGCCCGCGGAGTTCGCGGTGAACCGGCTGACGCCGCCCAGCGGCGTCCCCGCCGATGCGGTCGCACTCACCTACGAGCGCACCGACGAGGGCGACGACGACGTGCGTGCGGTCTTCCTCAGCACGGGTACGACGTTGCGCGTGGTGCTGGCGCTCGGCCCGTCTCTCGCCGCGACGGAAGGTGAGTGGGACCGCGCGGCGGCCCGCGCATGGCAGCGCCTGACCGGCAGTCACTGACGGACACCCGGCATCCCACCGAGGACTGAGACGATCACGACGTGACGGCACCCGTCATCACCCCGGAGCGCACGGACGAGCCGGACATCACCGAGGTCCCGGACCGGCCGTGGGTCACGATCGTGTGGAACGACCCGGTCAACCTCATGAGCTACGTGCGCCGCGTGTTCCAGAAGCTGTTCGGCTACTCGCTCGAGAAGGCGAACCAGCTGATGCTGCAGGTGCACCACGAGGGCAAGGCCGTGGTGTCGAACGGGACGCGAGAGCAGATGGAGGCCGACGTGCAGGCGCTGCACGCCCACGGCCTGTGGGCCACGCTGTCCCAGGACAGCTGACGTGGGGCGTCGACGCCAGCCGATGGTTGCGGCCCACGACGGTGAGGTGGCGCTCGCGCTGCCACCGGAGTACCGCGCGCTCGTGCAGGCGCTCGTCTCCGAGACCGTCGAGCTGCTCGGGCCGGTGCCGGACGATCCCATCGCCGCCGTGCTCGACATGTCGCCGGTCGAGCGTCCGGACGACCCGGTGCTGCGCCGGCTGCTGCCCGACGGCTACGCCGACGACGTCGACGAGGGTGCGGCCGCCTCGGAGTTCCGCCGGCTCACCGACGGCGACCTGCGGGCGGGCAAGCGGGCCGACGCGCAGCGCGTTTTGGCAACCGTCGGAGATGCGTCGCTGTCGGTCGACGACGCGGAGGCATGGACCCGCGCGCTGAACGACGTGCGCCTCGCGCTCGGCGCGCGGCTGGGCCTCGAGCACGACGGCGATGCGGAGGAGCGGCGCGGCGCGTCTGCCCGGCGCGGCGTGGCCGACCCGCTCCTCGACGTGTACGAGCTGTTCGCCTACCTGCAGACGCTGCTCATCGACGTCCTCGACGAGATCGCCCCCGTCTGAGCGGCAACTAGGTTGGTCGGGTGCTCGAGCTCCCGCGTTCGATCCACGACGCTGTCATCGCGCACGCCCGCCGGGACCACCCCGACGAGTGCTGCGGCGTGCTGCCCGGGGTCGACGGCCGGGTCACGCGCATCGTCCCGATGCAGAACGCCGAGCGCTCGCCCACCGGCTTCTCGTGGGAGAGCAGCGAGGTCCTGGCCCTGCACCGGGACATGGACGACCGCGACGAGGAGATGCTCGTCGTCTACCACTCGCACACCATGACCGAGGCGGCGCCGTCGCGGACCGACGTGCGGTTCGCGGTCAACGCGACCGGGCCGGACGTGCACTGGTTGATCGTCTCCACCCGCGAGGAGGACACCACCGAGGTGCGTTCCTTCCTCATCGGGACCGACGGAGAGGTCACCGAGGAAGAGGTCCGGCTCCTCGATGGTTGACTAGCACCGTGACCGTCCAGGTGAAGATCCCGACGATCCTCCGCAGCTACACGGGGGGCGAGAAGTCCGTCGAGGCGTCCGGTGAGACGCTCGACGCCGTGTTCAGCGACCTCGAGAGCCGGCACTCCGGCCTCAAGGCGCGCCTCGTGGCCGAGGGTGGCGGGCTGCACAAGTTCGTGAACATCTACGTCGACGACGAGGACGTCCGGTTCCTGGGCGGGCTCGAGGCTCCGGTGAAGGACGGCCAGACGGTCACGATCCTCCCCGCCGTCGCCGGCGGCTGACCGGGCCGGAGGCCCCCGCGTCATGAGGTACGACTCGCTGCTGGACTCGGTCGGGCGCACGCCGCTCGTCGGGCTCCCGCGGCTGTCGCCGTCGGCCGACGTGCGGCTCTGGGCCAAGCTCGAGGACCACAACCCCACCGGGTCGGTGAAGGACCGGGCGGCGCTGTGGATGGTGGCCGACGCGGAGAAGCGCGGCCTGCTCCGGCCGGGCGCCACGGTGCTCGAGCCGACCAGCGGCAACACCGGCATCTCGCTCGCCATGGTGTGCCGGCAGAAGGGCTACCGCCTGGTCTGCGTCATGCCGGAGAACACGTCGGTCGAGCGCAAGCAGCTGCTCGAGATGTGGGGCGCCGAGATCGTGCCCTCACCCGCGGCGGGAGGCTCCAACCAGGCCGTCGCGATCGCCAAGGAGATGGCCGCCGACCACCCGGACTGGGTGATGCTCTACCAGTACGGCAACGCCGCGAACGCGCAGGCGCACTACGAGTCCACCGGTCCCGAGATCCTCGAAGACCTGCCGTCGATCACGCACTTCGTCGCCGGCCTCGGGACCACCGGCACGCTCATGGGCACCGGCCGCTTCCTGCGCGAGCACGTGCCCGGCATCAAGGTCGTCGCCGCGGAGCCGCGCTACGGAGAGCTCGTCTACGGCCTGCGCAACATCGACGAGGGCTTCATCCCGGAGCTCTACGACGCCGACGTGCTCACCACCCGCTACTCGGTCGGGCCGCGCGACGCGCTGCGCCGCACGCGTGAGCTCGTCGAGGAGGAGGGCATCTTCGCGGGCATCTCCACCGGGGCGATCCTGCAC
>DASZYF010000092.1:0-15320 GCA_035545535.1 Mycobacteriales bacterium | reverse complement strand
CGCGCTCGTCTTCGTGAGCATGTTCAGCGCGGCCTTCGCCATGTTCGTGTGCGGGTGGCCCGGGCCCTTGTACTGGCGGCCGAACTGGCCCTCCATGGCCGACACGTTCACGACGTACTTCCGGCGCGCCGGCGAGCTCGCGAGCGAGGCGCGCAGCTTGCTGACGAGCAGGAACGGCGCCGTCATGTTGCAGAGCTGCACCTCGAGCATCTCGAGCGGGTCGATCTGGTCGACGACGCGCGACCAGCTGTTCTCCGCGTCGAGGTCGGGCACCAGGCCCCCTGCGTCGATGGCCACGCCGGCAGCGACGCGGTCGAGCGAGGACGAGCCACCCGTGAGCGCGAGCTGCGTGATCTCGTCGGCGGTCATGGTTGCCGCGTGCTGCGCGAGCGCCGTGACGTTCTTCGGGCGCACGTCGGTGAAGCGGCCGATGGACAGCACGTCCGGGCCCTTGCCGGGCAGCGCCAGCGGCAGCTCCGCCGTCTCGGCCGCGATGAGCTGCGCGTAGGCACCCGGTGTCCGGCGCACGGTCTGGCACGCGTTGTTGATGAGGATGTCGAGCGGTCCCTCCGCGGCGACCGCGTCGGCGAGCTCGAGCACCTGTGCGGGGTCGCGCAGGTCGATGCCGATGATCCGCAGCCGGTGCAGCCACTCGGCGCTGTCCGGCATCGCCGCGAACCGCCGCGTCGCGTCGGTGGGGAAGCGCGTGGTGATCGTCGTGTGCGCCCCGTCGCGCAGCAGCCTCAGCGCGATGTACATGCCGATCTTCGCGCGGCCACCGGTGAGCAGCGCCCGCCGGCCGGACAGGTCGGTGCGGGCGTCACGCTTCGCACGGTTGAACGCGGCGCACGCCGGACACAGCTGGTGGTAGAAGGCGTCGACCGTCGTGTAGCGCTGCTTGCACGTGTAGCAGGAGCGCGACCGCAGGAGCTCGCCGGCGCTCTCGGTCGTCGTCTCGGTGGTGAGGCCGAACGCGCCGGCGGTCTCGTCGTCGATGCGACCGGGCGCGCCGGTCGCGGTGGCCGCGGTGACCGCGGCGTCGTGCGCGGTCTTCGCGGCGCGCCGCTCCGAGCGGCGCGCGACCTTCACCTGCTTGTACAGGCTCGCGGTGGCGCGGCGGGCGGCGAGCACGTCCGGGTGGTCCGGCGGCAGCTGCTCGAGGTCGGCGAAGACCGCCAGCGCCGCCGCGAGGCGCTCCGGATCGATGCCGTCCACGGGCATCAACGGTACGGGGGCGACGTGGCCGCGGGCCGGGGTTGGCGAGGATGATCACATGCGCGACGCGGCCGATCCGGCTCGGCTCCTCTCGGATCCGGCGCTCGCGGCGCCGGTGCGCGCGCTGCTGCAGCGGTCCGCGGTCGTGCGGCGGCTGCTCATCGACGAGCAGGCCGTCCCGGCCGACGCGATCGGGGTCGTCGACGCGGCGCTGCTCGAGCGGGCCGGGTTCGTGCGCGTCGGCCGGGCGGGCGTCCACGGCCTCGTCGGGGTGACCGAGCTCGGCGACCACCTCGTGGTGTCCGACCGCCGGGACCTCGCCCGGCCAGATGTCGTCGCCGGCGTGCACCCGCCGTCACGGCTGCTCGCCGACCTCACGGTGCGCACCCCGGCCCGCCGCGCGCTCGACGTCGGCACCGGCAACGGCGTGCAGGCCCTGCTGCTCGCGCAGCACACGGACCACGTCGTGGCGACGGACGTCTCCGCGCGGGCGCTCGCGTTCGCGCGGGCGACGCTGCTGCTCAACGGCGTCGACGACGTCGAGCTGCGGGAGGGCTCGCTACTGGCCCCGGTGCAGGGTGAGACGTTCGACGTGGTCGCCGCGAACCCGCCCTACGTCATCGGCCCGGACGAAGGTGTGCTGTTCCGCAGCAGCGCGTACGACGACGACGGCCTGTGCGCGGCGCTGTGCCGCGCGCTGCCCGACGTCCTCGCGCCCGGCGGCGTCGCGACGGTGCTCGTGTCGTGGGTCGGTGATGACCCGCGCACACCGCTCGGGTGGTTCGACGGCCGGGGCGTCGACGCCCTCGTGCTGCACGCCCGCACCGACGACGTCGCGACGAACACGGCGACGTGGACGCGCGACACCGTCGGGACACCGGAGCACGCCGCGCGCGTGGCGCGCTGGCACTCCTACTTCGAGGAGCGCGGCATCGCCGCCGTCAGCTACGGCATCGCGGTGCTGCGGAAGCCCGACCCGCCGCGCGACGTCGCGTCCATCCCCATCCCCATCGGCCTGGAGACGGCCGCGTCCGCGGGGGAGCAGATCGGGCGGGCGCTGGACGCGCTCGACGGGCTGGCCCGGGCGGCCGATCCGCTGGCCCTGGAGGTCGAGCTCGACGCCGGCACCGTCGTCACCACCGCGGTGCGGGCGGCGCCGGGCGGCTGGTTCCCCGTGGCGGCCGGGCTGCACTCCGACGTCGACCTGCCGATGCGCATCGCCCTCGACGCCGACGAGCTCGCGGTGGTGCAGGCGCTCGGGTCCGGCGCCCCGACGATGCGCGCGGCCGTGGTGCGCGCGGGCGTCGCTGACGCGTGCGGTGCGCGGCTGCTGGTCGAGCTGGCTGCGCGCGGCCACCTCGCGCTCGCCGAACCGTCCTGAGCGGGCCGCTGCTCCGAACGGCGGCGTCCGGCTCGGCGTTCGTGTGATGTCACGACTCGTCACCCGATCGCCGGGGTAGGAGGCGTGACGCGGTGGTGATGCTGGCCGTTGTGAGGGCAGGGAGGTGATCCGTCACATGTCGCGTCGGCGCCACCGCATCGCGCACGCGCTGGCCCATGCGCAGGAGAGCGCGCGGTCCGACGTGGCCGCGGTGATCGACGAGACCGCGGCCCGGCTCGACCGGCTCGCCGCGCTCCGCACCGCGGGCCTGATCTCCGAGGAGGAGTTCCACGCCCGCCTCGCCGAGCTCACCGAGCCGGCGGCGTCATCGGAGCCAGGGCAGCTGGGGTGATGGGATGCGCGGGAGCGCGCTGCTGACCGGCCCGAACCGCTCGTCCTGCGCCATCCACGCGCGGTCCGCGGCCGCGATCTCCTCACGTGTGCGGCCGACGAAGTTCCACCACATGACGATGTCTTCGCCGAACGGGACGCCGCCGAGCAGCATCGCGCGGCTCGGTCCCTGCGCACTGATCGCGAGCTCGTCGCGCCCGGGCGCGAGGAAGCCCCAGCGGCCGGGCGTGAGGACGGTGTCGCCCACCGCGACCGCACCGGACAGCGCGATCACCGCGTGCTCGAAGGCGGTGTCCAACGGCACCGTCGCGGTGCCGCTGTGCAGCGCGAGCTCGGCGCCCAGCAGCTCGCTGTCGTGGCGCGCGCTGCTCGAGTGGCCGTCGAGCGTGCCGACGAGCACGGTCACGTCGGCATCGCCGTACGTCGCGCGCGGCAGGTCGTCGTGGTGCTCGAACGCGGGCGGCCGGTCGCGCGTCATCGAGGGCTGCGCGACCCAGAGCTGCAACGCGTGCAGGTCGCCGCGGTAGGAGCCGGTCGACTCCTCCGCGTGGGCGACCCCGTGCCCCGCGGTCATCAGGTTGAGCTCGCCCGGCTTCAGCACCTGCTCGCTGCCCAGGCTGTCGCGGTGCAGCAGCTCGCCCTCCACCAGCCACGTCACGGTCTGCAGCCCGATGTGCGGGTGCGGGCCGATGAGCGCGGTGTCGGGATCGATCGCGGCCGGCCCCATGTGGTCGGCGAAGCACCAGGCGCCGACCGTGCGGTGCACCCGCCGCGGCAGCGCCCGGCGGACCGTCAGCGGCCCGACCTGCGCCTCGTGGCTCTCGACGACCTCGACGTCACCCATCACCGGTGAGGCTAGGCCGCGCGGGAATGCCGGGGAATGGGCGAGCGCCTCGCGTACTTTCGGCAACGTGACGGCCGCGGCACCAGAGGGCGCGGCGACCGAGGTCGGGGCCGCGCCGCGGGTGCTCATGGCCCGCGGGCCGTTCAAGGACCTGCCGCGCGAGGTCGGCGTCCTGTCCGCGGTCGCGTTCTTCGTCGCGCTCGGCTTCGGCATCGTCGCCCCCGCCATCCCCGTGTTCGCCCGCCACTTCGGGGTGTCCCGCACCGCGGCCGGCGCGGTCATCAGCGCGTTCGCGCTCATGCGGCTCGTCTCCGCGCTCGGCGTCGGCCGGCTGGTCAACCGCATCGGTGCGCGCCTCGTGCTCGGCACCGGGATCGTCGTCGTCGCGGTCTCGAGCGCGCTCGCCGGGCTGGCGCAGTCCTACGGGCAGCTCATCGTGCTGCGTGGCGTCGGCGGCGTCGGGTCGGCGATGTTCACCGTCTCCGCCAGCGCGGTGCTGCTCGGGGCCACCGAGAGCTCCGAGCGCGGGCGCAGCATGGGTGCCTTCAGCGGCGGGTTCCTCGTCGGCGGCATCGCCGGGCCGGCGCTCGGGGGCGTGGTCACCGGCATCTCGCTGCGCGCGCCGTTCTTCCTCTACGCCGGCACGCTCGCCGCCGCCGGCGGCGTCGGCGTGCTGCTGCTGCCGCGCAAGGCGAAGGGCGCCGCCGCCACCACGGCGACGAAGGCCGAGCCGGCGCTGGACCTGCGGTCGGCGTTCCGCCTGCCCGCGTTCCGCGCCGCGGCGGCCGCGAACCTCGCCGACAGCTGGGCGTCCCTCGGCGTGCGCAGCTCGCTCGTCCCGCTGTTCGTCACCGAGGGCCTGCACGAGAAGCCGTGGGTCACCGGCGCCGGCTTCGTGGTGTTCACCGCGGGCAACGTGCTGACGCTGACGCTCGGCGGCCGCACCGCGGACAAGCGCGGGCGCAAGCCGCTGCTCATCGGCGGGTGCCTTGGCGCGGCCGCCGGCACCGGGCTGCTCGTGTTCCCGCCGTCGCTGCCGCTGTACTTCCTCGGGCTGCTGGTGTTCGGGCTGGGCAGCGGTCTGCTCGACGTCGCGCCGGGCGCGATGCTCGGCGACGTGACCGGCGGCCAGGGCGGCACCGTCATCGCCGCGTTCCAGATGGCGGGCGACGTCGGCTCGCTGTCCGGACCGCTGCTCGCCGGTGCGCTCGCCGACGCGTTCTCCTTCGGGGCAGGGTTCGGTGCGACCGCCGCGATCCTCGCCATCGCGGGCTTCCTCGCGGCGTTGGCACCGGAGACGCTGACGAGAGAAGGTTGACGTCGTGAGCATCGACGGCATCGACACCCGCGTGCCTCCGAGCGGCGCGGGGTGCGCGGACTGCGACGCGGCGGGCGGTTGGTGGTTCCACCTCCGGCGCTGCGCCGAGTGCGGCCACATCGGCTGCTGCGACTCCTCGCCGGCGCAGCACGCGAGCGCCCACGCCCGGGCGAGCGGCCACCCGCTCATCCGCAGCTTCGAACCGGGTGAGAGCTGGTACTGGGACTACCGCACGAACGAGATGCTCGGCGGGCCCGACCTCGCCGACCCGCAGCACCACCCGCTCGACCAGCCCGCTCCCGGCCCGGCCGGCCGGGTCCCGGAGGACTGGCAGCTCCACCTGCACTGAGCCCGGCTGCATCCCGCTCCGGCGGTTCCGGCTAGGGGTCGGCGACCTGCGGAGGGCCGGGCCGCAGCGGCGGCTGGTAGGTCTGGTTCGCGGTGTCGTGAAAACCACCGGCAGCCGCCACGTCCAGGCGACGCACGACGGTCGTCTTCTGCTTCGCTCCTCCGCCGCAGCCGGTCGAGGTGACGACGAGCTTGATGGTGTGCGGCCCAGGGGACAGCGCGTGCTTCACGTTGTGCGTCCACGTGCTCGACAGCCAGCGGCGCTTCGGGTCCTTGCACGACAGACCGGTCGAGAACGTCTGCGCCGCAGTGCCATCGCCGTAGCTCACGCTGACTGAGCGGACCAGGCCGTCGGGGTCGTTCGCCTGCAGCGAGCGCACGCCGGCCCCCGCCGCGGTGGCGCGGACGTCGACCTGCGCGATCGGGCTGCCGGGACCGTTGGCCGGCCGGTCCGGCCCGGCGATCGTGATGGTGAGCGTGCCGCGGCCGACGCCGTCGTCGTACGCCGTGGTGCACGGCTCGTAGTGCGCGGCCTTCGCGGTGAACGTGTACGTGCCCGCCGCGCGATACATCGCCCGGAACGTCGCGTCACCGGTGCTCGGCACCTCTTGCGGCGTGGTCGGCGGGGCGAAGCACGCGACGTTCCCGGGCGTCACCTGGTGCAGGCGCGACCCGTCGCCGTAGCGCCACGCGGTGACGGTGGGGCCGACGTCGTTGCTGGCGACGTGCACCGCGAAGGTGACGACCTGACCGGCCTTGGGGGCTGCCGGGGTGGCCGTGATGGTGACGGTGATGGGGTCGTGCCGCGGCTGCGGGGCGTCGGCCGCGCTGCTCGGCCCGGCGATGGAGAAGGTCGCAGCGGCCAGGGCGACCGCGGATCCCACGAGCACCGTCCGACGCATGCGACCAGTGTCGCGCGGTCAGCTCGCCCAGATGCGGCCGAACCAGCGTTGGATCCGGGTGGCGCCGAACGCGGTCTTGTCGGCGGCGAGGTCGGCGGACGGCCCCTGGAGGGTGCCGCTGGGCCGCTCGCCGCTCGCGAACGTCACGTCGACCTTCGCGACCTGGTCGTGCCCGACCTCGAGGTAGCAGATGCCGTGCCCGTCGTAGACGGTCTCGGGCTCCTCGCCGCGCAGCAGCGCGGTGATGCGGTCCGCCGCGACCGCCGCCTGCCCCTCGGCGAACACTCCCGCCTTGGGCGTGCCGACGCTGGTGCAGTCGCCCACGGCGAACACCCCGGGGAAGCGGGTCTGCAACGTGTAGTCGACCGGGATCCACCCGTCCTCGGTCAGCCCGCTGGCCACGACGACGTCGGGGGCGCGGTGCTTCGGCACCCCGAGGAACAGGTCGTAGGCCATCTCGGTGCCGCTGTCCGGGGACTCCCCGAGCAGCACCACCTTGCGCTCGGCGTCGAGCCCGCGCACCACCTGGTTCGGGTGCCAGCCGATGCCGCGCTCCGCGAACGTCTCGAGCAGCACGCGTGATGCGTCGGGCGACGGCGGGATGGGCACCGGCAACGGCATGACGAGCGAGACCTTCGACGCGCCGAGCAGCCCCCGGCGCTCGAGCAGGTCGTGCACCAGCAGGGCGGTCTCGCTCGGGGCCGGTGGGCACTTGAACGGGGTCCCGGTGACGCCGACGACGACGTGGCCGCCCGCGAAGTCCTCGAGCACGGCGCGCACGGCGAACGCGCCCTTCACCGTGTAGAACTCGTGCCCGCCCTCGACCAGGCCCGGGGTCGCCGCCGGGTCGAGGTCGGCCCCGAGGGCGACGACGAGGATGTCCGCCGTGTAGGTGCCCGCGGTGGTGACGACGGTCCGCGTGCTCGGGTCGATCGACGTGATCGTGGCGCGGACGAACTGCACGCCGGGCTTGAGGATGTCGTCGTAGCGGTGCACGACCTCCGCCGCCGTCGTGCGGCCGAACATCACGTCCAGCTTGGAGAAGCCGAACACGAAGCCGTCGCCCTGATCGATGAGGACGAGGTCGAGTCGCTCGCCGAACCGCTCCGACAGCAGCGTGGTCAGCTCGAGACCACCGAAGCCCGCACCCAGCACGACGACGCGCACCACCGCACCGTAGGGCGGCCGGCGCGGTCGCGGAGGAGATCAGAGCTTGCCGATGGCGCGGAACCAGTCGACGGTCTGCGTGAGGCCGTCGGTGAGCGACGTGGGGGCGTAGCCCAGCACCCTCTCGGAGCGGGTCGGGCCGGGCGGTGCGGCCTTCGCGCCGGCGCGGGCCGCCTTCCGCGCGATCGCGATCATGGTCGGGCCGAACCGCTCGACCACCGCGGGATCATCGCTCGGCTCGATGTCCTCGACGTGGTGCGGCAGACCGGCGATGGCGCACACCTGGTTGCACGCTTGCGCGATGGTCGTGATGTCCTCGGGCCGGCCGTCGAGGATGTAGCGGTCGCCGCGGACGCCCTTGTCGAGCGCGAGGATCGAGCCTCTGGCGACGTCGCTGCCGAGCACCCACACGCTGGGGATGCGCAGGTAGCCGCCGACCCGGTTGCGCAGGCCGGCGAGCAGCAGCGTGTTGAAGCTGGTGCGGTGCAGCGCACGTGACACCACGGGCGAGGGCCCGTAGATGGCACCGGGATGCCCGCTGACGATGTCCTGCCCGCGGGCGGCGCGCTCCATCACCTCGTTGTACGCGGCGAGCTTGGTGACGGTGTACGGATCGTCGGTCGGCGCTTCCATCAGCGGGGCGTCGTCGAGCGGCACGCCGCTGCTGGTGTCGAAGAACGTCGACGTCGAGAGCGCGACCACGCGCCGCATGCCGATCTTCTCCGCGGCGTCGAGCACGTGCGTGGTGCCGTGCACGTTCACCGCGATGAAGTCGTTGATGTCCTGGCTCGCGCCACCCAGCAGCGCGGCGGTGTGGATCGCCGCGTCGCAGCCGTCGGCCGCGCGCAGCACGTCGTCGTAGACGGTGATGTCGCCCTCGACGACCTCGACCCCGAGCGCGGTCAACGGCGCCGCGTCGGAGGCGCCCCGCACGAGCGCGCGCACCTGGTCGCCGCGGGCGACGAGCTGCTGACAGACGTTGGCGCCGGTCAGGCCGGTGGCGCCGGTGACGAGGACCGTCTCGCTCACGCGGGGCTGTGCTCCTTGATGAGGTCGATCTGGTCCGGGGAGAACTTGATGACCGGCTCGCCGTCACCGAGCGGGTCGAGCGTGTGGATGAAGCGGTGCACGCCGATCGTCATGCCGGCGACCATCCCGAGCTCCATGATCTGGGCCGGGCTGAAGTGCTCGCCCAGCCGCTGGTAGAACGCGTCGTCCATGGAGAAGTGGTCGTAGGACAACGTGTCGATGAACTCGATCGCCATCGCCTCCTGCGGATCCATCGTGATGCGATCGGCCGACAGCAGGCAGGCGACGTCGTCGTCGGTGATCGAGTCGTGCTTGCGGGAGCGCATGCACGGCTCGCAGCCGCCGAGCTGCCCGCTGCGGATGCGCAGCAGCTCGAGCAGGCGGGGCCCGAGCAGCGTCTGGCGGTGGCCGCCGCGGCGCTGCATGTCGGTGGCCGCGAGCTGGCCCGTGCTGTAGGCGAACAGCTGCAGCGGGACGGGTGTGGAGTACAGGCCGGCGGCCACGCCGTCTTCGACGATGCGGCGCGACTCGGGCGGCAGCGCGTCCATCGGGATCGGTTCGATGCGGGGCATGGTCGACGCCCTCCCTGGGTCGGGGGTTCCCTGACGCGCGTGTCAGGGTTCTCCGGCTCAGCCAATCACGGAACGTCGCCGCCGGGAAGAGCGTCGAAGGGTCAGACCGCAGAGCGCCGCGAGGAGGAGGGCCAGCGCGGCCTCGCGGAGCCAGGGACGCTCGCCCGTCGCGGCGAGGCTGCCGGACGGTGCGGTCGCGTGCGTCGACCCCTTCGTCGCCGTCGACCCCGCGGCCGGTGCCGACGTCTCGTCCTGCTCGCACCATGGGTTGTCCGGCACGCCGGCGCACGGGTTCGGCATGGTCGGCAGGTCGTGCGGGATCGCCATGAGGTGCACGGTCGTCGTCTGCGGGTAGCTGACGGCGGGCAGCCCGCTGGGGCAGCTGATCACCGCGGTCGAGGCGCAGCCCGCCTCGGCCGCGAGCAGTGTGAAGTCCTGCGGCGCGTACACCGCGGGGAACACGGCGGGGTTGGAGCAGTCGGTCTGCACCGAGGCGAGCAGCTTCGGCGTCGTCGAGAGCCCGGCCGCGTCGGTGTTGCCGCTGTAGCAGCTCGCCCCGGCGCCGGGTGACTCCGCGGCGGGGTAGGTCAGGTCGGCGATGTCGCCGTTCGTGGGGTTGCCGAAGCTGCCGTTGTGCGCGAAGTGGTTGCCGACGACGTGGTCGGAGAACGAGTCGAAGACGCAGGGCACCGCCTGCCCGCCGATGCTGGCGGGCAGGTGCGCGTTCAGCTCGCCGCCGTTGCAGTTGCTGACGTTGTTCTCGTTCTCGGTCTGCGTGTCCGGGAAGAACGTGATCAGCACGCCCCACGCGCCGTTGTTCTCGATGCGGTTGCCCACCAGCGAGTCGTCCCGGATGCCGGCGAGGATGATGCCGGTGCCGGTCGGGCCGAAGCCCGCCGTCCCGGCGAACGGCACGTTCGGGTTGTTGTTGTCGTGCACATAGTTGTTGCGCCAGATCGTGCACGACGTCGTGCCGTACGGGCCGTTGCCGCTGGGGCAGCTGCCGTTCTGAGGGGTGGGCGGGTCGGCGCTGTTCTGCGAGTTGTTCACCAGCCCGGACTTGTTCTGGTCCCACTCGCTGTTCTCGACGACGAAGTGGCCGCCGGCGTTCGTGCTCGACAACCCGAGCGCGCTGTTCTCGGCGTGCACGTCGTCGAGGGTCGCGTTGCAGTCGCGGCAGGCGCCGACGTAGAACGACGAGTCGTTCATGTTGCTGGCGTAGGCGTGGGTCACCGAGCCGGTGCCGCTCGAGTTGCTGACGAAGATGCCGTACTGCGCGGCGGTGTCGCTGTGCGCGGGATCGAAGTAGCTCGAGCTCGCGGTGAGGTAGCTGCCGTACCACTCGTGCAGGCCGATCTTGCCGCCGTCGTCACCGCCGTTCCACCACACCTCGTTGCCGGTGTCGGCGCTGCCGGTGAGGAAGTTGCACGCGGTGAAGTTCTCGAACCAGACCTTGTCGACCTTCTGGGCGGTCGGCCCGTTGCGTCCCTGCGGCTCGCCCTTCACGACGGCGCCGAAGTCCTGGTCCTGCGGCCGGGACGAGCACGGGGCCGCGCCGGCCTTGGTGCCGTCGAGGATCGTGCGGTTGCGATCCATCCCGCGGATGTGCACGTTCGGCACCGTCACGTTCACGGCGGACGGGAAGTCGGATCCCGACTGGTCGGCCTGCTTGTCCATCTCGGGGTGCCAGTCGCCCGGGCCGATGAGCAGCCAGCCGCCCGGCTTGAGCGCGGCCATCGCCGCGTCGATCGTCGGCTCGTTGCCCTTCACTCCGTGCCACGTGCCGACGCGCAGCACCTGCGTCGTGTAGCTCTCGTGGGGGGCCGCCGCGCCCGGCGCGGAGAGCGCGACGACGGTGGCGAAGGCGACCGCGGAGGTCGCCGCGATGCGGTGCGTCATGAGGACCAGCTCTCGGTGGGGGGCCGAGCGGGGGGAGACCGACGGTAGGGCCGTCGACCCTGGTGGCAAGGACATGTGACGCGGATGTGAGGCACGTCGATGGGATGCTCGCGTCCATGACCTGGCTCGGCCGGACGGCCGCGGAGATCGCTGCGGCAGTGCGCGACGGGGACGTCACCGCGAGCGAGGTCGTCGAGGAGCACCTCGACGCGCTGGCCGGCGCGGAGCGGCTCGGCGCAGTGGTGGCGCTGCTTGCCGACGAGGCCCGGGCGGACGCGAAGGCGGTCGATGCCAACACCGGCAAGGTCGCGCTGCCGCTCGCGGGCGTCCCGGTCGCCATCAAGGACGTCATCGGGGTCGCCGGCCATCCGACGCGCCTCGGCTCGCTCGGCACCCGCGCCACTCCTGCGACCGCCGATCACCTGCTGGTCCAGCGGCTGCGCACCGCCGGGGCGATCCCCGTCGCGATCACCGCGGTCCCCGAGCTCTGCATCTTCGGCTTCACCGACGGCGCCGGCTACGTCACCCGCAACCCGTGGAACACCGAGCGCACGCCGGGCGGCTCGAGCGGTGGCAGCGCCGCGCTGGTGGGCGCCGGGCTCGTGCCGATCGCCCACGCCACCGACGGCATGGGGTCGGTGCGCATCCCGGCCGCGTGCTGTGGCCTGCTCGGCCTCAAGCCCGCGAGCGGACTCGTCCCCTACGCGCTGCCCACCGACTGGCGCGGGCTCTCGCAGCACGGGCCGCTGGCGACGACCGTCGCCGACCTCGCGACGATGGTCGCGGTGATGGCCGACGAGCCGTCGCTCGCCACGGTGACGAAGCCGGGCCCGCTGCGCATCGGCATCAGCACACGCCACCCGCTGAACCTGCCGGTCGCGCCCGCGTGGAAGCAGGCGCCGCACGCGGCCGGTGCCGCGCTCGCGCAGGCCGGGCACACCGTCGACGATGCGCGACTGTCCTACCCGCAGTGGCTCGGCAGCGCGCTCATCGGCCGGTGGACGGCCGCCGTGGACGATGACGTGCAGGCCGACATCACCGACCCCTCGTTGCTGCAGAAGCGGTCGCGCCGGCACGCGGCCGTCGGTCGCACTGCTCAGCGTCTCGGACTCGCGGGCGACTCGTGGCGCGCGCGGTGGAAGGCGAAGGCGGATGCGTACTTCGCCACGCACGACGTGCTGCTCACGCCGTCGCTCGCGCAGGACCCGGTGCCGGCAAAGGCGTGGTCGGAGCGCGGGTGGGTCGCCAACGTGTGGGCCAGCGCGCGGTACGCGCCGATGTGCGCGCCGTGGAACTTCGCCGACCTCCCGGCGATCGCGGTGCCGTTGCCGGGCCTCACTCCCAGCGGTTCTCCGTTGTCCGTGCAGCTCGTCGCCCGGGACGTGAAGGTGCTGCTCGGCCTCGCCGCGCAGCTCGAAGAAGCACTCCCCTGGGAGCGCACCGCCCCTGCCTAGAGCGGCGGCAGGGCCGGTAGGTGTCCCACGTCCTGCCACGTCGCACCGGCGTCGTCGGTGCGGCGCACGTGGCCGTCCGGCGTGGTGAGGACGGCGCGCGTCGCGCTGACCATCGCGATCGATCCGCTCGCCTCGACGTTCGGTTCGGTGAGCACGATGTGCGCGGTCTGCCCGCCGTCGGTGCTGAGGTAGAGGTGAAACCCGTGGTCGTCAGTGCGGGTGAGCAGCAGGCGTTGCGAGTCGAACGGCAGCACCTGGCTCACGCCGTGGATCGGCAGCCGCGTGCGGGTGCGGCCGGCGTCGCCCGAGGAGTAGATGTCGCCCGTCGGGCCGCGGAACCACATCTGCACGAGGTTGTAGTAGCCGATGAGCGTGAGGTCCGGCACCACGCCCGAGCTGACGAGCCCGGCGCCGGTGATGACATAGGTGGTTTGCGGCGCCGGCGCGCCGCACGCGTCGGGGTAGGAGTGCCCGACGGTGAACGCGACCGAGCCGTCGACCCCTTCGACCGCATCGACGATCGGGCCGGCGTCGCCTTCGGCGGACCGGACCGTCGCGACCCTTTGGCCCGTAGGTCCGGTGGGCTTGTAGCTCCGCAGGGTGAGTGCGGCCCGGCAGGCGCCCGCCCCCGTGACGACGATCGCTTTCGGCGTGAGCCCCGCGGCCATCGGACGCACCGCGCTGCCGGTCCCGCCGGGGAACCCGCCGAGCTCCGACCAGTGCTGACCGTCGTCGGCGGACGTGGTGAGCCCGAGCCAGAGGCGCGAGCCGTCGACGAACAGCGGGCCGTTGTCCTTCCACGCCAGCTCGCGCGGGACGGCCACGAGGCTCCACGTCCGGCCACCGTCGCTGGTGCGCGCGAGCGTCGGGTAGCAGCCCGGCTTGTTCGAGCACTGCATCGCGAGCGCCCAGCCGTGGTCGGGGTCGGTCCACGTGGTGGAGCCCCACGGGCCGGCGCCGGCGTCGACCACCGGCGAGGGCGTCGGCGGCGGACCGGTGGGAGCCGACGCGCCGTCGCGCACGAGCGGCACGGCGATGGCGACCGGTACGACGACCGCGGTGGCGACGACGCCGGCCGCCGCGGCGAAGCGACGGCGCCGGATGCGGCGCGCCTGGATGAGCACGACGTCGAAGTTCGGCGCGCGGACGTCGGCGACGAGCTCGTCGCGCAGCGCGGTCCAGTCAGGCATGCGGCACCTCCGGGCGGTCGACGGTCGACGGCTCCTCGCCGAGCAACGCGGCGAGGGCGGCGCGGCCGCGCGAGAGGCGCGCCTTCACCGTGCCGACCGGCGTGCGTAGGTCGCGGGAGATCTCCTCGACCGGCATGTCGAGCAGGTGGTGCAGGACGAGCGCCTCGCGCTGCGCGGAGGGCAGGTGCCGCAGCGCCGTGAGCAGGTCGACGCGGTCGGGTGTGGGAGCGGGCACCGGACCGGGATCAGGGATGAGCCGGCTGAGCTCCTGACCACGTCGGCGCCGGCGGAAGCGCGAACGCGCCCGGTTCACGGCCGCGGTGCGCAGCCAGGCATCCGGGTTGTCGGGCACGCCCGAGCGCCACGCGGTGACCGCCCGGGCGAACGCCTCCTGCGTCGCGTCCTCGGCCTCCGCGCGGCTGCCGGTGAGCGCGGTCAGCGCGCCGACGAGCGCGGGGTAGGAGCGCAGCCACGCCTCACGCAGCGTGCGGTCCGGCTCACCCTCCACGCCCACCTGACCTCCGCCGGACCGCCCTGGTTGCATCGCCTCGCAATTCAACGCGCCGCAACCAACAGGAAGCTCTGCGGTGGCCGCTCTACCGTCGTGGTCCAGACGGCGTCTCCGGTGCAGAAGGGTGCGCGCAGTGAGCGAGAAGACCATCACGCTCTCCGGAGCGACGCTCGACTACCGCGATGTCGGCAGCGGCCCGGCCGTCGTGTTCGTGCACGGGGTCTACATCACGGGCGCCGTGTGGGACGACGTCGTCGACCGGCTGTCGTCGACGCACCGGTGCATCGTGCCGACCTGGCCGCTCGGCGCGCACGCGCACGAGATGCCCGCCGGCACCGACCTCTCGGTGGCCGCGACCGCGCGGCGCGTGCCCGAGCTGCTCGAGGCCCTCGACCTGCGTGACGTCACCATCGTCGCCAACGACTCCGGCGGCGGCATCACGCTGACGTCGCTCGCCACCGGGCACCCGGGCCTGTCCCGCATCGGCGCGCTGGTGCTCACCAACTGCGACAGCTTCGACCACTTCCCTCCGCCGAGCTTCAAGCCGATGGTGAAGCTCTGCCGACTCAGCGGCAGCATCGGCACCGGGCTCATGCGCTTCTTCGCGTCCGGTGCCGGCAAGAAGCTGTTCTTCAAGCAGGTGTGCAGCACCCAGCCGAGCGACGAGCGGATCGACGCGATCCTCGGGGCGTTCCGCACATCCGCGCGCTCGCGCCGCGACGCCGTGCAGGTCACCGCATCGATGAAGCCCTCGCTGACGCTCGACGCGGTGCCGGCGCTCGAAGCCCTCGAGGCACCCGTGCACGTGGTGTGGGGGGACGCCGACAAGGTCTTCCCCAAGGGCGACGGCGAGCGCATCGCGAAGACCGCGCGCAACGGGACGTACGTGCCGGTGCCGGGCAGCGGCACCTACGTGATGGTCGACGCCCCCGACGCGCTCGCGCAGGCGATCCGCGCCGCTACGTCCTAGCGCGGCTCCGACCGGCGCATCAGAGGATGCGGAGCATGCGGGTGTTGCCGAGCGTGTTCGGCTTCACGCGCTCGAGGTCGAGGAACTCGGCGACACCTTCGTCGTGCGACTGCAGCATCTCGGTGAAGGTGTCGGGATCGACCGGCGGGCTCTCGATCGGTACGAACCC
>DASZYF010000091.1:0-6676 GCA_035545535.1 Mycobacteriales bacterium | reverse complement strand
GCGGCGAGCGCGACGTGGTGGGTCTGCACGTGGTCGGGGTGGTCGTAGCCGTCGTCGATGCAGTACGTCGTCACGACGTCGGGGCGGTGCTTCTCGATGAGCGCGGCCAGCCGATCGGCGGCAGCGTCGACGGGGACGGCGCTGAACGCGCGCTCGTGGTCCTTGTAGTCCCACTCGGCCATGCCCGAGTCGTGGTAGCCGAGCATCTCGAGGTGCGTGACGCCCAGGAGCTCGCACGCCTTCTGGAGCTCCCCCCGGCGGGTGGCGGCCACGGCTTCGGTGTCGTGGCCCTCCTCGCCGGGCTTGATCCCGCCCGGGCCGTCTCCGAGCTCGCCGTTGGTGCAGGTCACGACGATCGTCGTCACGCCCTCGGCGGAGTACTTCGCCAGCACGCCACCCGTGCTCGAGCACTCGTCGTCCGGGTGGGCGTGGACCGCCATCAGAGTCAGAGCCATGGCTCCAGTCTGTCCGACGCCCCCGACAGCAGGACAACGGGAACGGGGCGCGAACCCCTACGGTGAGCGCATCACCCACGGGAGGTCAGGCATGAGCACGTCGCCCGAGCCGGGTACGTCGTCGGAGGTATCGCCCTTCACGCCGCCCCCGCACGTGACGCACCTCGGCCCGGTCTCCAAGGAGCCCGGGAGCCTGACCCGGCGCCTTGACCGCATCGCCCTCGTGCTGGCGCGCTTCCACGCCAAGACCGCGGTGCTGCTCATCGGCATCGGGATCCTGCTCATCGCGCTCGGCGCCGCGGGGGCCGCCGACGGCCGCGTCAACGGCCGGGTGTCGCTCAACCAACAGTTCCCCTACCTCATCAGCGGCGGCATCCTCGGCCTGGCCCTCGTGGTCATCGGCTCGTCGCTGCTGATCGTGCAGTCCGGCCGCGACGACCGCCGCAGCATCGAGGGCCACCTCGAGCGGCTCATCGAGGTGCAGCTCACGACCTCGCCGCTGACCACTGGCACCCGCTCCCCCGACGACGCGACCGGCCTGGTGCTCGCGGGGCCCGGCTCGTACCACCGCAGCGACTGCCGGCTCATCGCCGGGCGCGACGCACTGCCCGCGCTCACCGTCGCGGAGGCACGGGCGCAGGGCCTGGCGCCGTGCCGGGTCTGCAAGCCCGCGGCGACCGGCCGCTAACCGAGGTAGGTCGCGCGCAGGTCGCCGGTCCGCTCGAGCTCGGCGGCGCTGCCCGCGTAGGTCAGCGCGCCCTTCTCCAGCACCAGCGCGGTGTCCGCGTACGGCAGCACCCCGACGTTCTGCTCGACCACGATGACCGTCGTGCCGTCGTCGGCGATCGTGCGCACGACCTCGAACACGGTCTGCGCGAGCTTCGGGGAAAGCCCGAGCGACGCCTCGTCGACGAGCAGCAGCTTCGGCGCGCTCATCAGCGCGCGGCCGATGGCGAGCATCTGCTGCTCGCCGCCGGAGAGCGTGCCGGCGAGCTGCGCGCGTCGCTCGTCGAGGCGCGGGAAGTAGCCGTACACGCGGTCGAGCGCCGCGGAGATCGCGGCCCGCTGGCGGCGACGCGTCCACGCACCGAGGCGGAGGTTCGTCTCGACGCTCAGCTGCGGGAAGACCCGACGGCCCTCAGGGGACAGCGCGACGCCGGCGGTCACCATGCGCGTCGCGTCGTGCTTGGTGACGTCGCGGCCGTCGAACAGGACGACGCCGCCCCAGACCGGCAGCAGGCCGGCGAGCGCGTTGACCGTGGTGCTCTTGCCGGCGCCGTTGAGCCCGAGGACGACCGCGACCGACCCCTCCTCGACGGTGAACGTGAGGCCCTGCAGCACCGGCAGCGAGCCGTAGCCGGTGCGCAGGTCGACGACCTCGAGCAGGCTCATGACGCCTTCTTCCGGGCGCGCTTGGCCGCCTTGAGCGCTTCCTGCGTGATGACCTCGATGGCAGTCGTCTCCGCATCCTCGGTCGTCGCCGCGAGGGCCTCGGGGGCTTCGCCGCCGAGGTAGGCCGCGATGACCTCGGGGTGGTTGCGCACCTCGTCCGGCGATCCTTCGGCGAGCATGCGACCGGACGACAGCACGTACACGTAGTCGCAGACCCGCGTGACGAGCGGCACGTGGTGCTCGATGAGCAGGATCGTGAGGCCGAGCTCGCGCCGCAGGTCGAGCAGCCGGTCACCGAGCTCGTGGGCCTCCTCCGGGCCCATGCCGGACGACGGCTCGTCGAGCAGCAGCACGTCGGGGTCGGTGGCCAGCGCGCAGCCGACCTCCAGCAGCTTCGTGACGCCGTAGGGCAGCGACGCGACGACCGTGTCGCGGAAGTGCGTGAGGCCGACGAGCTCGAGGATCGCGTCGGCGCGTCGCGCGAGCGCCTTCTCCTCCTCGCGCACGCCGCCGGTGCCGAGGATGCCGGCGACCGCGCCGTACGCGATGCGCGCGTGCTGGGCCGTCTTGAGGTTCTCGAGCGCCGTCGCCGTCTTGACCATGCCGACGTTCTGGAACGTGCGGCCCAGGCCGCGCGCCGCGCGCTTGTGCACCGGCAGGCGGGTGATGTCCTGCCCGCGGTGGGTGATGGACCCCTCGTCGGCCTTGTAGAAGCCCGTCACGCAGTTGAACGCGGTGGTCTTGCCGGCGCCGTTGGGCCCGATGAGCCCGACGATCTCCCACTCCCCGACGGCCATCGTCAGCCCGCGCAGCACCTGCAAGCCGCCGAACCGGATGGAGACGCCGTCGACGTCGAGGACGGTGCCCTTCGCGCGGTCAGACACGCATGCTCCCCGTGCCGGTGCCGGGCAGCACGAACGTCTCGTGCTTGTCGACGAACAGTGGCCCGCCGCCGAGCCAGCGGGTGACCGGCCGCAGCACCTGACCGAGGCCACCCGGGTTCATGATCAGCGTCTGCAGCAGCAAGAGCGCGCCGACGAGGCCGGTGAGGAAGCCGGAGTGGTCGCCGTAGTACGTCCCGCCCCCGAGCCACGTGAAGACGTGGTGGAGGAGGTCGGGCAGGACGGCGAAGAACGCCGAGCCGACGACGACGCCCGCCCGGGAGCCGAGCCCGCCGACGACGGCCATGACGACGAAGGTCAGTGCGAGGTTGAAGCCGGGGACGTCGGTGAAGTCCTTCTGGCTGAACTGGTGGCTCGCGAAGGCGTAGAGGCCGCCGGCGATCCCGGCCAGCGCGCCGGCGAGGGCGAAGGCGAGCAGCTTCGCCGAGCGGACGTTGATGCCGAACGCCTGCGCTGCCCGCTCGTCCTCGCGCAGTGCCACGAAGGAACGGCCCACCTTCGACGCGACGACCCGGCGGTCGACGTACACGCACACCGCGAGCACCGCGAAGCAGAACAAGGCGAACCGCGTGTCTCCGCGCAGGAACGTCGGGTTGTTGGCGGGCAGTCCGGTGCCCTGGCCGTTGAGCGAGGGCTGGGACAGCAGGGTGTCGACGATGGTGCTGCCGAAGATGAGGGTGAGCAACGCGAAGTAGAGGCCTTGGACCCGCAGCGCGACGACACCCAGCAGGAACGCGGCGACGGCGGTGACGGCACCCGCGGCGAGGAAGCAGAACGCGAACCGCCATGGGTCTGCGGCCGCGGTGCCGGTGTGGGCGACGTTGGCCGCGACCATGCCGCCGAGGGCGACGAAGCCCTGCTGCCCGAGAGAGAGCTGACCGGTGTAGCCGACGAGGACGTTCATCGAGAGACCGACCACGGCGTACGTCGCGGCACGCGACGCGTCGAGGGCCGTCTTGTCGTAGAAGCACGCCCACACCACGAGGGCGCCGATCCCGCCGACGACCAGGGCTCGCAGCACCGCGCCACTCCATCCGACCCGGACCTTCAGCGTCGTGAAGGGACCGGGCGTGGCGATCGCCGAGGCCGTCATCAGGCGTCCTTGCCGAGCAGCCCGCGCGGCCGGACGAGCAGCACGACGAGCACGACCAGGAAGACGAGCAGCTCAGCCTGGCCTCCCTGGAGCGAGCGCAGCCCGGGCCACACGAGCCCGTCGGCGTTGCCGAACGCCTGGACCTCACCGAGGAGGATGCCGCCGAGGAACGCGCCCGGCATGCTCGTCATCCCGCCGAGGACGGCAGCGGCGAAGGCCGGGACGAGGACGAGGCCGGTGAACTTGCCGGGCAGGAACGCCTCGTCGGACCCGACGACGACGCCGCCGACGCCGGCGAGGAAGCCCGCCAACCCCCAGGTCAGCATCGACACCCGCGACACGCTGATGCCGACGACGCGCGCGGCGGTCACGTCCTGGCTGACCGCGAGGATCGCCGTGCCGAGGGCCGAGAACCGGAAGAAGACGACCGAGAGCAGGCCGAGGGTGACCAACGCACCCAGCTCGAGGAGGTTGGTGGAGCTGATGCGGATGCCATCGACCTTGAAGGGCGTGTCGCCGGTGCCGAGCGCCTTGCTGATCGGTGGCAGCAGACGTCCGGCGCCGGGGAACACGATGCCTTCGAGCGCGATGAGCAGCAGAGCAACGCCTACCGTGCCCACCACCAGCACGACGCGCGGCCGCGAGAACAGGGGCTGCACCACGGCCCGTTCGGTGACGAGCGCGATGAGCACCGCGGCGACGACGCCTCCGATCATCGCGAACGGGTACGGCAGCTTCGGCAGGAAGCCCTCACCGGTGATGAACGCCGAAGCGACGAACGCGCCGACGCTGGCGAACTCGCCCTGCGCGAAGTTGAAGATGCGGCTGCTGCGGTAGAGCAGCACCAGGCCGAGCGCGACGAGGCCGTACGCGCAGCCCGTGAACAGGCCGTTCACCAGGGGCGCGACGACGTGCGCCTGGGTGTCGACCGTCGGCGCCAGGAGCAACGGGTTCACCGGCAACCGTCAGAGCACGTACGGCGAGGAGCCGACGGTGACCCACGTGCCCGGCTGGCTCTGCCCGGGCTCGTTCTGGGAGCAGGTCATCCGTTGCAGCCACGCCCCCGTCCCGCCGAAGTGCGAGCTCCGGTAGTCCAGCGGCGAGTAGATGCCGTTCGGGATGGTCGAGCCGGAGAGGTTCTTGATGAACGACTGCCGCGTCAGTGGACCGGCGGCGCTCGTCTTCGTGAGCATCTGGTAGATCGACTGCGACAGGCCCCAGAGGCTCCACATGATGTCGTCGTACTTGCCGTTGTTGGCTGCCTTGGCCGCAGCGATGAAGTCCGGCGTCGCGTGGTCCAGCCCCGGTCCCGGAGCGAGGAAGTACGCCTTGTTGTTGATGAGGCTGCCCGTCGCCGTGCACGCGAGCTGGGCCACGGTGAGCTCGGTGAACGTGATGCCCGGACCGGTCCAGATGGCGTCGCCGACCGGGTTCTGCTTGTAGTAGCCCGCGGTCATGAAGACGAAGTAGCCGGGGGCGGTGTCGACGAAGATCGTGTGGTAGCCCTTGAGCGCCAGGCTCTGCCCCTGCGACGTCGCCGCGGCGTCGTAGTTGCCGCTCTGGTCGACGCGCAGGACCTTGTAGGTGATGCCGGCCGCGTCGAGCGCCGCCGTGATGCCCTGCGTCGCGTCGTCGAAGTTCTTCGTGTTCGCGGTGACGATCGCCCACTGGTGACCGCTGTCGACCTTGGCGGGCGTCGCGTAGCCGTTGGCCTGCGCGGCCTTCACGACCAGCGGCCCCTGCTGCTGGTAGGTGAGGCTGACCGGGAAGTAGTTGGGCAGGCCGGTGAGTCCGTTCGTCGTCACACCACCGGACAGGTAGGGCGTGCCCGAGCCGTCGAGCACCGGGTCGGTGGCGCAGGACTGGATCTGGTCGGTGCCGGCGAGCCCGATGACGAGGAAGTCCTGCCGGCTCTCCGGCTCGCACACTGCGCGGGCACCGGACGGCGTGTAGGTGTCGTCGCGGAAGTCGACGCTGACCTTCCGCCCGCAGACCGTGTGCCCAGCCGCCTGCCAGTAGATCTTCGAGCCGACCTGGAACGACGTGTTCGGGAACGGCGTGCCCGTACCGGTGAGCGGTGCGTGCGCGCCGATGTTGAGCGTCGTCTTCGTCACGCCGGTGGAGTTGCCACCGTCGGTGCTGCACGGTCCGCCGGCCGCGGACGCCTTGCCGGACGGTGCGGTCGAGCCGGCGGACGCGGTCGCGCGCGGACCGGTCGTCGGCTGGCCCGGCGCCGCCGTGGTGCCACCACCACCGCCGACCGGCGCGACGCCGCCGCCACCGCCACCCGTGACCGGGAGCGCGGCGTCCGTGGCCGCTGTGGTCGGCGTCGTGCCCGTGCCGGTGCTCCCGGTGCCGGTGTCCCCGGTGCCCGTGTCGCCGGTGCCGACGTCCCCGGCGGGCGCCGGCACCGCACCGGAGGGGCCGGTGATGACCGCGCCCTGCTGGGCCTTGACGGCATCGCGCGACGCGGGCGACAGGCCGCACGCGGCTCCGGCGACGGCGCCCGCGAGCACGATCGGGACGATGCGGCGCAGGCGGGTCATCGGGCAGCTCCTCGGAGGGGGACGTGCGAGCGGGCGGACGCAGGGGCCGGCGGGGCAGCGCCGAGGGACAGCGAGAGCGAGGCGAGCAGCAGCGCGGTGCCGATGCCGCCGACGATCCACAGCCACAGCGGCTGGCCGGTGTCCGAGGACAGCGCGACGGGCGCGGTCGCGACGGTCTGCGGTGCGGACCCGGCGCCCGGAGCGATCTGCGGCGCGGTGACCGGCGCGGGGGCCGCCTGCTCGGGCGGCGTCACGCCGCCGACGCTCGCCGGGGGCACGAAACCGCCG
>DASZYF010000090.1:0-3627 GCA_035545535.1 Mycobacteriales bacterium | reverse complement strand
GTCCGACGCATGGCTGCGCGGATGGCTGCCGGTGATCATGGCCGGACCGGACTGGACGAGCGGCAAGCTCGCCATCGTCATCACGTTCGACGAGGACGACCACTCGGACAACAACCGCGTCCTCACCGTCGTGCTGTCGCCCCGCGTGCACCACGCGGTGGTCGGCGCCGCGCTGTCGCACTGCTCGATCACCCGCGCGGCCGCCGAGGTGCTGCACGTCACGCCGCTCGGTTGCGGTCGGTCGGCGCGCTCGCTCCTCGACGCGTTCGGCCTGCGCTGACGCTCTGAACGTCAGGCCGGCTCGCAGATGACGACCGGGATCTCCCGGTCGGTCCACGCCTGGTAGTTGTCGAAGTCGGGATACATCGTCGTCAGTCGCGGCCAGTACGTCGCCCGCTCGGCGGGGTCGGCCGTGCGCGCCTTCATCGGCTTCGCGCCCTGGAAGCGCAGCTGCACGACGACGTTCGGATCGTCCTGCAGGTTCAGGTACCAGGCGGGGTGCTTCGGGAGCCCGCCCTGCGAGCCGACGAAGATCGCGCGCTCGCCGTCGCGCAGCACGAGCAGCGGCACCGTGCGCTTCTCACCGGACTTGCGCCCGGTCGTCGTCAGCAACGCCACCGGCACGCCCCACGGGAACGCCGCGCCGACGCGGAACTTGCTGCCGAGCACGCCGCGGGTAGCCCGGAACACCGCCGTGTTGGCGTGCGACATGCGCTGGATGATGCGGAAGACCTTGGGGGAGTCCAGGTCCTTCGGACGCTCCTTCGCCTTGAACTGCGGACTCACACGAAGCTCCCCTCGGCGGACAGGTTGGTCGCGGGGTGCGCCCCCATCGCGATCGTCTGCATCGTGCCGATGCCCGTGCCGCCACCGACGGGATCGTCGACGCGCACGATGCAGTCGCGGATCTGGTGCACGCGGCGCGCGGTCTCGGGGTCCGAGCAGTCCGCGATGTGCTCGCCCTCGACGTGCCCGTCGCCGTGCCACTGCCCGTGCCAGCTGCCGTCGAAGGAGAAGTACAGCCCGGTGCCGAGGTGGAAGCCGGTGTCACCGACCGCCTCCACGGTGACCGGCCGCGCGGTCCCGTCGGCTGTGGTCAGGTCGAGCCGCCCACCGCGCAGGCGCCGGTTGCGCGGATCGAAGTCGAACACGGGCACCGCCCCGGTGATGGGGGTGCGCGAGCCGTCGGGCTCCTCGATGCCGCCCTGCACCTCGACCTTCGAACGCGTCGGGGAGATGTCGGACAGGTAGTAGAGGTGCAGCCCGTACCGGGAGCCGTCCGCACGCGTGCACAGGATCGGGGACCAGATCGTGAACGTCGCGCTGTCGCGGTCCCGCGGCGGGCGCGGCATGTCGCGCGGCGGCTCGCCGATCATGTAGCGCACGCCCCATGACCGGTCGCGCCCGGCCACCCAGCCGTCCACGTCGGTCCGCACACCGTCGACCTCGACCCAGCCGTGCGCGGTCCCCGTGTGGTGGAAGCGCACGATGTCGCTGTCGATCCGGCGGCCGTCGTGGCTGCGCTTGAGCTCGCGCTCCTCGACGAACGGCGGGACGACGCCGGTGAAGGTCCAGTCGAACGCGATCGGCACCGCGTCGGTCGCCGCGAGCGTGAACCGGCAGCTCACCAGAGGGTCGGTGACCGCGTAGCCGATCGGGCCGACGACGCTGTCGTTCGCCGCGGACAGCCGCCCGCTCGCGCGCACCGTCCACTGCTCGACGCCGCGCGAGACACCGGCGTAGCCGTCGATGACGCCGCGGTTCGGGTACAGGCCCAGCCCGAGGTCGACCTGCAACGAACCGTCGGGCGCGGACGCCACCGCCCACAGCTTCTCGGTCCAGCTGCGGTCGGCCTGCCCGACCGTCGCGAAGGTGTCGGTGATCTGGTGGACGAACAGCTCGTCCGCGGGCACCAGCGGACCGACCGACATGGGACCGAACGCTAGTAGACGTGCCGGTCGGGCAGGATGCACTGCATGTCCTCGCCCGCCGACCCGAAGGCCGTCGCCGCGTGGCTGCGCTCGCAAGGCATCGACGTCGCGCCGCCGCTGCACGCCGACCAGATCGCCGGCGGGCGCTCGAACCTCACCTACAAGATGACCGACAGCGCGGGCGCCACCTGGGTGCTGCGCCGGCCGCCGACCGGTCACGTGCTCGCGACCGCGCACGACATGGGCCGCGAGTGGCGCTTCATCTCCGCGTTCCACCCCACCCCGGTGCCCGTCCCGGAACCGATCGCGCTGTGCGAGGACGAGTCGGTCGTCGGGGCGCCGTTCTACGTCATGGGCTACGTCGACGGTGTCGTGCTCGCCGATCACGACACCGCGCGGGCGATGACCGAGGACGCGCGCTCGGTGCTCTCCTACGACCTCGTCGAGGTGCTCGCCGCGCTGCACGCGGTCGACGTCGATGCCGCGGGCATCGGCACCATCGGCCCGCGCGAGGACTACCTGGCGCGTCAGCTGCGCCGGTGGAACAAGCAGTGGGAGGCGACCTACGAGCAGGCGGGCCTGCAAGGGCTGCCGATGCCGGAGCTGCACCGCAAGCTCACCGCCGCCGCACCGCCGCAGACGAAGGTCGCGGTCGTGCACGGCGACTACCGGCTCGGCAACGTCCTCGCCTCACCCGACGGCAAGGTGCAGGCCGTGCTCGACTGGGAGCTCGCGGCGCTCGGGGATCCGCTCGCCGACGTCGGCTGGATGCTGGCCGGCTGGATCGAGCAGGGCGAGGAGTCCGGCGCCACGCTGGTCGCGCAGTCACCCACCGACATCCCCGGGTTCGCGTCGCGGCACGCGCTCGCCGAGCGCTACGCCGAGCTGACCGGCACCGACGTCGGCCGCCTCGACTACTTCATGGCGTTCGCGCACTGGCGGATGGCCTGCATCCTCGCCGGCGTCGCCGCGCGGTACCTGGCCGGCGTCATGGGCGACGACGGCACCGACCTGACGTCGTTCCGCGAAGCGGTGGAGACGGGCCTCAACCGCATGGTCGACGACGGGCTCGCCCTGCTGTCCTGACGAGCCCGCCCGGACCGGCCCCGTGGGTCTCAGTCCTCCCGGCGGCGGCGCAGCGCGACGCCCAGGCCGAGCAGCCCGATGGCGAGCGCACCGAGGGGCAGCACGTTCGCGCCGGTGAACGCGAGCTGCCCGGTCGGCTTGTGCGGCTTGCGGGTGATGCGCACAGCCTTCACCGACGCGGTGGGGCTGCGCGCGATGACGGCGGCGGACACCGAGACCGCGGGCGAGGACGCGGCCGCCGTGGTGACCTCCGTGGTGGGAGACACGCTCGGGGAGGGCGACTCGCTCGGGGACGGTGACTCGCTGGGAGAGGGTGACTCGCTCGGGGAGGGTGACTCGCTCGGGGACGGTGACTCGCTCGGGGACGGTGACTCGCTGGGAGAGGGCGACTCGCTCGGGGAGGGCGACTCGCTCGGGGACGGTGACTCGCTCGGGGACGGGACAGCGCACGGGCCGAACCAGAACACCTTGTGCTTCACGGTCGAGCCGTTCGACGTCGTCACGTGCGTCGTGACCTTCGCGTGGAAGCCCTGGTTCGGTTGCGCGGTGAAGCCCGTCGGGTCGAGTGTGTAGGTCTCGACGTGGTCGAGCGTGCTGCCCACGCCGCTTC
>DASZYF010000089.1:0-11505 GCA_035545535.1 Mycobacteriales bacterium | reverse complement strand
GGCCGGCGGGGCGGACTTGCCACGCGGCGGCCCGGCGGGCGGGCGCGGGCCACCACGGCGGGGGCGCGCGACGACCTTGACGTGCGCCGCGCCCGTCTCGGGGATCGTGTCGACCATGGTCAGAACCTGAAGTAGAGGAACGGGGCCACACCCTGGTGGCCGAGCGCGTTGATGACGACGATCGCGACGCCGATGGCCGCGCCCTGCGCGAGCACGGCCTGGCGGGTGAACAGTGCGCCGAAGCGCGCGCCGAGGCCCTCGGGCAGGTACTGCCACACCAGGCCGGCGACGATCGCGAGCACGACGGGCGTGGTGACCAGCGTGCTGTCGAGCCCGCCGGACCAGAGGCGCGAGAGCAGCGTGCCGGCCGACGACAGCGAGGACGACCGGAAGAACACCCACGCCAGGCAGACGACGTGGAACACGAGCACCCGCGCGAGCACCCGGCCGCCCACGGTCTGCGGGACGGTGATGGCCGTGCTGCCGGTGCGCTTCTCGACCACCCAGCGCTCGGTGGCGAGCGCGCCGCCGTGCAGGGCGCCCCACACGATGAACGGCCAGGCCGCGCCGTGCCACAGCCCGCCGATCACCATCGTCAGGCCGAGGTTGATGTAGGTGCGGCGCCGCCCTCGCTGGTTGCCGCCCAGCGGGATGTAGAGGTAGTCGCGCAGCCAGCGCGACAGCGTCATGTGCCAGCGCCGCCAGAAGTCGGAGAAGCTCGTCGCCGTGTAGGGGCGGTTGAAGTTCTGCGGGAACTGGAAGCCGAGCAGCAGCGCCACGCCGATCGCGATGTCGGAGTACGCGGAGAAGTCGCAGAAGATCTGCACGGCGTAGCCGTAGATGGCGACGACGGTCTCGAGGCCGGAGTGCGCCTGCGGCACGTCGAACACCGGGTTGACGATGTCGGTGGCGAGGACGTCGGCGATGACGACCTTCTTGACCAGGCCGGCGACGATCAAGCCGAACGCGCGCGACACCGGGATGTCCGCCGGGTCCCGCGGCGACGACAGCTGGGGAAGGAACTCCCCCGCCCGCACGATCGGCCCGGCGACGAGGTGCGGGAAGAAGCTCAGGTAGACCGCGAAGTCGATCCAGCTCGCGACCGCAACCTTGCCGCGGCGCACGTCGATCACGTACGAGAGCGCCTGGAACGTGAAGAAGCTGATGCCCACTGGCAGGGCGACCTGCAGCAGCGGCAGCGGCATCCCGAGGTGCAGGTCGTGCAGCAGCGACGCGACGCTGGTCGTGAAGAACCCGTAGTACTTGAACCAGCCCAACGTTGCGAGGTCACCGACCAGCGCGAGGGCGAGCAGCTGGCTCTTGCGTCCCTCCCTCTCCGTCCGGGCCATCAGCACCGCCATCACCTGGTTCCACACGGTGAGGGCGGCCAGCAGGAAGCAGAAGCGCCAGTCGGCGTAGCCGTAGAAGAAGTACGACGCGGCGACGATGAACGGCTTCCACAGCCGCGGATGGGGCATGAGGGCCCACGACACCGCGAACACGACGACGAAGAACGCCGCGAACGAGACGGTCGGGAAGATCACCGGCAGGAGCTCTCGCGGGTATCGGCGTGGAGCACGGCACGCGCCGCCGTGCACCCCAGGGGAAGGACGGGGACCCGGGTCATCTTGCCACAGGCGCTGCGCTGCGCCGAACCCTCGTCGGCCCCTGTGCGCTGCCCCACACCCAGTAGGACGCCAGGGCGCGCCTCAGGTTGCGTGACACACGCGCGTGACACGAGCGACACATGCCGAAGGCAGACTCGCGCAGTGCTGCTGCGTGCGCGAGTGACGCTCCCCGACCGCCCGGGCGCCCTCCTGGCCGTCGCGAAGGCACTGGCCGACGCGGGCGGCAACATCGTCGACATCGAGGTGCTCGCGGCCGGTGAGGGGCGGGCCATCGACGACGTCGTGGTCGACCTGCCCGGGGCCGGCGAGGACCGGCTGCGCGAGGTGCTCGCGGGGGCCGGTGCGGGGGTGCTCTCCGCACGCAAGACGGTGCGGGTGACCGGCCAGCGCGCCGACCTCGACCTCCTGCAGCGCGTCGCCGCCGAGCCGGCCTCGGCGCTCGCCACGACCGTCTCGATGGGTGCGATGGTGTTCGGCGCCGACTGGGCGGTGTCGACGTCCGCGACGGACACCAAGCGCGTCCAGCACCGCTCGGTGGGATCGCCGTCGGCCCTCCCGGACGGGCTGCCCGCGCCCACCGGCGCGCTGCCCCGGCGGGCGCTGCTCGACGGGCGGTGGGAGGTGGTCGGCATCGGCTGGTCGGACCATCACGTGTTCCTCGGCCGCGACGGCGGCCCGACCTTCCTGCAGGTCGAGCTCCTCCAGCTGCGCCGGGTCGTCGAGCTCGCCCGCAGCCTCGCCGGCGCCTGACCGCGGCGTCAGGCGACCCGGTCGGGCGAGCGGCCGGGACCGACGAGCAGGCCGAGCGCCGCACCGACACCCACCGCGAGAGCTATCGGCGCCACTCCCGCCAGGTCACCGCGGGCGCGCGAGCGTGACGCCATCGCCTCGCGCATGATCCGCCGCGGCCAGGCCAGCACGGCCCACCCCGCGAGCCGCACGCGGGTCCGCGCCGCGATCCCGCTGCGCCCGAGCCCGTAGGACGAGCGCGCCGAGTGGTAGCCGTTCACGACGGCCCAACGGAGCCCGTGGTCCTGGTGGTGATCGGCCACGATGCGGTCGTCACTGACGAACGCGCCGTCGGCGAACAGCCGCGGGATCACCTCGGCCTCGAAGTGGCCCTTGCGGCCCCGGCAGTCCTCGAGCACCGCGCGCTTCACCGACAGCGCCGAGCTGGGGGCCGGGCGGCCGCCGCGCAGCGCCGGCATGGGCGGTTCGAACGGCGCGGCGAACGCGAGGAAGTTCGCGCGGCCCGCGAGCGTGCGCGCCGTCCCGTTCGCGAGGCAACCGACGACCATCGGCACCTCCGGGTGCTCGGCGTGCGCGCGGATGATCGCCGCGCACCAGTCGGGTCGCGGCACGGCGTGGTCCTCGCCGGTGGCGACGACGGCGCCCCGGGCCTGCTCGTAGCCGGCCTGGCGGAGCGCGAAGATGTCGTCGCTCGCCATGCGGATCGCGTGGACGCCGTCCGGCAGCGGCGCGTCCACGGGCCCGACGACGATCACCTCGGTGCCGGTGGCGAGGGCCTGTGGGCGCAGCGCGTCGAGCACCGCCTCGACGGAGGCGAGCCCTTCACGCGCGGGCAGGACGACCGTGAGCGGGGGCGCGGTCACGGGTCCATCGTGGCAGCCGGATGTGAAGGGCATGAGCAGCCACACGCGTGGTCGTGCCCCTGGCGGGACTCGAACCCGCAGCGACGAACCTTTTAAGGGCTCCGGCTCGACCTTTGGCCTACAGGGGCCCGACCAGCCTCGCAGGTCCGGGTGCTGCGGACGGCGCAGCGCCCGGTTCGCCCGGTCGGCTCTGTCCGGAAGGGCTGATCCGGACGTGCCATCCGCTGCGCCGCCGACGTGCCGACGACGGGACGGTGGAGGACCTCGCCGCGCGAACCCCACGCGGGCCGCGCTACCTCGGTGAGGTCGTGCTCGGTGCCCTCCTCTACTGGGCCGTCGCCAAGGTCGGCCTGTCGCTGCCCACGCTGACCGGCGGGGTCGCGCCGATCTGGCCACCCGCCGGGCTGGCGCTGGCGCTGGTGATCCTGCGCGGTCCGCGCATCCTGCCCGCCATCGCGGTCGGCGAGCTCGTGGCCAACGCGACGTCGGGCACGCCGCTCGCCGCCGCGACCGGCATGGCCGTCGGGAACACGTTCGAGGCCCTGGCCGGCCTCATGCTGCTGCGCTGGGTGGTGGGCCGCACGCTGTCGCTGCACCGCGTCCGCGACGTCCTCGCGCTCGGCACCCTGGGCGCGGCGCTGGCGACGACGCTCTCCGCGACCGCGGGCGTGCTGTCGCTGTGGACCGCCGGCGTCATCCCCGCATCGGCGCTGTGGTCGAGCTGGGAGGTGTGGTGGGTCGGCGATGCCCTCGGCGTCCTCATCGTCACGCCCCTCGTGCTCACGTGGGTCCGGCCCAACCCGCACCTGCGCAGCGAATCGGCCCCGCTCGAGACCGCCGCGGCGCTGGCGCTGCTCGCGGTCGCGACGTACGCCGCGTTCGGCGGAGGTGCGTCCTACCCCTCGCTGGTGTTCCCCGCCCTGGCGTGGATGGCCATGCGGCTCGACCGGCGCATGGCGTCGACGGGAGCGCTCGTCGTCGCGGTGGTCGCGGTCGTGCGCACCGCGGAGGGTGCCGGCGCGTTCGCGAACGACGATGCCGTGCACGCGCTGTGGCACCTGGACACGTTCCTCGCGGTCATCGCCCTGACCGGCATGATCCTGGGCGCCGTGCGCAGCGAGCGCGACCGGATGCAGCTGGCGTTGCAGGAGACGAACACCGAAGCGCTCATCCAGCAGGCCTTGCACGACGGGCTCACCGGCCTGCCCAACCGCACGCTGTTCCTCGACCGGCTCGAGCACGCGCTCGCGCGGCAGCGCCGCCACCACGGCACCGTCGCGGTCCTCTTCCTCGACCTCGACCGCTTCAAGTGGGTGAACGACAGCCTCGGCCACCAGGCGGGCGACCACCTGCTCCACGTCGTCACGCGGCGGCTCACCGCATGCCTGCGACCCGAGGACACCGTCGCCCGCTTCGGCGGTGACGAGTTCGTGCTCCTCTGCGAGGAGATCACCGAGGCCGACGCCTGCACCCTCGCGGCGCGGGTCGCCGCGGCCATCGCGCAGCCCGTCGACCTCGTCGGGCAAGAGGTCACTCCGCACGCGAGCATCGGGATCGCCCTGTCCGGCAGCACTTCTCCGGACAACGGCGCCGACGTCTCCCCCGAGTCGTTGCTCCGCGACGCCGACATCGCGATGTACCGGGCGAAGGAGGCGGGCGGAGATCAGTGGGAGATCTTCGACACGGCGCTGCGCACCGGCATCCGCATCCGGCTCGAGACGGAGACCGACCTGCGGCGCGCCCTCGAGCGCGACGAGCTTCGGCTGCACTACCAGCCGACGATGGATCTGAGCAGCGAGTGCGTCATCGGCGTGGAGGCGCTCGTGCGTTGGGCGCATCCCGAGCGGGGGCTGCTGCCGCCGGGCGTGTTCGTGCCGGTCGCCGAGGAGACCGGGCTCATCGTGCCGTTGGGATCCGCGGTGATGGCGATGGCGTGCCGGGAGATCGGCGCGTGGCAGCGGGACGAGCCGCCGCTGCGCCACCTCGTCGTCGGCGTGAACCTCTCCACCCGCCAGCTGCTCGACCGCGGACTGCTCGACCTCGTGCGCGCCCAGCTCGACGCGTCGGGCCTCGACGCATCGCGCCTCTGCATCGAGATCACCGAGAGCGTCGTGCTCGGCGACGTGGCGCGGGCGGCGCAGGCCCTGCGCGCGCTGAAGGAGCTCGGCGTCTCGATCGGCCTCGACGACTTCGGCACCGGCTACTCGTCGCTGTCCTACCTGCAGAAGCTGCCGATCGACGTGCTGAAGATCGATCGCTCGTTCGTCGCTGGTCTCGGGACCGAGGGCGCGGACAACGCGCTGGTCGCGAGCATCATCGAGATGTCGCACGCGCTGGGCATCCGCACGATCGCCGAAGGCGTGGAGACCGCGCAGCAGCTCGACGCGTTGCGCCGCCTCGGGTGCGACCACGCGCAGGGCTTCTACTGGAGCCGCCCGCTGCCGCCCGAGCACGCCAAGCACTGGGTCGAGGCAGCGGTCGGGCGTCCGCCCCTCGGGATGGCGGTCAGCGAAGGCGTGTGGCTGGCCTAGCCCTCAGCCGTAGGTCTTGCGCCGATGGAGCCCTTGCGGTGTGCGCACGCGGTCGAGGAACAACAGGCCGTTGACATGGTCGATCTCGTGCTGGAACGCCCGGGCCTCGAACGCGTCCGCCTCGATGACGCGGGTGCGTGCGGTCCGCGGCTCGACACCGCTGACCACGACCCCCGAGGCCCGCGGGACATCGCCCGTGAGGTCCGGCACGGACAGGCAGCCCTCCCGTGCGATGTCCTCGCCCGTCCGCTCGACGATGACCGGGTTGACCATCACCACGAGGCCGTGCGCGCTGCGGGCCTTCTTGTGTCCGGTCGTGTCGAGCACGAACAGCCGCCAGGGCCGGCCGACCTGCGGTGCGGCGATGCCCACGCAGTGCGGCGAGACGCGCATGAGCTCGACCATCGCGTCGGCGAGCGCCACGACGTCCGCGTCGAGCGGGTCGACATCGACGCAGCGGCGGGCGAGGACCGGGTCGGGCAGCCGACGCACGTCCTCGTCGGACAGGTTCACAGCAGGTCGTCGTCGGCGGGGCGCAGCGTCGCCTCGACGTCGAGCTCACGCGCGAGCGCGTCGACCGCGGCCGTCAACGTCGCGGTGTCGGCGTCGGCCGGCACGTCGACCGCGATGACCATCACGTAGACGGGAGCGTCGGGGCTGCCGACGAGCCGCGTGGTCAGGTCGGTCACGTTCGCGCCGTGCGCGGCGAGCAGCGCCGTCGCGCGGTGCAGAAGGCCCGGCCGGTCGGCGCCGTGCACGCGCAGCAGGTACGGCGCCGCAGCGGGTGGATCCGCGTGGTCGGGCGCGGTCTCGCGCACGCTGACCAGCAGATCGAGCGCGCCGGCGACGTCTTCGAGCGCCGCCTCGACCTCGCGCGCGGCCCGCGGCACGTCGACGACGAGCGTCATCGCGAACTGCCCGCGCAAGATCGTCATCGACGCGTCCTCGAGGTTGCCGCCGTCGGCGAGCAGCACCTCGGTCAGCGCGGCGATGACGCCGGGACGGTCGGGACCGAGGACGGCGACGGCGAGCTGCGGCACACGCCGAGCCTAGGGACGCTAGGAGGACGCCGTCGCGACCCTCGGCGGAGCCGCCGCCTCGAGAAACTCCGCCTTGGGCATCTGGAGCGACCCGAGCGAGACGATCTCGCGCCGGAAGAACAGGGCCAGCGTCCAGTCGAGGACGACCCGGACCTTGCGGTTCGTCGTCGGGACCCGCGACAGGTGGTAGGTCCGGTGCATGAACCACGCGGGCCAGCCCTTGAGGCGGATGCCGTAGATCTCGGCGACGCCCTTGTGCAACCCGAGGGAGGCCACCGAGCCCGCGTACGCGTGCCGGTACTCCTGCGCCGCGTGCCCGCGCAGGGTGGCGACGATGTTGTCGCCGAGCCGGCGCGCCTGCCGGACGGCGTGCTGGGCGCTCGGTCCCGTGAGCTTCCCGGGCTGGGTGAGGTCCGGCACAGCGGCGCTGTCACCGGCGACCCAGGCGTCGGCCACGCCCTCGACCTGCAAGAACGCGGTCGCCTTGACGCGGCCCTTGTCATCCAGCGGCAGGTCGGTGTCCGCGAGCATCGGATGGGGCTTGACGCCGGCCGTCCACACGATGGTCTCGGCGTCGAGCTCGGTGCCGTCGTCGAGCACCACGTGTCCACCGACCAGCGACTCGACCCGGGTCTGCAGCCGCACGTCGATGCCTCGCTCGACGAGCCGGTCGACCGTGTAGCGGCCCAGTGACTCGCTCACCTCCGGCAGGATCCGCGCGGACGCCTCGACGAGGACGAAGCGCAGGTCGCTCGGCTCGACGCCTTCGTAGTACCGCGTCGCGTCCCGGGCCATGTCCTCGAGCTCGGCGAGCGCCTCGATGCCGGCGTACCCGCCACCGATGAACAGGAACGTCAACGCCTTGCGTCGTTGCGCTACGTCGGTCATGGACGACGCGGCGTCGAGGCGCTCGATCACGCTGTTGCGCAGGAAGATCGCTTCCTCGAGGGTCTTGAACCCGACGCCGACGTCGACGAGGCCGGGGATCGGCAGCGTGCGCGAGATCGACCCGGGCGCGACGACCACGATGTCGTACCGGTGGTCGTAGGCAGGGCCCTCGACGGGTTCGATGTGCGCGCGCTTGTGCGCGTGATCGATGCTGACCACCCGACCGGTCACGATGTTCGCCCGCTTGAGCACTCGCCGCAGCGGCACGACGACGTGCCGCGGCTCGAGCGACCCGGCGGCCGCCTCCGGCAGGAACGGCTGGTAGGTCATGTAGGACCGTGGAGAGACGACGGTGATCGAGGCCTCGCCGGGGCGCAAGCGCTTCTCCAGCCGCAACGCGACGTACATGCCGACGTAACCGCCGCCGACGATGAGGATCTCCTTGCGCTTCGCGTTGCGCAGGGACGTCACCGGGGGCGGTGCGCTCGTGTGGTGCGGCCTCGTCTGCTGAGGCATCGTGATCACCTCGTGCTCGTTGTCCCTCGCGGCGACGGTACCCGTACCCACGACAGCGTCACCGTGCGGGCGCGTCATCCCCCAGCGAGCGTGACGGATCTCACCAGGACCGCATCGATCATGTCCTCGGTGAGGCGGCCGGTGAATGTGTTCTGCTGGCTCGGGTGGTAGCACCCGAGCACCGTGCGCCCGCTCTCCCCCAGCGGCACCTCACGTCCGTGCCCGAACGCGGCCGGCCGGGCCGGCACCTCGGGCCAGCCGGCGTCGCGCAGCGCGGGCCACAGCGCACCCCACGCGAAGCCGCCGAGCGCGATGACCACGCGCGCGGCGCGCAGCGACAGCTGGAGGTCGCGGCGCAGCCACGGCGCGCACGCGTCGCGCTCCTCGGGCGTGGGCTTGTTGGCCGGGGGCGCGCAGTGGACCGCGGCGAGGATCCGCACGCCGTGCAGCGCGAGGCCGTCTCCGGCGTGGACCGACGTGGGCTGGTTCGCGAGGCCGGCGCGGTGCAGGGCCGCGTAGAGCCAGTCGCCGCTGCGGTCACCGGTGAAGATCCGCCCGGTGCGGTTGGCGCCGTGCGCGGCCGGCGCGAGACCGACGACGAGGATGCGCGCCGGCGCGCCGTCGTGCGGCCCCCACGACGGCGCCGGGCGGCCCCAGTAGCGCTCGCCCGCGAAGGCCGCGCGGCGTTCACGCGCGACCTTCTCGCGCCACGTCACCAGCCGCGGGCATGCGCGGCACACCGACACCCGCGCGTCGAGGTGCGAGAGGCTCGGCGCGGAGCCGGCCAGGCGTTCGACGTTCGCCGCGTCGTGCGCGACCGGTGTCGTCGGCCGGGCCGGGTCGCCGGGCCAGCCGGACCCGGGCGCGACCGGCTCCCGGGATGCGTCGTCCCCGACGACCCGCTTCATCACTCGGCCCGCTCGCAAGCTCCCGGCGCCGCCATCACTCGGCCCGCTCGCAAGCTCCCGGCGCCGTTGATCACGGAGCGTTGGTGCCCTCGCGGCCGTAGCGGTCCTCGAGCCGCACGACGTCGGTGAGCTCCGTCGTCGACGCCTCGAGCACGACGGTGTCCTCGATGGCGGTCATGCGGTGCCGGGTGCCGGGCGTGATGTGCACGGCCTCACCGGGCAGCAGGTCGAACGCCTCGAGCGCGTCTTCGTGCGGGCCGACCTCGAAGCGCAGCCGTCCGGACTGCACCGAGATCGTCTCCTCCTTGCGCTCGTGGTACTGCAACGAGAGGCTGTGGCCCGCGGTGATGTGCAGCGCCTTGCCGCAGTAGCGGCCGTCGACGAGGGCGAAGTGCTCTTCGTGCCCCCACGGCTTCTCGACGCGTGCCACCTGGTCGACCCAGTCGCTCTTGCTCATCCCACATCTCCGTCAGGGCCCATGGGGCGATCGTCGGCCGTCCTCGCCAGGATGCTCCAGGCGATGCCGTCCAGGATGTCGTGCTCGCTCGCGAGGTAGCCCGCGGCGGCGCAGCGGTGCAGCACCGTCTGCAGGATCAGCGCGCCGGCGGTGAGCACGTCGGCCCGCTTCTCTGGCACCGGTCCCATGGCGCGGATCTGCGCAGCGGTGCTCGCCCGCAACCGCGCGACGACGGCGTCGACGGTGTCGGTGCTGATGCGCGAGTGGTGCACGGCGGCGGCGTCGTACACGTCGAGCCCGAGCGCCAGCGCCGACAGCGTCGTCGCCGTGCCGGCGACGGCGACGAGGGTCTTCGCGGACGTGCCGACGAGCGGCAGCACGTCGTCGAGGACCGCGTCGACGTCGGCGACGGCCGCCGCCACCTGCGCATCGGTGGGCGGGTCATCCGCCAGGTGCCGCTCGGTGAGACGCACGGAGCCGACGTCCATGCTGCGCGCCACCTCGACGTGCCCGGTGCCGACGACGAGCTCGGTGGACCCGCCACCGATGTCGACCACGAGGAACGGCGGGTCGACCGAGGGATCGGCGAGCAGCTCGCGCGTCGCACCGGCGAACGCGAGCGCGGCCTCCTCCTCGCCGGGCACGACCTCCGGGTCGACGCCGAGCGTGCTGCGCACCATCTCGACGAACACGTCGCGGTTGCGCGCGTCCCGCGTCGCGCTCGTGGCGACGAGACGGGTGTGCGCGGCGTCGACACCCGTGGCGGCGACGCGGGCGGCGTAGCGCTCGAGCGCGGCGCGGGTGCGGGCGAGCGCATCGTCGGCGAGCACGCCGGTGCGGTCCACTCCCTGTCCGAGCCGCACGATCTCGCTGTGCCGCTCCACATCGGTCAGCACGGCGCCGTCGGGGGTGTCGTCGATGTCGGCGACGAGCAGTCGCACGGTGTTCGTGCCGCAGTCGAGCGCCGCGACCCGGCGCCTCACGCGGGGCCCTCGGCGGAGAGGTCGACGCACGGCCCGCGCGCGCCCCAGTCGTCGAGCACGGCGAGGGCTTCGTCGCCGAAGGGGTTGACTCCCGGCCCGGCCGCGAGCGAGTGGGCGACGAGGGCGTGCAGGCACTTCACCCGCACCGGCATGCCACCGGCGGTGGGCATGTCCGGCCGGCCACCGAGAGCGGTGCGCCGGTCGCGGTACGCGGCGTCGGCGGCGGCGTAGCGACGGGCGAGCTCACCATCGCTCTTCTGGTCATCGGCGAGCCGGGCGTTCATGTCCCGCATCATGCCCTCGGACTCCAGCCGTCCGATCGCGCCGGCCGCCCGCGGGCAGGTCAGGTAGTAGAGCGTGGGGAACGGCGTCCCGTCGGCGAGCACCGGGTTGGTCTCGATGACGTCCGGCAGCCCGCACGAGCAGCGGTGCGCGACCGCACGGATGGCGCGGGGCGGGCGGCCGAGCTGCGCCTCGACCACGGCGCGCACGGTTTCGTCCACGGGCACGGGTTCGGAGGCCGGGTGGGGGCCGGTCACCGCCCGGCCTGGGCGGAGCTGGCCCACAGGCGCGTCCACCACGGCGAGAGCTGGCTGCTGCCGGGCACGGTCTGGCGGGGCGTCGTCGCGGGCGACGTCGCCACCGGCTTCGCCTTCGCCTTCTTCGGCACGATCACGTAGTCGGTCTCACCGGGCAGCACGTAGTGCAGCCGGGCGCGCGCCTGCGCCTGCACGTAGGCGGGATCGTCGTAGCGCTGCACGGTGGCCTGCAGGGCCGCGATGCGCTTCTGCTGCGCGGCCTGCGAGCGCTCCAGCGCGGAGATCGACGAGTGCTGGCTGAAGTAGGTCTTGAGCGGCAGGGCGAGCAGGACGGCGAGCACGCTGACCACGACACCGAGCAGCGCGGCGCGCGTGGTGAGCGCCGGGCCGCGCGGCGCGGCA
>DASZYF010000088.1:0-18943 GCA_035545535.1 Mycobacteriales bacterium | reverse complement strand
GCCCGCGGTGGCGTGCAGCCGGTGGTCCACGTCACGGCGAACGGCGACACCCGCGCCGACGTGCCCGTCGGCCAGCCGGTCGCCCTGACCGTCATCGCCGAGACCCCGGACGCCGGCGGGACCATCACGAAGGTCGAGTGGGACTTCGACGGCTCCGGAGCCTTCGCGGGGAGCGAGCCGGTGGACGGCACGCAGCGTCGCCTCGTCGCCACGGCGACCCACACCTACGAGACGCCGGGCACGTACTTCGTCACGGCGCGCGTGAGTGCGCACCGCGACGGCGACGTCACCACACCGTTCCGTCAGCTGTCGAACGTCGCCTCCGCCCGGATCGTCGTCGCCTGACCGAGACGTGACGTCCTCGGCGATCGTCCTCGGGCTCCTGCAAGGGCTCCTCGTCGCCCTGCTGTCGGTCGGGATCGTCCTGGTCTACCGATCGAGCCGGTTCCTGAACCTCGCGCACGGCCAGCTCGGCGCAGTCTCGGCCCTGCTCATGGCCAAGCTCGTCGTGGACTGGGGCTGGGACTACTGGCTCGCGTTCCCGACTGCGCTGCTCGTCGGCGCGGCCGTCGGTGTCGTCGTCGACCGGCTGTTCTTCCGGCGGCTGCGGGCGCGCAGCGCCTCGACGGTGGCCTCGCTCCTGCTCAGCGTCGGGGTGAGTCAGATCCTGCTCGCCGTCACGTTCATCCACGCCGTGAAGCCCGACCAGTTCCGGCTCGCCCAGCAGGGGTACCCGTTGCCGTTCAAGGCGTCGGTGACGGTCGGTGGGGTGGTCCTGCACGGGCAGTACATCCTGATCGCGATCCTCGGGCCGGCCGTCATCGTGGTGCTGGGGGCGTTCCTGCGCTTCTCCCTCGTCGGCAAGATGATCCGGGCGGCGGCGAGCAACCCGGAGTGGGCCCGCTCGTGCGGCATCTCGCCCACGTTCACGAGTGCCGTGGCGTGGGGGATCGCCGGTGCGTTGTCGGCCGTGAGCGCGATCCTGCAGTCATCGACCCTGGGCCGCTTCGATGCGACCGCGCTCGGCCCCGAGCAGCTCTTCCTCGCGCTCGGCGCCGCGGCCTTCGGCGCGTTCGCGTCGATCCCGCTCGCCGTCGTGGGGGGTCTGGTCCTCGGGCTCGCTCAGCAGCTGACCGTCGCGCACACCTCGAACGCCGGCACGGCCCAGCTGGTCGTCTTCGGCGTCGTCCTCGCGGTGATCTTCGCGCGGGGCCGGCGGATCGGCTCGGTCTTCGACGCGAACGGGTCCGCGGTCGACGACCTGCCGCCCATGCGCGTGCCGGCGGCCGCGGGCAGCCGGGCGTACGTCCGCCGGCCCGTGCTCGCGTTCGGTGCGCTGGCCCTGTTCGTCGGCGTCCTGGCCCCGGCCCTGCCGCCGTTCCACCGCGCGTCGGACCAGTTCCTGCTCGCGACGCTGCTCATCTACGCGATCGTCGCCGTCTCGCTCACGATGGTGACGGGGTGGGGTGGCCAGCTCAGCCTGGGTCACTTCGCCGTCGTGGGTGTCGGCGCGTACACGGCCGCCCGGCTCTCGGACCACGGCTACGGACTCGTGCCGCTCGCCCTGGCTGGTGGTGCGATGGGTGCGCTGGCCCTGGTGATCATCGCCGTCCCCGCGTTGCGCGTCCGGGGCTTCAGCCTGGCGGTGACGTCGTTGGGTGGCGGCATCGTCGCGTCCGAGTACCTGTTCCACACCCGCTGGTTCACCGCATCGGTGACCTCGTCGCGCGACGTCGGACCGATACCCCTCATCCCACGGTCGGTCGACGGTTCGTCCCAGCTCGGCGTCTACTACGTCAGCCTCGCCGTCCTGGTCCTCATCGCGGCGGCGTCGGTCGCGCTCCGGCGTTCCCTGCCGGGGCGGATCATGATCGCCGTCCGCGACGACGAACGCGCGAGCGCGTCGTACGGCATCACGCCGACGACCGTGAAGCTCACGCTGCTGGCGATCAGCGGCTTCTTCTGCGGCGTGGCCGGCGCGCTGTGGATCGACGCGATCCGCGGGGCCCGGCCCGAGCACTTCCCGCCGACGCTGTCGCTGGCCGTGCTCGCGCTGCCGGTGATCGGCGGCCTCGGCTCGGTCGGTGGTGCGGTCGCGGCCACCGTGCTCATCTACGTGCCGACGATGTTCATCCTGCCGTCGCTCTCGAGCTCGACCGGTGGCTGGTTGACGCGGACCTTCGGGGACTCCGGCGGTGCGGAGTTCTTCACCTTCGCGCTCTCGGGCATCGGGATCTGCGCAGTGCTGCTCGTCAACCCGACGGGCATCTCCGGGACGGTGCGCCGCGTCTGGCAGCGGTACCTCGACGCGATCGCCCGCGCGCTCGCGCAGCGCGACCACGCCCTGACGACCGTCGCGTCGTCGTCATGACACCGACGCCCAGCGGGCCGCCGGCGCCCGTGCCCGCCCTGATGGTGCAGGACGTCCGGCTCGCGTTCGGAGGGGTGCAGGCCCTCGACGGGGTGTCCCTGCGCGTGGACCCGGGCGAGATCGTCGGCCTCATCGGGACCAACGGCGCGGGCAAGAGCACGCTGCTCAACGTCATCTCGGGCATCCTCGCGCCGAGCGCCGGACGCGTGCTGCTCGGTGGCCGCGACGTCACCTCGGCGCCGCCGGAGCTGCGCGCGAGCCTCGGACTGGGCCGCACGTTCCAAGCCGCCTCGTTGTTCCCGGGCCTCACGGTCCTCGAGACGGTGCAGGCCGTGATCGGCGCCCGCCGGAAGGTCGGCGTGCTCTCGGCGATGGTCCGCGCCCCCTGGGCGGTGCGCGCCGAGCGCCAGATCGCGGAGGAGGCCGCGGCGATCGTCGACCGCTTCGGCCTCGCGCCGTTCGCCGACACGCTCACCGGTGCGTTGTCCACCGGCACCCGGCGGATCTGTGCGCTCGCGACCCAGATCGCCGCCCGCCCGACCGTCCTCGTGCTCGACGAGCCCACCGCCGGGGTCGCCCAGCGCGAGGCCGAGGCGTTCGGCCCGCTGCTGCGCCGCATCCGCGAGGAGCTCGCCTGCGCCATCGTCATCGTCGAGCACGACATGCCGTTGCTCATGGCGCTCTGCGACCGGGTGTACGCGATGGAGCGCGGAGCGGTCATCCGCGAGGGGGCGCCCGACGAGGTGCGCAGCGATCCCGCGGTCGTGGCCAGCTACCTCGGCACCGACGTCGTCGCGATCGGGCGGTCCGGGCGCGAGCCGGCTCCGAAGACCCGCAAGCGAGCAGCTCGACCCGCGGCAACCGTCGTCGCGACCCGGTCCGCCCGGCGCGCGCAGTGACACACGTGGGGACCGATGCGCTCACCGTCGACGACGTCGACTTCTGCTACGGCCCGCTGCAGGTCCTGTTCGGCGTCTCGCTCCAGGTCCATCAAGGCGAGGCGCTCGCGCTGCTCGGGACGAACGGGGCCGGCAAGTCGACGTTGCTCAAGGTCATGTGCGGGCTCCTCCACCCCTCCCGGGGGCGCACGACCTTCTACGGCCGGGACACGACGGGCGAGCGGATCGAGCGGCTGACGGCGGAGGGAGTCGTGCTGATCGCCGGCGGGCACAGCACGTTCCCGGACATGTCCGTGCGCGAGAACCTCGAGATGCAGGCGTTCACCGCGCGCAAGGACCGGCGTCGCGTCGCCGCGCGGCGTGACCTCGCGCTCGACCGGTTCCCGGCGCTCGCCGGCCGGCTTGGCCAGCCGGCCGGCACGCTGTCCGGTGGCGAGCAGCAGCAGCTCGCGCTGGCCAAGGCGTTGCTGCTCGACCCGAAGGTGCTGTGCATCGACGAGCTCTCGCTCGGCCTGGCCCCGATCGTCGTGCAGGGCCTGCTCGAGATGGTGAAGCAGATCCACGCGGACGGGGTCACGGTGGTGCTGGTCGAGCAGAGCCTCAACATCGCCGCCGAGATGTGCGAGCGGGCGGTGTTCATGGAGAAGGGCCAGGTCCGCTTCGAGGGCCCGACCGCGCAGCTGCGGGACAACGACGACATCGCGAGGGCGGTGTTCCTCGGGGCGTCCTGAGCCGTCACCGGCCGGCACCGGGCACGGATCACCGTAGTTGACACTTTCGTCAACTACGCCACGATGGGCCCGTGCGGACCGCGCTCTCGATGAAGCCGACGGGCTGGTTCCAGATCGGCTGGTCGACGGACGTGGGCGTCGGCGACGTCGTCCCCCGGCGGTGCTTCGGCGAGGACCTCGTGCTCTACCGCGGCACCGACGGCGTCGTGCGCGTGCACGACGCGTACTGCCAGCACCTCGGGGCGAACCTCGCGTACGGCGGATGCGTGACCGACGCCGGCATCCAGTGCCCCTTCCACGGCTGGGTGTGGGCGCCGGACGGGTCCAACGTCAGCATCCCGTACCAGGACCGCCCGAACACGGCGCGAACCGTCCGCGCCTGGCCCGTCGTCGAGCGCAACGAGTCGCTCTACGTGTGGCACGACGCGGCGGGACGCCCGCCGGCGTGGGAGGTGCCGGACGCCCTCCGCGTGTTCGGCGACTACGTGAGCGAACGGCAGTACCGGCCGGTCGCGCAGTCACACTTCACCGGGCTGCAGGTCCACCCGCAGGTGGTCGCCGAGAACGCGGTGGACCCCCATCACTTCCGCTTCGTCCACGGCACCCCGGTCAGCCCCGTCGTCCTCGAGGAGCGCGTCGCCGGTCCCGAGTGGTTCGCCCTCGTCGGCTTCGGGCGCCGCTGGGCGAACCACGAGGGGCCGGTCACCGACCGGATGAACACCATCGCCATCCTCTGGTCGGGCCTCGGCACGAGCTTCAACGCCGAGCTGACCGCCTCGGGCATCCGCGTCATCTCCATCAACGTGCTCCCGGTCGATGCGGACACGACCGAGATCTTCGCCGCGTACTGGCTCGACCGGGGCGCCCCGGGCGACGGCCCCGAGGCGGACGACGACGCGCGGTACCGGCAGCGGCTCGACGAGGCGATGCGGGCGCTGCCCGACGACATCAACATCTGGGACCACCAGCGCTACCTCGACCGGCCCGGTCTCGCGACGAGCGAAGCAGCCGGGTTCACCACGCTGCGCCGATGGGCGCAGAGCTTCTACCCGGCCGCGGTCGCGAGCTGACGTGGCCCGACGGGCGGTCGACGAGCTCGGCGGTCGTGCGCAACGCACTCGCGACCTGATCCTCTCCACGGCGCAGGAGCTGTTCCTGCGCTACGGCTACCGCGGCACGCGCATCGACGACATCACCGACGCCTGCGGCATCTCGCGGGCCGGCTTCTACACGTACTTCGCGACGAAGCAGGACGTGTTCGTCGCCCTCGGCACGACGACCTATCGCGCGATCAACGCGACCATGCGCGGGCTCGCCCGCCTCCCGGACCCGTGCCCGTGGTCCGACCTGCGGGCGTGGGTGTCGACCTACTTCGCGTTCCTCGACGAGCACGGGGCGTTCCTGCTGTCCGCCGAACAGGGCGGCCCCGAAGACCCCGAGCTCGCGCGCCGCATCCGCGAGCTCCACCTCGCGAGCGCGCGCCGTCTCGGCCGCGAGCTCCACCGTCGCCGGGGCGTGCTCGGCGACGATCAGGCGCTCGGCCTCATCGTCACGGCGTTGCTCGACCAGTCGTGGTCCCGCAGCGACGGGATGCGCCTGCCGGTCGAGCAGGACCGCGTGATGGACGCGGCGACGGACCTGCTCGCCGCCTACCTGGGAGATGGGGTGATGGGGACGTGAGCGAACAGCGGCCGCCCCGGCCGAAGGATCTCGGTGAGCTGTCATCGACGGCGGTGCTGCTCATCGAGTGCCAGGAAGGTGTGCTCGGCACGGGCTCGGTGCTGCCGGACCTCGCGGACGCGGCCCGTCCGATCGTGCCGGCGCTGGCGCGCCTCGCGGAGGGCGCCCGGGCCGTCGGCGCGCGGCTGGCCCACGTGACGTTCGAGGGTCTGTCCTGGGACTACCCCGCCCCGCGCAACGCGCCGTTGTGGAGGGTCGCGGGCGCTGCGCTCGGCTGGGGACCGGGCCACCCGGCGGCGGCGGTGATCGCCGAGGTCGGGGTGGCGCCCGGCGACCTCGTGATGCCCCGGCACCATGGGCTCAACCCGATGCGTGGGACCGAGGTCCTGCCGGTGATGCGGGCGTTGGGCGTCACGACGCTGGTCGTCGCGGGCGTGTCGACCAACGTCGCGATCCCGGCGGTCGTCACGGATGCGGTGAACGAGGGCTTCCGGGTGGTCGTGCCCTCGGACGCGGTGGCCGGGACGCCGCCGGAGTACTCGGCGGCGGTCGTGCGCCACACGCTCGCGGTCCTCGCGACCATCACGACCGTCGACGAGCTCCTCGGCCACTGGGGCCGTCCCGCGGACTGACCGGTGGTAGAACGTAGTCAACTGAGTGAGACAGATCGATCAAGGGGATGAGCGGCGTGGGCGAGATCCGGATGCTGATCGACGGCGAGCTCGTCGAGGCGACGTCGGGCAAGCGGTTCGACAACATCAACCCGGCCACGGAAGAGGTGCTCGGGCAGGTCGCCGACGCCGACGCCAACGACATGGCCCGGGCCATCGACGCGGCCCGGCGGGCGTTCGACGACACCGACTGGTCGACCAACAAGGAGCTGCGCAAGCGCTGCATCCAGCAGCTGCAGGACGCCCTCGTCGCCGAGAAGGAGGAGCTGCGCCAGGAGCTCGTCGCCGAGGTCGGCACCCCGGTCGCGGTCACCTACACCGCCCAGCTCGACGCGCCGCTCGAGGACGCGCTGCTCTGGCCGATGGGCTACATCGACGAGTTCGAGTGGGAACGTGACCTCCCGCCCGGCAAGATGATGGGCATCCCGAGCCGCCGGGCCGTCTTCAAGGAGCCGATGGGCGTCATCGGCGCGATCGTCCCGTGGAACTTCCCCATCGAGGTCACGCTCAACAAGCTCGGCCCGATCCTCGCCACGGGCAACACCTGCGTGCTCAAGCCGGCCCCGGACACGCCCTGGAACGCCACGCGCATCGGCCGGCTCGTGGCCGAGAAGACCGACATCCCGCCCGGCGTCCTCAACATCGTCACGAGCAGCGACCACCTGGTCGGCGAGGAGCTCACGCTCGACCCCCGCGTCGACATGATCTCGTTCACCGGATCCACCGCGGTCGGCAAGCGCATCATGGAGAAGGGCAGCGCGACCCTCAAGCGGGTGTTCCTGGAGCTCGGCGGCAAGTCCGCGATGATCGTGCTCGACGACGCCGACCTCGCCGCGACGCTGCCGATGGCGCCGATGATGGCGTGCATGCACGCCGGGCAGGGCTGTGCCCTGCAGACGCGCGTGCTCGTGCCGCGGTCGCGCTACGACGAGGCGGTCGCGATCCTCAAGGCGGGGTTCGAGGCGGTCCCCTACGGCGACCCGACCGACCCGGGCAACATCTGCGGGCCGCAGGTCAGCGCGAAGCAGCAGCAGCGCGTGCTCGGCTACATCGAGAAGGGCAAGGCCGAGGGGGCGCAGGTCGTGGTCGGCGGCGGCCGCCCCGCGCACCTGCCGAAGGGCTTCTTCGTCGAGCCCACCCTGTTCGCGAACGTCGAGAGCAAGATGACGATCGCGCAGGAGGAGATCTTCGGCCCGGTCCAGGTCGTGATCCCCTTCGAGGACGACGCGGACGCGATCCGGATCGCGAACGACTCGAGCTACGGCCTCTCCGGCGGCGTCTTCTCCGCCGACGAAGGTCGGGCCACCAACGTCGCGCGCAAGATCCGCACCGGGTCCATCGGCGTCAACGGCGGCCTCTGGTACGGCGCCGACTCGCCCTACGGCGGTTACAAGGACAGCGGCATCGGGCGGCAGAACGGGCGCGAGGGCTTCGAGCAGCACCTCGAGACCAAGGCCATCGCCTGGCTGCCCTGACCGCGTTCAGCCGAGGCCGATCTCCGGCCCGACGCGGGCGCGGAAGCGCTCGGCCTCGCTGATGATCCGGTCGGCGTCGCCCCACACGACCAGGTCGACGGTGGTGACCCCGAGCCCGGCGTAGGCCGTGAACGCCTCCACCGGATCCCGCGTCGACGCGTGGGCGATGACCAGCGGCGCACCCGCCCGGCCCTCCGCCTCCCACAGCTCGCGCAGCAGCGCGATGCGCGGAGCGAGCAGGTCCGCGGGGATCGCGAGGTGGCCGGTGCCCTCCTCGGTGTTCGGGACCATGGCGGCCCACCCGTCGCCGTAGCGGGCCGCCCGCTGCAGCGCGCCGTCCGTCACCCCGCCGACGAGGACGGGGATGTCGCCGCGGGGTGGACGCGGGGCGAAGCCCGCCTCGACGTGGGAGTAGAACGCGCCGTCGAATCCGGTGACCTCGTTGCGCCAGATGTTGCGCATGACGGCGACGTGCTCGTCCATGCGGGCGAACCGCCGCTGCTCGCCGATGCCGACGGCGTCGAACTCCTCGGCCATCCACCCGGCGCCGACGCACAAGGTCATGCGGCCATCGGCGACGACGTCGATCGTCGCGAGCTCCTTGGCGAGCACCACCGGGTGGCGGAGCGTCGCCACGAGGACCCGCACGCCGAAGGTCACGCGCGTCGTCGCGACGGCGAGCGCGCCCATCAGCGCGACCGCGTCGAGGTAGGGCTCCTCGGGCGCCAAGGGGTACCGCCCGTCCGCGGAGCCGGGGTAGTGCGACCGCGAGGTGCGCGGCGTCATGAGGTGGTCGAAGAGCCAGACCGACCCGAACCCCATGTCTTCGGCCGCGCGGGCCGTGCGCAGGACGTCGGGGGCACTGGCGAAGCGCCCCGCCTGGGGGAGGTGCAGCCCCACGTCCATGTCCGAAGCCTCTCAAATCTCTGTCTATAGTTGTGACGAACCCGCAGAGCTTCCAGGAGGACCGAGATGTCCGGCATCAACGACGGCCGCGTCGTCATCGTCACGGGCGCCGGCAACGGCATCGGCCGCGCGCACGCGCTCGCCTTCGCCGCCGAGGGCGCCAAGGTCGTCGTGAACGACCTCGGTGGCAGCCGGGACGGCACCGGAGCCGACGCCGGACCCGCGCAGGCGGTCGTCGACGAGATCGTCGCCGCCGGTGGCGAGGCCGTCGCCAACACCAACGACATCAGTGACTTCTCCGGTGCCGGCGAGATCGTGCAGCAGGCGATCGACACCTTCGGCGGGCTCGACGTCGTCGTGAACAACGCCGGCATCCTGCGCGACAAGATGCTCGCGAACATGACCGAGGCCGAGTGGGACGCGGTCATCAAGGTCCACCTCAAGGGCACGTTCGGTCCCTCCCACCACGCCGCTGCGTACTGGCGCGACGAGAGCAAGGCGGGCCGCGCGCGCGAGGGCCGCATCATCAACACCTCCTCGCCGTCCGGGCTGTTCGGCAACGTCGGCCAGACGAACTACGCCGCGGCCAAGGCCGGCATCGCGGCGTTCACGATCGTCGCCGCGCAGGAGCTCGGCCGCTACGGCGCCACCGTCAACGCGATCGCACCGACGGCGCTCACCCGCATGACCGAGGACCTCGCCGGCAGCGCGGAGATCCTCAAGCAGACCAACGCGCTGCCCGAGGCGATCTCGCCGCTCGTCGTGTGGCTCGGCAGCCCGCAGAGCAGCGCGGTCACCGGTCGCGTCTTCTCCGTGTGGGGCAACAAGATCACGGTGAACGAGGGCTGGGTCAACGGTCCCTTCGTCGAGGCGCCGGACCGGTGGGACCCGGCCGACCTCGGGGCCGTCATCCCCGACCTGGTCGCCAAGGCGGCGCCCAACGCGAACATGATGGGGGAGCGCGCCTGACGGGCGCGGACCGCCTAATCTCTGCACAGGGATTCTGGTAGAAAGAGCCGGTGACCGGGCACCTCGCCTCCGTGGCCACGCACCTGCCGGTGTGGGGAGCGCAGGAGGCCCGGGTCGCCGGTCCGGACGAGGACGCGTTGACGCTGGCCGTGGCCGCCGGCCGCGCCGCCATGGCGGCGGCTCCGGACGTGCGGGTCGAGCGCGTGGTGCTGGTGACGCGCGACCTCCCGGTGCTCGAGGGCGGCAGCACCGCGGTGCTGCTCGCAGGTCTCGACCTCCCGCCTGCGACCCTGGCGAGCGAGGTGCTGGGCGGGGCCGTCGCGGCGCTGGACCAGCTCGGTGACGCCCGCCCCGGGACGCTCGTCATCGGCGCCGACGTGACCTTCGGTGCGGGAGCGGGCGCGGCGCTCGCCGGCGCCGGCGGCCTCGCCGTCACGCCGCTCGGACGGCGCGACGCGAGCCTGCCCACCCACGTCCGCGATGCGGGTGGTGTCGTGACCGACTACGACGACGCGCGGCTGCTGCGCGATCGCGGCGTGCTCGCCGGCATCGCAGCCCTTGCGCTGACCGATGCCCCCGACGCCGTCGCCGGGCTGGCCCGCAAGGACGCGGCGGCCGTGGCGAAGGCAGCGCCGGCGCTGCCCACCACCGGGGCCAGCGCGCCCTTCTTCGCGATCGCGGCGGGCAGCCGGGTGCTCGTCGCCGTCGATCAGGCGGCGGTGTCGGCCGCCTCGCTCACGGGCGCTGCCCCGTTCGTCGCGCACGCGCCGTCGGCTCGTCCGCTGCCGAAGCGCAAGCCGGGAGCGCCGGTCGACCTCGCGATCGCGCTGCCCGCCTACGAGCGGGCGTTCTCCGCCAAGCTCGGCTTCAAGGCCGGCCGGTGCCCGGCGTGCGGCACCCTCGCCCTGCCGCCGCGGCACCGGTGCCTGGAGTGCGGGGACGAGAGCGGGCAGGAGCTCACCGCGTTGCCGCGCGACGGCGAGGTCTACACCGTGGTGACCATCCACGTGCCGGTGCCGGGGTTGGCGACGCCCTACTCGCTGGCGATCGTCGAGCTCGGTGACACGGGCGTCCGGGCCCTCGTGCACGTCACCGACGACGAGCCTGGCGCGGTGGCCATCGGCGACCGGGGCGAGATGCTCTTCCGCCTCGTCGCGGTGCGCAGCGGTGTGCGTGACTACGGCTACGCGTTCGCTCCCGCGCGGGCGGCCGCCGAGGCCGCCGCGTGAGGCCCGTCGCGGTCGTCGGTGCCGGCATGACGCCGTTCGCCGAGCACTTCGACCTCGGCATGAAGGACCTCCTGCCCCGGGCGGTCGGTGAAGCGCTGGCGTCGGTCGAGAAGGGCATCGACCGGTCCGAGCTGCAGGCGGCCTGGTTCGGTGAGCTCACCACGAGCGACGGCTTCCCGTCCGGTCTGCTCGCCGACTCGTGCGGCCTGCTCGACATCCCGGTGACGCGCGTCGAGAACGCCTGCGCCACCGGCAACGACGCGGTGCGCAACGCGTTCTTCGCCGTGGCGAGCGGCTACATCGACGTCGCGCTCGTCGTCGGGGCCGACAAGGTCCGCGAGACCTCGGCCCGGTCCACGTTCTGGGACTGGATGGCGATGACGCGCGACATGGCGTGGGACTACCCCCTCGGCCTCGTGGCGCCGGCGAACTTCGCCCTGCACGCGGCCCGCTACCTGCACGAGTCGCCGGCCACGCGCGAGCACATGGCGATGGTCGCGGTGAAGAACCACCACAACGCGGTGACCAACCCGAAGGCGCACCTGCGCTTCGAGATCACCGTCGAGCAGGTGCTGAACGCACCGACGGTCGTCGCGCCGTTCGGCCTCTACGACTGCACGCCGCAGAGCGACGGTGCGGCGGCCCTTGTGCTCGCGGCCGCCGACGTGGCCGACCGCTACACGAGCACGCCCGTGTGGGTGCGCGGCGTCGGGCTGGGCCTCGACCGCGTCATGCACCAGCACAAGCGCGACATGACCACCTTCCCGGCCACCGTGAAGGCGGCGAAGCAGGCGTTCGCCATGGCCGGCCTCGGCCCGCAGGACATGAGCGTCGCGGAGGTGCACGACTGCTTCAGCGCCGTCGAGCTGATCAGCTACGAAGACCTCGGCTTCTGCGAGCGCTTCGGCGCCGCCAAGCTCGTCGAGGCCGGCGAGACGACCCTCACCGGCCGGCTGCCGGTCAACCCGAGCGGCGGGCTCAAGGCCAAGGGCCACCCGCCCGGTGCGACCGGGGTGGCGCAGTGCGTCGAGATCGCCGAGCAGCTGTGGGGCCGGGCCGCGAACCAGGTCGACGGCGCCCGGCACGGGCTCGCCCACAACATCGGCGGCCCGACCGCGGTCTCCGCCGTGACCGTCCTGTCCACCGAGCAGAGCTGAGCCCACCGTGAGCAACCCGTTCGAGCCCGTCCTCCTGATCGAGGAGCGCGGGCCCGTCCGCGTGGTGACCATGAACCTGCCGGACTCGCTCAACGCGAACCGTCCCGACCTGCACGACGCGCTCGTCGCGGTGTGGAAGCACCTCGCTGCCGACCCCGCGGCCCGCGCGGTCGTCCTCACCGGCGCCGGCCGCGCGTTCAGCGCCGGCGGCGACATGAACGACTTCGTCCTGCTGTGGGACGACACGGTCCGCCGCGCGCGCGAGCTCGACCAGGCGCGCCAGCTCGTCCTCGAGATGCTCGACTTCCCCCTGCCCGTCGTCGCGGCCGTCAACGGTCCGGCCGTGGGGCTCGGGGCGAGCCTCGCCTTCGGCTGCGACCTCGTCGTCATCGCCGAAGGCGCCTACCTCGCCGACCCGCACGTGGCGATCGGTCTCACGGCCGGCGACGGCGGAGCGGCGACGTGGCCGTTCTTCATGTCGATGCCGCGCGTGAAGGAGTACCTGTTCACCGGCGACCGGCTGACCGCCGACGTCGCGCTGCAGCTGGGCATCGCCAACCGGGTCGTGGCGAAGGAGGCGTGCCTCGACGAGGCCGTCGCGCTCGCGACGCGCCTGGCGCAGATGCCCCCGCAGGCCCTGCGCACCACCAAGCGAGCCGTCAACATCCACCTGCGGCGGGCGATCGAAGGCATCCTCGACTACGCGCTCGAGGCCGAGTACCACTCGTTCGACACCCCCGAGCACCAGGCCGCCGTCAACGGCTTCCTCGCCCGCTGACACCGACGGGATGACCACCGCGACGACGTCCCTCGCGGCCCTGGTGAGGCCGGGGATGCGCGTCGCGGTGGGCGACGGCGCCGGGGCGCCCCGGTCGGTGAGCAAGGAGCTGAGCGCGGCGGCGGCCGCGCACGGAGATGTGTCGCTGCTGCTCGGATGGCTGCCGACGCCGGACGACGACCTGGACGTCGGCGCGTTCGCCGACGTGCGCGCGTTCATGGGCGGATGGGGGTTGCGGGCGCCCATCGACGCGGGCGCGGTGCACGCGCTGCCGGTGCGGCTCGGCGCGACGCCCGCGCTGCTGCACGGACCGCTGCGCCCCGACCTGCTGGTCGCCAGCGTGGTCGCCGGTCCGGACGGCGTGCGGTTCGGCAGTGAGGTCGCGTGGATGCGGGCCGTCGTGGATGCCGGCGTGCCGGTGGCGGCGGTCCTCGCGCCCCACCACCCGGCCGCCGACGCCGGCCCCCCGTTGCCGGCCGAGCAGGTGACGGTCGTCGGCGCGTCGGATGCGGCTCCGGTCGACGTGGTCACCACCGGCATCAGCGACACCTACCGCGCGATCGCCACGCTCACCGCCCACTGGGTCTCGGCCGGGGCGCGGTTGCAGGTCGGGCCCGGTCCGCTCGGAGCGGCCGTCACGGCGGCCGTCGAGGTGCCCGTCCACATCGACGCCGGGATGCTGATCGACGGCGTCGTCGGGCTGGACGAGCGTGGGCTCCTCCTCGGCACACCGATCGCCGCCTACCTCTCCGGTACGCAGCGCCTCTACGACTGGGCCGACGGGCGTCCGGTCCTGCACCCGGTCGGGGTGACCCACGACCTCGGGCGCCTGGCCGGCCCGGGGCTCATCAGTGTGAACACCGCGCTCGAGATCGATCTGACCGGCGCCGTGAACGTCGAGGGGACGCCGCGCGGACTGATCGGCGGCATCGGTGGGCACGCCGACTATGCGACGGCCGCGGCACGGTCGGTCGGCGGTCTGTCGATCATCGCGACGGCGTCGATGCACGCGGACGTGCCGACGCTCGTGCGCCGGCTCTCGCACCCCGTGACGACGCCCGGCCACGACGTGGATGTTGTCATCACCGAACGGGGCTGCGCCGACCTGCGCGGCCTGGACCGCGCCGAACGCGCCCGGGCGCTGCTCAGCCTGTGGGACGGCGCGGTGCGTGAGGAGGAGCGGGGATGACCGACGGCGCCGTCAACCCGATCAACTCCGCGCACCTGCGGGCGGTGCGCAAGCCGAAGGTGGCCGAGCGCGTCGCCCGCGAGATCGGCGACGCGATCATCCGCGACGGCCTGTCCGAGGGCGACCCGTTGCCGAACGAGCGCGTCATGGCCGAGCAGCTCGGGGTCGGGCGCACGACGTTGCGTGAGGCGTTGCGGCTGCTCGAGACGCACGGCGTCATCCGCATCAAGCCCGGGCCGGGCGGCGGGCCCTACGTGCGCCGGTCGCGCCCGGACGACCTGGTAGGCGCGATGACGCTGGTGCTGCAGTTCCTCGGCTCGTCCCTCGACGAGGTCGCCGAGGCGCGGGCCGGCGTCGAACCCGTCGTCGCCGGGCTCGCTGCCCGCAACGCCACCGCCGACGACATCGCCGCGATGCAGGGGACGATCGACCGCATGCGCGCCGAGCTCGGTGACGCGTCGGTGTTCTACCGGGAGAACGACGCGTTCCACGCCGCGCTTGCGCACGCGTCGCGCAACACCGTGCTCCTGGTCATCGCCGAGACGCTGGAGCAGGTGACCGCGAGCATCGACACCCAGATCGACTACCCGCCCCGCACCCGCGCCCGCATCGCCGACGCCCACCAACGCATCGTCGACGCGATCGCGGCGCGCGACCACGAGGCCGCGAGCTCCGAGGCGGCGGAGCACATCGCCGAGTTCCGCCGCTACGCGGCCCGCAAGTTCCCGGACAAGCTCGGTGAGCCGGTGCGGTGGGAGACGTCGACCGCATGAGGCGCGCATGGACCTGAGCTGGCCCGACGAGCTGGCCGCGCTCGCGGAGGAGGCCCGCGCCGTCGCGCGCGAGGCCGCGAGCGCACGCCCGTTCCGCGAGGACTCGTGGGTGTGCGGTCACGACCGTGACTTCTCCCTCGAGCTCGGCAAGCGGGGGTGGCTCGGCATGGTGTGGCCGGTCGAGGAGGGCGGGCACGGGCGCACGGCGCTCGAGCGGTTCGTCGTGACCGAGGCGCTCATCAGCGAAGGCGCACCCATCGCGTCGTCCTGGGTCGGCGACCGTCAGATCGGCCCGACCCTGCTCGCGTACGGGACGGCCGAGCAGCGGGCGCGCTGGCTGCCGCCGATGGTGCGCGGTGAGGTGACGTGGTCGATCGGGCTGTCCGAGCCCGACGCCGGGAGCGACCTCGCGGCCCTGCGCACGCGCGCCGTCCCCGACGGCGACGGCTGGCGGATCGAGGGCCGCAAGATCTGGACCAGCCTCGCGGCCGACGCCGAGCACTGCTACGTCGTCGCCCGCACCGACCCGGACGCGCCGGCGCACCAGGGCATCTCCGACTTCGTCGTCGACCTCGACGCGCCGGGCGTCACCGTGACCCCGATCCGTGACATCACCGGCGCGCAGGACTTCTGCGAGGTCAGCTACGACGGCGTGCGCGTCCCGGGCGACCACCTCATCGGCACGCTGCACGGCAGCTGGAAGCAGATCATGCGCCAGCTCGAGCACGAGCGCGGCGGCGTCGACCGGATCGTGTCGAACCGCGCTCTGTTCCTCGAGACCGTCGCGCGCATCGACCCGTCCGATCGCGTGCTCCGGCAACGGGCGGCCGCCCTCGAGGCGCGCTTCCGCATCGGCCGCCAGCTCGTCCTGCGCGCGCTCGGCGGCGCGGCACCGACCGGGTTCAGCGCGCTGACGAAGGTGTTCTGCACCGAGGTCGAGCAGGACGTCGCCGAGCTCTGCGTCGACGCGCTGGGGATGGACGGCCTGCTCGAGGGTCGACCTGGATCGAGCAGGGCGGCGCGCAACCTGCTCTACGCGCCCGCCTACTCCATCCAGGGCGGCGGCAACGGCATCCTGCGCACCGTGCTCGCCGAGCGGACCCTCGGCCTGCCGCGCTGATCCCCGGCCGCGCGGCCGTCAGTGGCCGACGTCGGCGCCGACGTAGCTCGCGAACACGTCGGCGTCGTCCAGCTCGCTCGGCTCCCCGGCGAACGCGACCTCGCCCCGGTTGAGCAGGTAGACGTAGTCCGCGGCCGCCAGGGCGCGCGTCACGTACTGCTCGACGAGGAGCAGGCTGGCCCCCTGGCCGCGCAGCAGCTCGAGGAACGCGAAGATCTCGTCGACGATCTTCGGAGCGAGGCCCATCGAGACCTCGTCGAGCAGCACCACCGTGGGGTGCTGCACGTAGGTGCGGGCCAGCGCGACCATCTGCTGCTCGCCGCCGCTCATCGTGCCGGCGACCTGCGACAGCCGCTCGCCCAGGCGCGGGAACGCACTGACCGCGCGCTCGATCGACTGGCTCTCCTCGCCCTTGGCCGACTGGAGGATGAGGTTGTCCCGCACCGTCAGCGACGGGAAGATCCCCCGGCCCTCGGGCACGTGGCAGATGCCGCGGGCGACGAGCTCGTGCGGTGTCAGGCGCGTGACGTCGGCGCCGTCGAGGGTGAGCGTGCCGCTGGTCGGTCTCAGCAGGCCGGACGCGACCCGCAGCAGCGTCGTCTTGCCGGCGCCGTTGGCGCCGAGCAGCGCGACGACGCTGGCATCCGGCACGACGAGGTCGACGTCGCGGAGGACCGTGGTGCCGGCGTAGCCGGCGGTGATGCTGTCGAGCTTGAGCATCAGACGCCCGCCTTCGCCCGGTCGGCCTCGGGCACGCCGGCCTCGACGGCCTCGCTGCCGAGGTAGGCGGCGCGCACGATGTCGCTCGCGCCGACCTCGGCTGGCGTGCCCTGGAAGATGGGCTCGCCGAAGTCGAGCACGTAGATGTAGTCGCAGGTGCTCATGACGAGGCTCATGTCGTGCTCGACGATGAGGATCCCCACGCCGCGCAGCTCCACGAGCGAGCGCAGGATGCGGCCGAACACGACCGTCTCGCCCTTGTCGAGCCCGGAGCTCGGCTCGTCGAGCAGCATCATGGTGAAGCCCCCGGCGATGCAGCGGGCGAGCTCGACCAGGCGGCGCTGGCCGGTCGACAGGTCGGCGGGCCGTCGGGTGGCGAGCTCGGTGATGCCGCACAGCTCGAGCGCGTCCGCGACGGCCTCGGCCACCGCGGCGGCGTCCGCGCGCGAGCCCCGCAGGTGCCGCAGCGGCCGCGACCCGGCGAGCCCCGCCTCGCGACCGAGCGCGACGTTCTCGCGCACCGACAGCGAGTCGAACAGCTCCATCCGCTGGAAGGTGCGGCCCATGCCCTTCTGGGCGCGACGCTGCGGCGACATGCGCGTCACGTCCTCGCCGAACAGGTGCACGGTGCCGCTGGTCGGGCGGAGCAGCCCGGAGCAGGCGTTGAAGGTGGTGGTCTTGCCGGCGCCGTTCGGCCCGATGAGGCCGGTGATCTTGCCGCGCGGGGCTTCCATCGAGATGCCGTTGACGGCGGTGTGGCCGCCGAACTTCACGACGACCCCGTCGATGGTGAGGCCGCTCGGGTCCGACATGGTGCCTTCCTCACGTCCGGGTGCGTTGGTCACGGCTCGCAGATCTGCTGGCCGTGCAGCGGGTCGGTCCACTTGCCGTTCGCGATGACCGACACGAAGCCGCAGCGGTTGAGCGACGCGGGTGCGCCCGGGTTGAAGGTGATCTTGCCGGGTGCGAGGCCGCCGAGCGTCTCGTTCTTCACCATGCCGAGGCCCTTGAGCACGTCGGCGGAGGTGATGTCGCCGTAGGCGGCCTGGCCGAGGTTGAGGATCGCCTTCTTCAGCAGCTCACCGGAGGTCCAGGCCGCCGCGGCGGATCCGCTGTTGTCGACGCTCGGCGCGTACTTCGCCATCGCCGCCGCGAACGCCTGCTGCGCGGGCGTCAGCGCGTCGGTCCAGGGGAACTGCGTGTTGCCGATGGCGAGTCCGTCGAGCTGGGGGTTGCTCTGCAGGCTGGTCACGGCCGCGAGGGACTCGGTGATGATCCGTGGGTGGTAGCCCTGGTTGGAGCAGTCGCGGGCGATCGCGGTGAGCGCCGTCGCCCCGGCGCCGACGATGAGGACGTCGGCGCCCTTGCTCTTCGCGGTCTGGCACTGCTGGGTGAAGTTCGATCCGGCGAGGGAGATCGGCTGGTCGCCGACGCTCTGCAGGCCGGCCTTGGCGCCCAGCCCTTGCTTGGTGATGAGGTCCTGTGCCGCCGTGCAGGGTGTCGCTTCGATGCAGTACAGGAACGAGTACTTCGTGCCCCCGTTCATCGCCGCGTACCTCATGAAGGTGTAGAGGACCGGCTCGAGCGACGGACCCTGCGGGAACAGGTACTGGTCGGTGTTCCACTGCTTGGCGACGAGGTCGCCGCCGACGACCGGGATGTGATGGGCGTCGACGTAGGGCTCGACGCCGTTGAGGGTGACGGGGACCAGGGCGTTGATCGCGACGGCGTGGTCCTGCTCGACCATCTGCTGCACGGCCGACTGGGCCTTGCCGGCGTCGCCGCCGTCGTCGATCGAGACCACCTGCACGGGGTGGCACGCGATCCCGCCGGCGGCGTTGGTCGCGGACGCCCACACCTTGAGTCCGGGCTGACCGGCGCCGATCGCGGCTCCGATGATCCCGCTGAAGGTCCCCACCTGGCCGAACACGATCGTCGACCCCTGCTTGGTGCAGGACTTCTCCGCGGCCTGAGGGGCGGCGGAGGACCTGGTCCCGCCGAGCGCGGGCGCGGAGCTGGTCGTGGTGCCCGTGGTGGGTGCCGTCGTCGCGGTCGTGCCGCCGCCGGTCGTGGCCGTGCCTCCACCGGTGGTCGTGCCGGGACCGGTGCCGCCCACGGTCGGGCCGCCGCCGGCGGTGCCGCCGGTCGTGGTGCCGGTGGGAACGGTCGCTCCGGGCGCGGCGGCGGTGCTCGCCCCCGACGCGTCGGGTGTGACGGCCTGCCCGCTCGACATGGTCACCGGTCCGCCGCCGGCGGCGGCGATGACCGCGGCCCG
>DASZYF010000087.1:0-23080 GCA_035545535.1 Mycobacteriales bacterium | reverse complement strand
TTGCCCGTCCGGAAGTCGGCGTGCACGAGCGTCACCCGCTGCGGCGGCGGAGGCAGGTGGTCGCCGAGCCACGCGACCGCGCGGTCGACGACCGGGGTGCGGGCCTGCGGCGTCGCCGCGAGCTCGGTGCTCCAGCGCATGAGCTCGCGCGGGGCGACGTCCGCGGCCCGCGGCGGTGGGCCGAGCACGGGGGTCGCATCGACCGCATGGATCGCCGCGAGGATCGCCGCGAGACGGGCCGCGAGCTCGTCGGCACGCGCGGTGTACCACGGGTCGCGGAACAGCGGGCCGACCGCCGCGGTGCCGGCGCCGCGCTCCATGACGAGGTACGGGCGACCCATCGGTGACGCGGCGTCACCGGCGCCGAGCACCTCGGGCACGGGCAGCCCCGCCCGGTGCACGAGCTGCAGCAGCGCGGCTTCCTGCGCACGGGTGAGCGCTTGGTCTCCCGACCCGACCACACCCTCGGCGGAGTCCGCGCAGAGGATCAGCGGGCGCCGGGTGCCGTCGGCGAGCGTGGCGTCGAACGCCCACATCTCGCGCGAGTAGCCGCCCTTGAGCAACGCGGGATCGGCGACGCTGACGCCGGGCAGCAGTGGCGCGAGGGACGCCGTGATCAACGGGGCGATCCCCTCTGCCGTGAGCTCGCCCATCGTCGCCGTCACGGCTGTTCGCGGAACGCGCGGGCCATCGCGGTCGCCTCCGCCGGAGATGCACCGTGCACGAGGACCTCGTCGGCGCCCGCCGCGATGTAGTCGCGAGCCCGTTGCGCGCACGCCTCGCTCGAGCCGATCGCCGCGCCGTCGGCGAACCACTCGTCCGGCATGGCGTCGGCCGCGTCCACGAGGTGGTCGCGGGTCATCGCCGTGTCGGCGATCCCCTTGCCGCGCATCGTCGGGTGCTCGCGGATCGCGGTGAGCACCGCGGGGTCCCAGTCGTTCCACCCGGCGAGCTGCTCGCCCAGGCCCTGCACCTGGAAGTAGCTGATGGCCCGCGCGCGGGCCGCGATCGCGGTGCGCTCCGGCGACAGGTCCGGGGCCGACACGAGGGTCGTGACGACGCGGACCGACGCGGGGTCGCGGCCGGCTTCCTCGGCTGCCTTGCGGACGAGGGCGATCGAGTCGCCCACCGCCTTGGTGGTCAGGAAGGGGTGGAGGATCACGCCGTCGAAGGTGCGGCCGGCGAGGGCGAGGCCCTTCGGTCCGATGGTGCCGAACAGGATGGGCGGCGCGGGGTGGGTGGGGACGTCGACGAACCGCAGCTTGTGGAACGCACCGGCCGGGCCGTCCTCGCTGATCCGCTCGCCGGCCCAGAGGCGGCGGATCACCGAGACGAGGTGCTCCATGCCGGCGAGGGTCGGCGGCGCGACGCCGAGCGACGGCGCGAGGGCGGCGAGCCCCCGTCCGAGGCCGAGCACGAACCGCCCGTCGCTCATGTTCTGCAACGTCGCCGCCATCGCCGCGATGCTGACGGGATGCCGCGTGCCCTGGTGGATGAGCGCCGTGCCGACGCGGATGTCCGACGTCGTGGCGACGAGCGCACCGCAGACCGTGCCGGCGTCCTTGAGGTCGAGCCGCTCGCTCACGTAGACGGCGTCGAACCCGGCCGCCTCGGCGTCGCGGCCCTCCTGGATCGCATCAGCGGGCCGCGTCGTGCGGCCCGGCACCGCGTAGATCGAGAGCGCGGGGCGGCTCAACGCGCCGTCCACTGCGGCTTGCGCTTCTCACCGAACGCGGCGACGCCCTCTCGGTGGTCGTCGGTGAGCTTGAGCACGCTCTGACCGAGCCGCTCGAGCCGGCGGCCGGTCTCGCTGTCGACGTCGGTGCACGTGTTGAGGATGAGCTTCGCCATGCCGACCGCGAGCGGCGCGAGCTCGCCGATGCGGGCGGCCAGTGCCACCGCGTGCTCGAGCGCCTCGCCCTCCGGGCAGACCTCGGTGGCGAGGCCCAGCTCGAGCGCGCGTTCGGCTCCGAGCTGGCCGCCGAGCATCACGAGCTCCTTCGCCCGGCCCAGCCCGACGTGGCGCACGAGCCGCGAGCAGCCACCGCTGCCGGGGATGAGCCCGACCTTCGCCTCGGGCATCACGAAGCGCCCCCGCGTCGACAGCACGCGGAAGTCGCAGGACAGCGCGAGCTCGAAGCCGCCGCCGGCCGCGACGCCGTCGATCGCCGCGATCACCGGCACCTCCATCGCCTCGACCGTGTCGAACACGTCGTGGATGCCGCGCGCGGCGGCGCGGAAGCCACGCGTGCCGAGCGCGGTGAGGTCGGGCATGCCGCGCACGTCCTCACCGGCAGAGAACGCCTTGCCGGCTCCCGTGAGGATGAGGCAGCGCAGCTCCGGGTCAGCGGCGGCCGTCTCGATGGCGTCGCGCATCTCCGCGCGCATCGCGGCGTTCCACGAGTTGAGGTTGTCGGGCCGGTTGAGCGTGACGATGCGGATGCCGCCGTCGCGCTCGTCGGTCAGCAGGTGCTCGTAGCCGCCCACTAGGCGCGCGTGGTCGAGAGAGTGGCCTCGGCCACGACCGTGCCGCCTGCGTTGGTGACGCTGACGCCGTCGTCGGTGGGGGTGACCGTCAGCGTGTCGCCGGGGAACACCGGTGCCTTGAGACGGGCGTTGAACGAGCTCATCGCGTCCGGGCCCACCTGCGCGACGATCGTGTCGATGATCAGCGCGAGCGTGAGAGGGCCGTGGGCGATGATCGACGGCAGTCCGGCCTTGGCCGCGAACGCGTCGTCGATGTGGATCGGGTTGAAGTCACCCACTGCTCCGGCGAAGCGGGCGATCTGCACGCGGGTCACGGGCTCGGTGCTGGCGGTCGTGAGCGAGGTCATGCGGCCGCCCCCCTCTCGATGAAGGTCGTGTGCTGGGTCTGGATGAGCTCGCCGTCGGCGTCGCGGAACTCGGCGACGAGCACGGCGAGGTGGTTGGCGCCCTTCTCGAAGACGTCCTCGACGACGAGCTTCGCGTGCACGGCCTCGCCGGCGCGGAACGGACGCACCCAGTCGTAGCGGTGGCCGGACAGCAAGGCCTTGGACAGGTCCATGCCCAGCGTGGCGACGAGCTTGTCGTCTCCGCCGATGGTCGCGCCGAACCACAGCACGAGCGACGCGGTGTCCTCGGCGTTCGCGGTGCCGATGGCCGTCACCAGCTCCGCGAGCTTCACCGGCTCGACCCGCAGCTCGGCTTCGTGCACCGTTCGGCCCTTCGATTGCAGATCCATGAGGTTGCTTCCTTCTTCTTCCGAGACGGCCGGCGAGACGGCCAGAGGTTGGACGGAGGGGGCGGAGGACGGCAGGGGGCCGTCAGGAGATGACGCCGGCGATCTTGAGCTCCATCAGCTCGTCCATCGACTTCCCGATCTCGCCGAGCACCTCGTCGGTGTGCTCGCCGAGCGTCGGCGCCGGAGTGAGGTCGGCCGTGACGCCGTCGATGCGGGCCGGGACCGGCGACAGCGGCAGCGTCGCGCCGTTCGGGTAGGAGACGGTCTGCAGGAAGCCGTTCTCGAGCACCTGCTGGTCGCGCAGCGTGTCGCCCGGGGTCGCGACGTCGGACCACTGGCCTTCCTGGCCGTCCAACGCCTTCTGCACCTGCTCCCAGGTCATGGTCGCGAAGATCGCGTCCAGTGCAGCGACGCAGGCGGCGCTGTTCTCCGCCCGCAGCTTGATGTCGAGGAACCGCTCGTCCTCGGCCAGCGCGGCGTGACCGAGGGCCTCGCAGAGCCCGGCCCAGTAGCGGTCGGCCTGCAGCATGCCGAGCACGAAGAAGTGACCATCGGCGCTGCGGTAGAGGTTGGTCAGGGGGTTCGGCGGGCGCCGCCGGTCGAGCTGCTCGATGTTGTCCTTGCCCACCGCGAAGCTGCCGGCGATCGAGGCCTGGTTGGCCCACATGCCGGTGCCGAGCAGCGAGACGTCGACGACGCCGCCCTTGCCCGTCTTCTCCCGTCGGTAGAGCGCGCCGAGGATGCCGCCCGCGAGCGTCAGGCCGCACTGGATGTCGCCGAAGGCCGGGCCCGGGAGCAGGATCGGGTACTCGTACCCCGGCGGGATCGCCGCGGTGCTGGTGCCGGGGCGGCTCCAGTAGGAGATGCCGTCGAACCCCCCCTTGTCGGCGTCCGGCCCGGTCGGGCCGTGACCGGTCCCGCGTCCGTAGATGAGGCGGGGGTTGCGCGCCATCAGCTGGTCGGCGTCGATGCCGAGCCGCTCACGGGCGGGCTGCATGAAGCTGCAGATGAAGACGTCGGCCTCGTCGACCAGCTGCAGCACGAGGTCGAGCCCACGCGGGTCGGCGAGGTCGATGCCGACGCCGCGCTTGCCGCGGTTGAAGACCTCCCACAAGGTCGTGACGCCCCCGTCGCCCGGCTTGAACCCGTACGACGCGAGCCCCCGCACCGGGTCCCCGGTCTCGGGGTGCTCGATCTTGATGACGTCGGCGCCCCAGTCAGCCAGCGCGGCTCCGCACGACGGCACGAAGCCGAACATCGCGGCCTCGACGACCTTCACTCCCTCGAGCAGCTTGCTCATCGGCTTCCTTCCCTCGGTGGTGCGTGGTCGTGGGCGGCGGCGTGCATCGGTTCAGACGCGTTCGATCAGCGTGGCCGTGCCCATGCCGCCGCCGGTGCACATCGTGACGACGGCGGTCGACAGGTCGCGGCGCTCCAGCTCGTCGAGAGCCGTCTGGATGAGCATCGCGCCGGTCGCGCCGATGGGATGGCCGAGAGCGATGGCACCGCCGTTGACGTTGACCCGGTCCGGGTCGAGGTCGAGGTCGCGCATCGTCTTGAGCGGGACCGCGGCGAACGCTTCGTTGATCTCCCAGAGGTCGATGTCGTCGACGGTCATGCCGGCGCGTTCCAGGCACTTGGCGGACGCCGCCCCTGGAGCAGTCAGCATGATGACGGGCTCCGAACCGGCGACGGCGCTCATGACGACCCGCGCCCGCGGGTGCAGCCCGTGGGCCTTGGCGTAGTCGGGCGCCGCGACCGCCACGATGGCCGCGCCGTCGACGACGCCCGACGAGTTGCCCGCGTGGTGGACGAAGTCGAGCGCGTCGATCGTGGGGTACACCTCGCGGCACATGTCCTCGAACGACCGGTCGTAGCCGTGCTCGTGGTGCACCACCGTGCCGAGCTTCGCGAACGCAGGCTCGAGCTTCGCCAACGCTTCCTTGGTGGTGGAGGGGCGCGGGTGCTCGTCGTGGTCGAGGGCGACCGACCCGTCCGGGTTCGTGATCGGCACGATGCTGCGCGCGAACCGACCCTCCTCGATCGCCGCGGCGGCGAGCTGCTGGCTGCGCAACGCGAAGTCGTCGACGTCGTCACGGCTGAAGCCTTCGAGCGTCGCGATGAGATCAGCCGAGATGCCCTGGGGCACCATGGGGTAGCGCTCCTGCAACGGTCGGTTGCCGGAGGCGAAGTCGAGGGGGCCGGTCTCCGCCGGCCAGCGCGACATCATGTCGACGCCACCCGCGAGCACCAGGCGCTGGTGCCCGGCCGCGACGCCCATCGCGGCGAACGTCACGGCCTGCTGGCCCGACCCGCACCAGCGGTGCAGCGTGACGCCCGGCACGTCGATCGCCCAGCCGGCCGCGAGCACCGCGAGGCGCGCGATGTCGTTGGCGTGGTCGCCGAGGAAGCTCCCGTTGCCGATCACGACGTCGTCGACGTCGGGTTCGGCGAAGCCGACCCGGTCACGCACGGCCGAGAGGACCTGTCCCAGCAGCTCCTGCGGGTGGATGTGGTGGAGCCCGCCGGTGGGCCGGCCCTTGCCGCGCGGAGAGCGCAGCCCATCGACGATCCAGGCTTCGGATGACAACGTCATGCCTTTCGTGTGCGCGTTCCGGTGCGGGGTGCGGGGACCGGGGGCTCGAGCGCCGCCCCGCCGAGGTAGCTCGACTCGAGCAGCCCACGCTGCTGCGCGAGGTCGGCAGCAGCGCCGCTGGCCACGACGTTGCCGTGGCTGAGGACGTAGGCGCGGTCAGCGACCTCGAGCGCGAGGTGCACGTGCTGCTCGACGAGCAGCACGCCCGCACCGGTCTCGTCGACGATCCGGCGCAGGACCGGCAGCAGCCGCTCGACGATGATCGGGGCGAGACCGAGGCTCATCTCGTCGACCATCAGCAGCTTGGGGCGCGACGTCAGGGCCCGTCCCATCGCGAGCATCTGCTGCTCGCCTCCGGAGAGCAGACCCGCCTTGCGGCCGAGCAGCGGTTCGAGGGCCGGGAAGTAGGACAGCGCCTGCGCGACGTCACCCTTGCTCCGGGCCGCGGCGAGCTTGAGGTTCTCGGCGACGGTCAGCTGGAAGAACAACGACCGGTCTTCCAGGACGTGCGCCAGCCCGTCGCGGGCGGTGAGGTGCGCTGCGCGGCCCTTGACCGAGCGGCCGAACACCCGCAGGTCACCCTGCATGACCGGGTTGAGACCGGACGTCGCGAGCAGGGTCGTGGTCTTGCCCGCACCGTTCGGACCGAGCAGCGCCACGATCTCGCCGGGCTCGACGGTGAGGTGCAGGTCGCGGACCATCGCGACGCCCGCGTAGCCGGTGTGCAGGCCGTCGATCTCGAGCAGCGCGGTCATGCGAGCGCCCGCTCGCCGAGGTAGGCCGCCTTCACCTTCTCGTGCGCGGTCACCACCGCCGGTGCGCCCTCGGCGATCTTCGCGCCGAACTCGATGACGTAGAGGTGGTCGCAGACGTTGAGCACGAGACCCATGTCGTGGTCGACGAGCAGGATCGAGATGCCGTGATCGATGATGCGACGCAGCCGGCGGCCGAACTCCTGTGACTCGCTCGTGTCGAGGCCGGCCGCGGGCTCGTCCATGCAGATGAGCCGGGGCCGGGCCGCGAGCGTCCGGCCGACGCTGACGAGCTTGCGCTGCCCCTGGCTGATCTCGGTCGGCATCCGACCCGCGAGGTCGGTGATCCCGAGCACGTCGAGCGCCCAGTCGACGTCGGCGTCGACGGCGGCCGAACGGCGATCGGGGTGCACCAGGTCGAGCAGGAACCCCTTCGCCGTCTGCCGCTGGGCGGCCACGAGCAGGTTCTCGCGGACCGTGAGGTCCTCGAAGAGCTCGAGCGACTGCCAGGTCCGGCCGAGACCGAGCCGCGCGCGCTTGTGGGCGGGCGCGCGCTCGATGCGACGACCCGCGAAGGAGATCTCCCCCTGCGTGGGGACGAAGCCCGAGATCCCGTCGATGAAGGTCGTCTTGCCGGCGCCGTTGGGACCGATCAGACCCACCAGCTGACCGGCTTCGACGCGGATGTCGAGGTCGTCGACCGCGCGGAGACCGCCGAAGACGACCGACATCCCCCGCGTGCTCAGCAGCTCCGTCCCGACGGCCGGCGCGGTCACGGCTGCACCATCGCGACCGAAGATGCGCCGCTCGGCAGCGCGGATGCCGGCACGACGACCTCGTCGTGGCCGTCCGGAGGCGGCGCCCCCGGCTGCACGCCCGAGTCCCGCCGCGCCTGCAGGCGGCGCCGGAACGCGAGGACGTCGGAGCGGACCTTGCCGGCGACGCCCTCGGGGTTCGCGACGGCCGTGAGGATGAGACCGACGCCGCCCAGCAGCAGGACGAACTCGTTCGGCAACCCGATCTGGTCGTTGAGGAACGTGAACCCGAGCCCCCCGCTCACGAGCAGGCCGCCGACGAGCGCGCCCGAGACGCTCGTGATCCCGCCGAGGTAGGCGAAGGCGAAGAACACGAGTGACTTGTCGTAGGTGAACTTGTCGGGCGTGACGTTGCCGGAGCGGTAGGCGATGACCGCGCCACCGATCCCCGCGATGAACGCGGAGAGGCCGAACGCGAGGACCTTGGTGGCCGCGACGTTCACGCCCGCGGCCGCGGCGGCGCGCTCGTTCGCGCGCGTCGCCAGCATCTGCCGACCGGTGAGCGAGCGGCGCAGGTTCGCGACGACGTAGCAGAGGACGACGACGACCAGCAGGCAGAAGACCAGCGTGAGCGGGTTCGGCTGCGTCCCGTCGCCGATCTTGATGCCGAGGACCTTGTGCACCGCCTGGCTGTTGGTGTCGATCAGCTTCGGCGGCTTCGCCGTCGCACCGTCGAAGCCGCCGTTGACGGCCGAGTTGGCGAACACCATGTTGTCGACGACCACGCCGAACGCGAGCGTCGCGATGGCGAGGTTGACGCCACGCACCCGCAGCGCCGGCAACGCGACGAGCACGCCCGCGACGACTGCTACCAACGCGCCCGCGAGGATCGGCAGCGGGAAGGGCCACCCGTGGTGGCTCGACAGGCTGGCGACGGTGAAGGCCGACAGACCGGCGAACGCCATCTGGGCCAGCGAGATCTGCCCGACGAACCCGGTCAGCACCACGATCGACAGGCAGATGATGACCCCGGTCAACGTGTTGGTGAGCCCGTCCCGGTAGGCGGGCGAGAGCAGGAAGACACCGGCGAACGCCGCGGCGATCGCGAGCACGGGTCCCGCCCAGCGCAACGACCAGGCCCGCGGCGTCGGCGAGAACGGCAGCCGACCGACGCTCAGCGCGCCGCGGGTGGGCAGCGACTTCCCTCGCAGCGCCAGGACCGCGACGATCACGACGAGCGGCACCAGCTTGTCCACGCCGGGCAGCGGAAGGCCGCCCGTCTGCGGGAACCAGCTCTCGTTCACGCCGAGGTAGGCGACGAAGGAGACCTGCATGCCGAGCAGGAACGCGGCGAACGTCGTCCAGCCGAACGAGCTGAAGCTGCCGACGAGCGCCGCCGTGACCGCCGGGATGATCAGCGCGGGCATGACGTTCGGGTCGAGGCTCGAGTTGACCGACGCGACGAAGATCCCGAGCAGGCCGGTGACGGTGGTCGACAGGACCCACGTGGCGGCGGCCAGCCGATCCGGGGAGAACCCGAGGACGGTCGCCCCCTTCTCGTTCTCCGCGGCGGCGCGCACGGCGAGGCCGAAGCGGGTGCGTTGGAACAACAGCCACAGCCCGGCGGTCAGCACGAGCACGAGCACGACCACGAACAGCTGCTCCTGCGTGAGCGTGAACAGGCCCAGGTCGACGCGCTTCTTGCTGACGAACGGGATCGGTCGCACGACCTGGGGGTTCGTGGAGAAGCGACGGATGACGATCGCCTGCAGCAGGAGCAGGACGCCGACCGAGGCGACGACCTTGGCGAGCACCGGCGCGGTGCGCAGCGGCCGGAACACCAGCAGGTGCAGGAGCAGGCCGAACAGCACGCAGAACACGAGCGAGAGGCCGAGCGCCGGCCAGAAGCTCATCGGCCCACCGAGGTCGAGCGAGGTCGGCCAGTGGGGCAGCGAGAACGAGCGGTTGCCCTGGATGCCGTGCACGATGCCCTCGATCGGCGCGAGGGGGTTCGGGAGCGGCGGCACGAAGAGGTCACCGCGGGTGCGCAGGTCCGCGTAGACGTACGCCGCGTACATCGCGACCGCGCCGTTGGCGAGGTTGACGACCCCCGAGCCGCGGTAGGTGACGACGAGCCCGAGCGCGATCGCGGCCACCAGCGCGCCGAGCGCGAAGCCCCCGCCGGAGAAGAAGCTGTCGCGGAAGTCGGGCTTGATCAGCAGGACCGCGAGCCCCGCAGCGACGAGGACCGCCAGCACGCCCGCGCGGGGCGTGACCGTGGGGATGCGCGACATTGCGATCCGGGCTCCTGTTCCGCCAGCAGGTCAGGCAGGAGGACCGTACGGTCGCGGCGCAACTTCTGTCAACCAGTCAGTCGAATAAATCATCGAGCGATCGGTCGCCTCACCCCGAGGGGCCAGGAAGGGCTGGTCCGGACGGACCGGTCAGCGGATGACGAGCGCGCAGCAGGTGTCGGCGAAGGCCTCGGGCGAGTCGCGGCGCGGGTCGAACCACTTGTACGACCAGCTCGTCAGACCGATGATCGAGTTCGCGATCATGCGCGGATCGCCCGGCGGGATGACCTTCGCGTCGATGGCGGCCTCCACCGCGAGGACGAACTGGCGCAGGTAGCGCCGCTCCTTGCGGCCGATGTCGGCGAGGTCGGCCTTCTCCAGACCGGCGCGCTGGTCGAAGAAGACCGCGAACAGCGACGGGTCGCGCACCACGAGCAGGGCCTGGTGACGGATCAGCGCCGCGAGCCGCTCCCGGGGATCGGTGATGTGCGCGAGGGTCTCGACCTCGGTGAGCGCCACCGTGATCGCCCGGTCGAACACCAGGCGGAGGAGGTCGCTCTTCTTCTTCACGTAGTAGTAGAGGCTGGCCTTGCGCAGCCCGAGCGCCGCCGCGACGTCGTCGAGCGAACCCGCCTCGTAGCCGTTCGTCCGGAACACGACGGCGGCCACGCTGACGATGTCCTCGAGCCGCGCCCGGTACTCCTGGCTGGGCTCGATGTGTCGCGGCCGGCCGCGCTTGCGCGGCGGGTCGGCGGGCGCCGTGCTCACGGGTGTCCCTCCCAGCTCGGGTGTCGGTCCACGGTCTCGCGGGGTCAGCCCGCGGCGTGGACGGCGCGCAGCTCCCTCTTGAGGATCTTGCCCGACGGGTTGCGCGGGAGCGCGTCGGCGAAGGCCACGGACGTGGGGCACTTGTAGTGGGCGAGCCGCTCGCGGCAGAAGGCGATGATCTCCTCGGCGGCCGGTGCGGTGCCGGGCGCCACGACGACGATGGCCTTGACCGTCTCGCCCCACCGCTCGCTCGGCACCCCGATCACGGCCACGTCGGCGATGTCCGGGTGGTCCATCAGGACGTTCTCGACCTGTGCCGGGTAGACGTTCTCCGCCCCGCTGATGATCATGTCCTTGACCCGGTCGTGCACGTAGAGGTAGCCCTCGGCGTCCACGTAGCCCGCGTCCCCGGTGCGGAACCACCCCTCGCCGGGCAGCGCCGCGGCCGTCTCCTCGGGCTTGCGCCAGTAGCCGGGCGTGACCTGGGCGGAACGCACCCAGATCTCGCCGACCGCCCCCGTGGCGACGTCCGCGCCGGTGTCCACGTCGACGATGCGCACCTCGACACCCGGCAGGGGCCGGCCCGCCGACCGCAGGCGCTCCGGGTGCTCCCCCACCACGGCGCGGCGGTGGTCGTCCGGGTCGAGCAGCGTGACCGTCCCGGTGGTCTCGGTGAGCCCGTAGACCTGCACGAAGTCACACCCGAACGTCGCGATCGAGCGGGTCAGCACGTCGACCGAGATCGGCGAGGCGCCGTAGGAGATCGTGCGGAGGGCACTGAAGTCGCGCTCGGCGACACCCGGCACCGCGAGCATGATCTGGAGGACCGCCGGCACGACGAAGGTGTTGGTCACCCCGCGCTCGACGATGAGGTCCAGCATCGCGCCGGGGTCGATCTGCCGGACCAGGAGGGTGTGGCACCCGGCCTGCAGCCCGACCAGTGCGTAGCCGCTCCCACCGATGTGGAACAACGGCATCGGAGCCAGGTTGATGCTGTCGTCGGTGAGCGCGAGCGTGTGCGCGCCGTTGGACAACGTCATGAGGTTGGCCTCGGTGAGCATCACGCCCTTGGGCTGACCCGTGGTCCCGGACGTGTAGAGCTGGAGCACCACCGACTGCGGAGCGCCCTGACGACCAGGGTCGACGGCGGGAGCGCCGGCCAGCCACGCGTCGTAGGACTCGTGCCGGTCGTGCGCACCGATGACGACGACCTTCTTGACGTGGGGCATCGCCGCCTCGATCGACGCGATGGCGTCCGCGAACGCGGCGCTCACGATGACGACGGTCGCGTGCGCGTCGTTGACGATCTCGGCCATCTCGGGCGGCGCCAGGCGCCAGCTGATCGCGACCAGCACGGCCCCGAGCTTCGCGGTGCCGAACAGCACCTCGAAGAACTCGATCGAGCTGGTGTCGAGGAACGCGACGCGATCGGCCTCGCCCACACCCTCCGCGGCCAGCGCCTGCGCGAGCTGGCTCGAGCGGGTGTCCAGCGCACCGAACGTGACGGTGCGGTCGTCGCAGGTGATGGCCGGCCGGTCGGGGCGTCGCTGCCCGTGCAGCCGGATGACGTCGGCGACCGTGCTCACGTCGCCGCCCGTGGTCCCGGTGGTCTGGTGCATGTCTAGGCGCCTCCGCGCGCTGCCCGCCGCTCCGCCCGCAGCCGCATCGTCGCATCATCGTCCACGCGCACGCCCTCGGGGTCGCGAGCGGGGTCGCCGACCACCACGACGCCGTAGTCGCGCGCCGCGCCTGCGACGGTCACGTACTCGTCGCGGACGTCGGCGAGCACCATCTCGGGCTCGCGCTCGAGCGGGTCGCCCCACCCCCCCGCCCCGTTGCTGACGAAGCGCAGGATGCTGCCGGCCGGTGCCGGGATGGCGCCGGGCAGCAGGTGGTAGTGGCCCGCGGGATCGATCTCGTTCGCCGCGTCGAGCACCCCCATCAGCGGCTTCGCCTCGGCGTACATCGGGTCGTTCAGGTCGAGCGGGAGGTAGGTGGGGCCGTCGCCCGCCACCCCGGTGCTGGTGTCCCAGAGCCAGGCCGCCGACAAGATGCCGTCGCCGCCGCCGTTGACGCCACCGCCGCCGGGCGGGCGGCGCAGGTGGAACGACGACACCCGGTGCTCGCCGTCGAGCAGCCAGAGGCTGTCGGCGACGCTGGCCGCTCCGCTGCGACGCCGCCCGGGACCAGCGGTGTCCGGCACGTGGTCGTGGCGCAGGATCACGACGGGAGTGTCGGCCTCGGCGGGCTCGCAGCCGCCGTCCACCATGTTGATGATGATCTGCAGCTGCGTGGAGTCGCCGTCGGCCTGCTGCGTCGCACCCCACGGGCCCTGGGCGGTCACGTTGTTCAGCGCGGTGCTCATCCACGGTGAGCCGTCCGGCAGCGCGCCGTAGGCGTAGTGGATCGTGCCTCCCCAGGAGTCGGGCGCGATCGCGTCGTCGCCGAGCAGCGGGTTGAGCGCCTGGAAGGTGGCGTAGATGATCGCCATGGCCGGCTCCCAGTACCACTGGCACGTGTGCGGCGGCTCGGGGTTGATCATCGAACCCGGAGGCAGCACGACGTCGACGTCCCGCATCGAGCCCGACGTGAACGGGGTGCGCGGGTCGAGCAGGTACTTCAGCGCGACGGCGACGGCGGTCTTGGAGTCGGCCCACGAGCAGTTGATGGCCGAGCTGTTCGCCGGCGACGTGCCGGTGAGGTCGAACTCGATGCGCGACCCACGCTTGTTGATGCGCAGCCGGACCACGGACTCGGAGTCCTCACGCATGCCGTCGCTGTCGAGCCACTCCTCCGACTCGTAGACGCCGTCGGGCAGCCGCTCGATCGCCGCGCGCATCGTCTCCGCCGAGCTGTCGCACGCGTAGCGGATGCCGCCGAGGTAGGCGGCGTAGCCGTACTTCTCGATCGTCTCGCCGATCAGCTGCTCACCGAGCGCCAGCGACGAGTTGATGGTCTGGATGTCCGGGATGATCACCGGCCCGAACCGGGTGTTGTCGAGCAAGAGGTTGAAGGTCGACCGCACCGGCTTGCCCGCGTGGAACAGCAGGGTCGGCGGGAAGACCAGGCCGTCCTGGTAGAGGTCCTGCTTGGTCACCTCGAAGCCGCCGACCGCGATGCCGCCCATGTCGATCATGTGGGCGCGGATCGTCACCGCGCCGACGAGCCGGCCGTCGTGGAACGCCGGGCGGATGAAGCAGACGTCGTTCAGGTGCGTGCCCACGCGGTACGGGTCGTTGACCATGATGAGGTCACCCGGCACGAGGTCCTCGATGCCGTGCTCCTCGAGCGCGATGCGCACCGCCTCCGGCATCGAGCCGTAGAACATCGGCAGCGTCTGGCTGACCGCGGGCATCGCGTGCCCGACCTCCGGCGGACCGGTGATGGTGGCCGACATGTCGGTCGACTCCCGGATGACCGGCGAGAACGCGTGCTCGATGAAGCGGTTGCAGACGTGCTCGATGATGTAGCGGAAGCGGCTCGCGAGGACCGCGGCGGTGAAGCGGTCGCAGTCGTAGGCCGCGCGGAACTCCTCGTCGCTGAGCTCGCGCAGCCGCGTGGGCGCGTCGCCCGCCGACGCGGGACGGCCGCCGTCGATGACGGTCATGGGTGCGACTCCTACTCGATGGTCAGCTCGCCGATGGCGCCGACCGTCAGGGTGCGGCCGGCCGGCACGTACGTGGTCGACATCGGCTCCCGCACGATGGTCGGTCCGCGCAGGACGTCCCCGTGGCGCAGCTGCGCGCGGTCGTACTCGAGCGCCTCGACGTCGCCACCGGCGACGTGCCGCAGCGTGAGCGTGCGCGTCGGCGTCAGCGGCGCGGCGTCCCGCGCGGGCACCGCCTCGTAGCTCACCTTGGCCGTGGGGACGACCAGCTGGACGCGGAAGGTCACGCCCTGGACCGGGATCATGGGGAACGTGTTGCCGTTGCGCAGCGCGTAGGCCGCGTGGAACGCGGCGATCAGCGCGTCGATCGTGTCCGCGGTCAGAGGTCCGGGCGGCACCTCGACGAACGGGGTCTCCCAGCTCTGGCCGGCGAGACGTCCGTCGAACGTGCGGATGAACGTGACCTGGTCCGCGTCGGCGCCGGCCCGCTCGAGCAGGCCCGCCTCCATCGCCGCGTACATCGCCTCGATGTCCGGCGCCGTCTCCGGCGAGAGGATCGTGTAGGCGCTGCGGTCGTCGGAGTACACGAGGTCGGAGCTGACCAGCCCGAGCGCGCTGAACAGCCCCGGGTGGGGCGGCACGACGACGCGCCGCAGCGGCAGCAGGTCGAGCAGGCCGGGGAGCAGCATGGGACCGGCCGCGCCGAACGCCACGAGGCTGAAGTCGCGGACGTCGATGCCGCGTCGGATGGCGATGTTGAGGATCCCCTCGGCCACGTTGTTGAGACCCATGCGCCACGCGTAGTCGACCCGCTGGGTGAGCGTGAGGTCGGCGTCCAGCGCCGCGAACGCCTGCTCCGCCAGTGCGTCCTGCAGAGGCATGCGCCCGTCGAGGAACCGGCTGCCGTCGAGCACGCCCATCAGCAGAGCGGCGTCGGTGAGCGTCGGGCGCACCCCGCCCTGGCCGTAGCAGGCCGGGCCGGGCTGCGCACCGGCGGAGTCCGGGCCCACCCGGATCTCGCCGACGGGGTTCACCCACACGACCGATCCGCCGCCGGCGCCGAGCGTGACGATGTCGGTCGAGAGCGCGTTGACCACGAGGTCGTGCTCGAGCTCGAACGTCGTGTTGACCCACGGCTTGCCGTCGATCACGACGCTGATGTCGCACGACGTCCCGCCCACGTCGGCGCACAGCAGGTTGTCGTCGCCGATGAAGCTGCCGAGGTGGGCCGAGCTGACGGTGCCCGCCGCCGGTCCCCCGACGACGAGGCGGTAGGGGCGCTCCATCGCGTAGTGGGCCGGCAGCAGGCGCGCCGAGCAGTCCGCGTAGCTGAGCTCGCCCTCGAAGCCCAGCTTCGTGAGGCCGGTGATCAGGCGCTTGGTGTAGTCCCCGTACTTCTGCTTCATGATGACGTCGACGATGGTGGTCGACGCGCGCACGTACTCCTTCGCCAGCGGCGAGACCTCGCTCGAGATCGAGCAGACGATGTCCGGTCCGAGCACCTCCTGCACGAGCTCGCGGAGCCGGCGCTCATGACGTCCGTCGACGTAGGCGTTCATGAGGCAGATCGCGACCGCCTCGACGTCGCAACGCGCGAGCACCGCGAGCTCGGAGCGGGCCTGGTCCTCGTCGAGCGGGATGAGCACGTCGCCCGTGGCGGTCAGCCGCTCGTCGATGCCCCGGCGGAGGTAGCGGGGGACGAGCGGGCGAGCCGTGTCGCTGATCCCCCGGCGCCACGTCATGTCGGTCAGGGCCTCGAGGGGGCGGCCGAGCCGGCCACGGTCGAGCATGTCCCGGTGCCCCGTGGTCGTGAGGAAGGCCACCTTGGGGATGCGGCGCGTGATGATCGCGTTCAGGCCGGCGGTGCTCGCGAGGTTGAAGACCGCGGCGTGATCGACGCCGAGCTCCTCGGCGCCGGCGAGCACCGACACGTCGCTCGCGTGGACGTCGGTCGGAACCTTCGCGACGACGATCCGTCCGGCGGCGACGCCGACGACGTCGGTGAACGTCCCGCCGACATCGACCCCGACCATCTCCACGGTCACAGCAGGTCCTCCATGCGCACCACGTGGCCGAGCCGGTTCCAGCGGTCGCGCCGCTCCGAAGCGAGGCAGGCCTGGCACTTCACCACCAGGAACCACCCGCCCTCGGACAGCACCGGGTACCGCTCCAGACGCTCCTGCCCGCATGCGGTGCATCGACCGGCGACGAGCTCACGCTCCATCGGGCCACCGCCTCCCTGTTCGGTGCTCGACGGTAGGAGCGCAGGAGTATTATTGTCAACCGACGGGTCGAAAGAACCATGCGCCACCGGCCGGAGAGGGCCACGATGATCACGCTGCTCGAACCAGCGACGTGGACCGACGACGGACATGTCGACGGCGTCATCCGCGACGTCCGCCAGCCGCTCCCCGACGACGGTCTGCTGCCGGGCGCGGTGGTGCGCATGGGCGACGACGTGTCCGGTCCGGTGGTGGCGATGTACATCCGGGCGCGCGAGTTCCCGCGCAAGGCACCCGTGCACCTGCACAAGAGCGACAGCTTCCGCATGGCGCTGGGCGAGCCGATCCGGGTGGCCGGTGCGACGTACGCCCACGGCGAGTTCCGGCTGCAGAGCGCCGACACCTTCTACGGCCCAGAGCACTGGTCCGACGACGTCGGCACCAACCAGCTCCTGCTGATGGCGGACCGTCGCGGTCTCAAGCCCTACCTCACGGACGTGTCCGCGCAACGCCTCGCCGACGCGGCCCTGGCCGATGACGTCAGCCTCGAGGGCGTCGCCATGCACGACCGCGACGCCATCGTGCCGCACGCCATCACCAACGGCTTCGGTGCCACCCTGCGCACCGGCCACTTCGATGCCGGCTTCACCGACACCTCGACCTGGCCACCGCTCCCGGACGGGACGCGGGTCGCGGTGATCGCGCTCGGCGACCCGCGGACGGGACCGCTGGTGCTCGGCTTCGACCGTCCCTCCGGGGGCGCCGCCTTCCCGGCCTTCCGGCTGGCGACCGACCTCATCCGCCTGCAGGTCGAGGGATCGGCGGACGTCGGGGACCGGGCCGTCGGCCGGCTCGGGTTCCGCCTGCAGCAGAGCGGGAGCGAGCACGCCGCCTCGCGCCCCGGGCCGGCGGGGTCGAAGGAGCTGTGGATCCTCGCCGACCGCACGGCCTGGCCGCCCGCGTGGGGCGGACCCGCGGACACCGAGGCACTCACCGCGCTCGACGCGCTGGTGACCCCGGTCCTCGCCGCGGCCGCTGCATGAAGGTCGGCGTGCTCGGTGCCGGCGTGATGGGGTCGGGCATCGCGCAGTGCGCCGCCGTCGGCGGGTGCGAGGTCGTGTGCGTCGACTCCAGCGCAGCCGCGCTGGAGCGGGCCGCTCGCGAGCTCGTCGACGGCCGCTTCGGGCTGGCGAGCGCCGCGCGGCGCGGCAAGCTGGCGGCCGACGAGGTCGACGCCGTGCGCGAACGCATCGCGTGGCATGACGAGCTCGCCGCGCTGGCGGTGGCGGACCTGGTCATCGAGGCGGTGCCCGAGGACCTGCCGCTCAAGGTCCGGGTGTTCCGCGACCTAGACCGGGTTGCCCGGGCGGGCGCCGTGCTGGCGACGAACTCGAGCGGCTTCCCGGTCGGCGCCCTCGCCGCGGCCACCGACCGTCCCGAGCAGGTCGTCGGGTGGCACTGGTCGTCACCGGCGCAGGTGATGCCGTTCGCCGAGGTCGTCGTCGGGCCGCAGACGGCCCCCGCAACCGTCGACACCGTGACCGCGTTGGCCCGCGCGCTGGGCAAGAACCCCATCGTGGTGCGGGATCAGCCCAATGCGTGGGGGTACGTGGCCAACCGCATCTACTTCGCGGCCATCGCCGAGGCCGAGGCGGTCGTCCGCGATGGCGTCAGCACGCCCGAAGACGTCGACCGGCTCATGGTCGACTGCTTCCGCTGGCCGGTCGGACCCTTCACGATGATGCGCGGCGCCACCGAAGGATGGACGTAGGCGCACGCTCAGAACGCGGCGTAGCCGCCGTCGATGAGGATCCCGTCACCGGTGTGGAACGCCGACGCCGGCGATGCGAGGTAGACCGCGATCGCGCCGAAGTCCGCCGGCTCACCCCAGCGCCGCACCGGCATCCGCGGCATCGTCGCGGCGACGAAGCGCGCGTCGGCGAACGCCTCCCGCTCGGTCATGTCGCTCGACGTCCAGCCGGGCAGCAGCGCGTTGGCGCGGATGCCGTGCCGGGCCATCTCGACCGCGACCCCCTTGACGATCGCGAGCAGGCCTTCCTTGGCGGCCGCGTATGCGTAGTTGCGCGGGGCGCCGAACCGGGCGCTCACGCTCGACGTCGCGACGATGCTGCCGCCGTTCTCCAACGCGACCATGTGGCGCGCGGCTTCGCGGATCGTCACGAAGGCACCGTCGAGATCGACCGCAGTGATGTGGTGGAACCTCTCGAGCGTCGTGTCGAGCAACGGGTGGGTGATGCCGCCGATGCCCGCGTTGGCGAAGCAGGAGTCGAGCCGGCCGTGGTCGGCGACGACGCGGGCCATCGCGGCGACGACGGCCTGCTCGTCGGAGACGTCGACCGTCATCGCTGTGGCCGACCCGGCGGCACCCGCGAGTCGCTCGAGCGCGGCCGCGGTCTTGGTCTCGTTCGTCCCCCAGATGCACACGTCGGCGCCGGCATCGACGAGCCCCGCGGCGATCCCGAGGCCGATCCCGCCGTTGCCGCCCGTCACCACGGCGACGTGCCCGGTGAGGTCCGACCAGGCGGCTCGCCCCCCGGCCGCGGGGCGCAACGCGTCGTCCATCACGACGCCGGACGCCCGAGCACGGCGGCGCCTTCGAGGTTCTGCAGCCGCACGCGCCCACGCGCGATGGGCCGATCGGACTCGTCCCGCACCTCGACGTCCCACAGCTGCTGGAGGCGACCGCGATGCACCGGCGTCGCGGTGGCGGTGACGATGCCTTCGCGCAGTGCGCGCAGGAAGTCGGTGGTGTTGGAGACACCGACCGTGTCGCCGCCCCCCTGGGCCTCGAGCCAGAGCCCGGCGCCGATGCTCGCCGCCGTCTCGACGAGAGAGCACCACACACCGCCGTGCACGATCCCGTGCACCTGCAGCAGGTCGGGCGTGATCGGCAGCCGCACCGTCACCTCGTCGGCCGAGAGGTGCACGAGCTCCATCCCGACGTGCTGGTTGAAGCCGTTCAGTGCGCGGTGCCTCTCCGGCACGTCCGTCTCCACTGCGGCGACGCTAGCGGCGCCCGCCATCGTGACCCTCTCGCCGTTCTCCAGGATATGTTCTACTCTCCGGTCGAAGAATACCCGTCGACGCCGACAGGATCGAGCTCCGCATGGCGAAGATCACTCACGACACCGCCGAGGTCTGGCAGGGCTGGCAGCAGCGGGAGCTGCGCATCGCGCACTGCCAGGCGTGCGGGACCTGGGTGCATCCGCCGCGTCGCATCTGTCCGGAGTGCTGGTCCGACGATGTGCACGCCGACGTCGCCGGCGGCACCGGGCACCTGCTCGCGTTCTCGTTCCCCCGACCGGCTCCCGACGCCACCGAGCCGATCGTCACCGGCGTGGTCGCGCTCGACGACGCCGAAGGTGTCCGCCTGCTGGCCCCCATCGTCGACTGCGCGCGCGACGACGTGCGCACCGGCATGGCGCTCTCGCTCACATGGGGCGACGCCAACGTCCCGCAGTTCCGGCCCGCCGAGCGCGCGCAGTGAGCCCCGCGCGGCAAGCCGCGATCGTCGGCATCGGGTGCTCGGAGTTCGCGCGCGACAGCGGGGTCGGCCCCGGGACGCTCATCGCACGCGCCGCGCGCGCCGCCGTCCTCGACAGCGGCGTGCCGAAGACGGCCATTGACGGCGTGATCGGTGTGTTCAGCACCGACTCACCGACGCTCGCGCCGGCCTACGTCGTCGACGCCCTGGGGCTTCCCAACGTCCGGTGGAGCGACACCGCCATGCCGCCGTCGCTGCTCGCCATCTCCTCAGCCGCGATGGCCGTCGAGGCGGGGGCGTGCGACTACGCGATCTGCTACCACGGCAAGTACCGCTGGGCGGACACCTCGCAGGTCGGCCGCAACGATCCCCTGCGGCAGCCGCCCGCGCACGAGTTCGACCCGTCGCTCAGCCACGCGCTCGCGGAGCACGGCGGATCGATCCTCTGGGTCTCGCGCGTGATGCGGCAGCACATGGAGAAGCACGGCAGCACCCGGGAGGACTTCGGTCGCATCGCGGTCAACAACCGCACCGGTGCGGTCGACAACCCCCGTGCGCTGTTCCGGAAGCCGCTGACCATCGAGGAGTACCTCGCGGCCCCGATGATCGACGAACCGCTCTGCCTGCTCGACTGCGACGCCCCGATCGACGGCGCGATGGCCGTCGTCATCACGACGGCTGAACGCGCGGCCGACCTGGCGCACCGCCCGGTCCTCATCGAGGCGTTCGGCAGCTCCCTCCCGAGGAACAGCGACGTGCTGCTCTACCCCGAGGTCGACGAGATCGCCGCCCGGGCCGGCACGAAGGAGCTCTTCAGCCGCACCGACATCGCGGCGACCGACGTGGACATCGCCTACCCCTACGACGGCTTCAGCGTGCTCTCGATGCTGTGGCTCGAGGCGCTGTTCACCGGGCCGGGCGAGGGGGCCGGCCTGATCCGGGACTCCTGGGTCGAGAGCGAGCAGCGGCTGCGGATCTTCGGGCGGATCCCGGTCAACACGCACGGCGGCAACCTCTCCGAAGGCCGGGCGACCCAAGGCTTCGGCTCCGTGTACGAGTCGGTCGAGCAGCTGCGCGGCACCGCCGGACCCCGACAGGTCGAGGGCGCGCGGACGACGGTGATCACCAACGGCAACGCCGGCACGAACCGGTCGACCGTGCTGGTCGCCGGATGACGCCGATCCGGCTCCGGGCGCACGCGACGACGAACGCATCCCCACAGCAAGCGCACTGGGGGGTGCTCGCCCTGCTCGAGGTCGCCGGCCCATCGGCGCCGTTGCGCGACGCCCTGAGCCTCGTGCGCGGACGCACCGACAGCCACCTCGACGTCGTGCTGAGCGCGCAGCGCCGGACCGCGGTCCGCGACGCGTTCGTCGCCGCCGCCCTCATGTCCGGCGCGTCGACCGTCCTGCCGTCCTGCACCGCGGAAAGCCTTCGCCTGGAAGAGGTCCGGGCGGTGCTCGCGCAGGAGGCGGACGTCCCGTGGGCGCTCTGGTCGACCGCCGAGGGGCTGTCGGGCGCGCTCACGGCCTTCGCGCGCCAGCGCTGCGTCTCGGTCGCCGTCGCTGCTCCGGGCCGCCGCCGCGACCGGCGCTCGCTCGCCGCCACTCGCCTCGCCCTCGGCCCGGCGGTGCTGCTCATCGACGCGTCCGTCCGCGGGCCCGCATGAACGACGCCTCGTTGCTGCTCGATGTGAGCGCCCGCATCGCCACCGTCACCCTGAACCGCCCGCACAAGCGCAACGCGCTCGATCGGGTGCTGGCGGTCGAGGTTCCGCGCGTGATGGCCGAGCTCGGCGCCCGCACCGACGTCGACGCCATCATCCTCACCGGTGCCGACCCGAGCTTCTGTGCCGGGCTCGACCTCGTCGATGCGATCGCGCCCGGCGGCCTGCTGCACGGCCCACCGCGCCCGACCGAGCTCTTCGCGCCGGTGCCGATGCCGGTCATCGGTGCCATCAACGGCGCGACCTTCACCGGCGGCCTCGAGCTGGCGCTGGCGTGCGACTGGCTCATCGCGTCGGAGCACGCGACGTTCGCCGACACCCACGCGCGGGTCGGCGTGCACCCCGACGGCGGGCTGACGGTCCGCCTTCCGCAACGGGTCGGCGTCGCCCGGGCCCGTCAGATGAGCGCCACCGGAGAGCGCGTGGACGCGCACACCGCCCTTGCGTGGGGACTCGTCAACGAAGTCGTCGCGCACGAGGACCTGCTGCCCCGGTGCCGTGCGCTCGCCGCCGCCGTGACGAAGGCGGACCGCGCCGCGCTGCACCGCATCCTCGCCACCTACCGCGCGCACGAGGAGGCCCACGAGGCCGACGCCTTCGTGCGGGAGCACGCGGCGGTGGTGCACGCGGCCGGCGACGGCTACGACGGCGCATCGGTCGCCGCCCGCCGCGACACGCTCCTGCACCGGGACTCCGGCCCACCCCCGACGAAGTGAGGAACCCGTGGACTTCGAACCATCGCCCCGCGCTGCCGAGCTGATCCGGGTCGCGGAGCAGTTCCTGCGCGAGGAGTGCCTGCCCGCGGAGGCCGAGTACGACGAGGCGATCGCGACCCGGCCCGCGAGCGACCGTTCGCTGCCCGTCGTCGTGGAGAAGCTCAAGGCCCGGGCCCGCGAGCTCGGGCTGTGGAACGCCTTCCTGCCGGCCGAGTCCGGCCTCACGAACGTCGACTACGCACCCTTGGCCGAGCTGTCGGGGTGGTGCCCGGAGATCATGCCGGAGGCGATGAACTGCGCCGCGCCGGACACCGGGAACATGGAGACGCTGCACCTGTTCGGCAGCGACGAGCAGAAGCGACGGTGGTTGGAGCCGCTGCTCGCCGGTGAGATCCGATCCGCGTTCGCGATGACCGAACCCCAGGTCGCGTCGAGCGACGCCACGAACATCGAGACCCAGATCGTTCGCGACGGCGACGAGTACGTCATCAACGGGCGGAAGTGGTGGACCAGCGGCGCACTGGACCCGCGCTGCGCGATCTTCATCCTCATGGGCAAGACCGACCCGACGGCGCCTCCCCACCGCCAGCAGTCGATGGTGCTCGTGCCGGCCGACACCCCCGGTGTCGAGATCGTCCGCGACCTCACCGTCATGGGTCACCGCGACCAGCACGGTCACGCCGAGATGCGGTTCACCGACGTGCGCGTCCCGGTGACGAACCTGCTCGGCGAGGAGGGCGGTGGGTTCGCCATCGCCCAGGCCCGCCTAGGCCCGGGCCGCATCCACCACTGCATGCGGGCCATCGGCGGTGCCGAGCGAGCGCTGGACCTCATGGTCCGCCGGGCCAAGAGCCGCGTCGCGTTCGGCGGCCCGCTCGCCGACCAAGGCCTGGTCCAGGCCGCCATCGCCGAGTCG
>DASZYF010000086.1:0-45071 GCA_035545535.1 Mycobacteriales bacterium | reverse complement strand
TCGCGCCGAGCTCGACGAGCGCGGCCGCGGTGGCCTCGCCCATGCCCGATGCGGCGCCGCCGACGACGACGCGCTTGCCCTGGTAGCCGAGGGCGTCTTCCATGTCAGCTCCTGTGCTGGTTACGGGACGACGAACGTGGCAGTGCCGGTCAGGTGGACACCGCCGGTCTGACGGGTGCAGGTGAGCTCGACGTCGACGGTGCGCTTCGCCTCGTCACGGCCGACGACCTTGCCGGTGTAGGTGAGCACGTCGCCGGGCCACGCCTGCTCCTTGAAGCGGACCGCGTAGCGGCGCACGTTGCGCGGGCCGAGCCAGTCGGTGACGTAGGTGGCCATGCGGCCGGCCTGCAGCATGCCGACCGCGAACGGGCCGGGGTAGCCGGCCATCTGCGCGAACGCAGGGTCGTGGTGGATCGGGTTCATGTCACCGGACGCGCCCTGGTAGCGGACGAAGTCGGTGATGGTCAGCGGCGCGTCGGTGCGCGGCGCGTTCTCCGCGCCGACCTCGAGGCTGTCCCAGCCGGCGCTCATCAGGAGGCTCCCGTCGGCTTGCTCGTGACGACCATGGTGGTGATCGACTGCGCGACGAGCTTGCCGCTCGGGTCCGTGAACTCGGTGACGAGCTCCTGGATGGTCATCGTGCCGCCGCGCTTGCCCTCCTTCTCGCTCTTGTTGCCGAGCCGCATCTGCGCGGTGAGGACGGCGCCGGCCTCCGGCGGGCCGTCGGGGTAGACGAACTCCTGGCCGCCGTGCAGCACGCGGGCGAGGTCGATGTCGCCGGGCGACTCGAAGTTCTCCGGGCCGGACCAGAACGCGGTCACCATCGGGAACGTCACCGGCGCGGGCGGTGTGTCCCCCGTCAGGTACTCGGGGTTGCTGGAGCCGGTCGCCCGCGCGAACTCCCGCACCTTACCGAGCTCGATCCGCATCTCGAACGGCTCCGCCACGCCCACTCCTCATCGGTCTCCCTGACACCTGCGTCAGGTCGCACGGCTCACCGTAGCGAAGCCCGTGGGAGGGTCAGACGACGGGGCGGAGCAGACCGGTGTCGAGGTCGTAGATGAAGCCGCCGACGGCGATGCCCGGCAGGTAGGGGTAGGACCGCACCCGCTGCACGTCGGCGAGCACGGCCGCCTCTTGGTCGGGCGACGTGAGGAACGCGAGCGAACGCGTGTCGGGACCACCGGCCGCCGAGACCGCATCGTGCACGTCATCCTCGGTGCCCCCGGCCATGCGGCAGCGGGTGTGCTGCACGACCATCACGCGCTCGACCCCGAGCAGGTAGCGGCCGAGCACGAGGGTGCGCAGCACGTCGTCGGTCACGCGGGCGCCGGCGTTGCGCAGGATCTTCGCGTCACCGCGATCGAGGCCGAGCATGTGCAGCGGCTCGATGCGCGAGTCCATGCAGGTCAGGACGGCCAGGCCCTTCGCGGCCCGGGCCTCGAGATCGCGGGAGTCCCGGATCTTCGCGTACTCCTCGTTGCCGGCGATCACGTCCGCAAACGCGTCCCCGCTCGTCTGCTCAGCCACGGCTCGACCTTAGAAGGCGCGGCCGCGGCCCCGCCCGGGTAAGACGCGGGGTGTGAGACGTGTCCCAGATCACGGCGCTGCGCCGCGGCGCGGACGACCGCCCGCAGGACACTTGACCTGACATGGTGTCAGCCCGGCGGGCCGTGATCGGCGTGCTCGCAGCCCTCAGCGCGGTCGCCGCCGTCGTGCTCGTGCCCGGCGGCTCCGCGGGGGCGGCCGCGTGCGGGCCACCCGCGCCGCCGCAGCTCGCGCTGTCCGGACCGCTGCACCTCTGGGGGCCCGACCACAACGGCAACTGGCACGTCGTCGGCGCGGTCGACAACCGCGGGACCGGTGCCGCCGCCGAGGTCGCGGTGGGCTACACGGTCCTCGACGCGGCCGGCCGCCCGCTCGTCAGCGACAAGCGCTTCACGTGGAGCCCGCTCATCGGGCCGGGGCAGGACAGCGGGTTCGACGCACCGCTGTTCCAGCCCGCGCGCCCGCCCGCGGCGGTGCGCTTCACGGGCATCACGTACGGCACGCCGACGACCGTGCCGCACCGCTTCCCCGTCACCGTCACCACCGTGACGCACCAGAGCGGCGGGGCGTTCGGGCACCTCGCGGGCACCGCCCGCAACGACCTGTCGGTCCCGATCTTCTCCATCGCGCTGTCCGCCGTGCTGCGCAACGCGGCGGGAGACGTCGTGGGCATCGTGCCGGGCACGACGAACGACATCTACGGCGACGGCCAGGCCCCGGGAGCCACCGAGAGCTGGACGATGAACATCGACCCGGCGATCCCCGCGTGGTCGACCTACACGGTCGAAGCGGTGTCCGACACCCCCGCCGGGTACGCGCCGATCCCCTCGCCGTGCCTGTCGCCGGTCCCGTCGGAGCCGGCGCCCGCGGCCGTGCAGGCGTCCGGCCGGCCGGTGGCCGCCGTCGCGCCGCACACGCTCGCGCCGTCGATCCCCGACGTCACGGTCGTCGCGACGCGGCGCGCTCCCGCGCCCACGGCGCACGTGACGGTCTTCCCGACCGTGGTCCCGAACGCCGTGGCGGCCGGGCACCGCGTCGACCGCACGCCGTGGCTCTGGCTCGCGTTCGCGCTCGTGGTCGTCGTCGGGTTCCTGACGAGCCTCGTCGCCGGCCGCCGCGCCGAGGAGAGGTAGCCGGTCCGGCCCGACCCTGACGCCTGTGTCAGGCTTGCCCCCGATGGCCGGGCACCCCTTCCGCGACGTCGTCGTCGCGGCCGTGCACAACACGCGCCAGGCGACCGTGCTCGAAGGGCACACCTCCCGCTCGATCACGGTCGAGGCCGCGCTCGGCGTCATCGCCGCGGCCGGCATCTCCCCCGACGCGATCGACGGTGTCACGGGCCAGTACAGCGCCGACCTCATCTACACGCTCGGCCTCGGCCCGGCCTGGACCAACCACGCCGGCAGTGCCGGGATCCCCGAGGTGCTCGACGCCGCCGCCGCGATCGCGGCCGGCCTCTGCAGCACCGTCCTCATCGCGGGCGGCGGTGCGGGCACCTACACCGACCGCAGCTCCACCGCGCCGTGGACGCGCGACTTCGCCGGCGAGTTCGTGCTGCCGTTCGGCATCTTCACCGCGCTCGAGTTCGCGATGGTCGCGCGCCGACACATGCACATGTACGGCACGACGCCCGAGCAGATGGCGGAGTGCGCGGCCGTCATCCGCAACAACGGTCACGTGAACCCCGAGGCGATCTTCCACGGCAAGGGCCCGTACACGGCCGACGACGTCCTCGCCTCGCGGATGATCGCCGACCCGTTCCACCTGCTCGACTGCTCACTCACGGGTGAGGGCGGGTGCGCGCTGCTGCTGACGACCGTCGAACGCGCCCGCGACCTCGACGTCACCCCGGTGTTCGTGCTCGGCGGCGGCGTCGACCATGCGGGACCGTCCTACCAGCACCCACCGGCGTGGGACCTCGTGAGCCCGGCGCCGGACGCCGTCGAGAACGGCCGGATCGGGGCGCGCGCCGCGCAGCGCGCGTTCGCGATGGCCGGGCTGAGGCCGGCCGACGTCGACGTCGCCGAGCTCTACGACCCGTTCTCCTTCGAGATCATCCGCCAGCTCGAGGCGTTCGGCTTCTGCGGCCCCGGCGAGGGCGGCGCGTTCGTCACCAGCGGTGCGATCCGTCCCGACGGGTCGCTGCCCATCACCACCGACGGCGGGCTGATGTCGTTCAGCCACGGCGGCGGATCGGTGCAGCTGCTGCAGCGGGTGATCCGCGCGGTGCAGCAGCTGCAGGGCACGTGCGCGACGACGCAGATCACCGGCGCCCAGGTGGCGCTCGCGTCGAACGGCGGCGCCGGCGCGCTGTTCAACGACGTCATCCTGCTCGGCGCGGGTCGGCCGTGACGCTGCTCGAGCCGCAGACGAGCGGCATCCCGTTGCCGCGGCCGTCGTCGCTGACCCGTCCGTTCTGGGACGGCTGCAAGGAGGGGCGGCTGCTGTTCCAGCGCTGCACGACGTGCGCCGCCGCGATCTTCGACCCCGCGCTCGCCTGCCGCACGTGCCGGGGCCGCGACCTGGTGTGGGAGCAGAGCGCCGGCCGGGGCGAGATCTACAGCTGGACGGTCGCGCACCGGCCCCTGTCGCCGGCGTTCACCGCCGTCTACGCACCGGTCATCGTGACGCTCGACGAGGGCTACCGGATGATCAGCAACATCGTCGGCTGCGACGACTCGCTGCTCGCGGTCGGGTTGCGCGTCGAGGTGCTGTTCCATCGGATCGACGACACCGTGCTCCCCTACTTCCGCCCGGCATGACCCTGCTCGGAGGGCTGCGGGTCCTCGACCTCAGCAGCGAGATCGCGGGACCGTACGCGACGAAGCTGATGGCCGACGCGGGCGCCGACGTGATCAAGGTCGAGACGGCGGAGGGCGATCCGCTCCGCCGCTGGTCGGCATCGCACCGTGACCTCGCCGGTGACGACGGCGCGCTGTTCCGCTACCTCAACGCGACCAAGCGCGCGGTGGTCGGTGACCTGGACGACGCTGCGGTGCACGCGCTGCTGGTCGACGCCGACGTCCTCGTCGAGGACGGTTCGCTCGCCGACGACGACCTCACGCAGGCCCGCGCGGCGAACCCCCGCCTGATCGTCGTCTCCATCACGCCCTTCGGGCGCACGGGCTCGTGGGCGCGACGGCCGGCGACCGAGTTCACGCTGCAGGCGCTGTGCGCGTCGACCGCCAGCCGCGGGCTGGTCGACCGGCCGCCACTGCACGTGGGAGGACGGCTCGGTGAGTGGATCACCGGCACGTACGCCGCCGTCGCCGCGCTCGCGACGACGTTCGCCGGGGGTGCCGATCCCAGAGGCGAGCACGTCGACGTCTCGATGCTCGAGTGCATGGCGCTGACGCTCGGCGGGTTCAGCGCGCTGCACGTCTCGCTCTCGGGTGCGCTCGAGGCGGCCCGCACGTTCACCGGCCCGTCCCGCAGCGTCGAGGTCCCGTCGATCGAACCCACCGCCGACGGCCTCGTCGGGCTCTGCACCATCACCGGTCAGCAGTTCGGCGACCTCATGGTTCTCGCCGGCCACCCCGAGCTGTCGGCCGACCCGCGCTTCGCCACCGCGATGGCGCGCTCGCGGCACATCACCGAGTTCACGGCGCTGCTGCACGAGTGGACGACCGCCCGCACCACCGCACAGGTGATCGAGGAAGCGTCGCTGCTGCGCGTCCCGGTCGCGCCGGTGGGGCAGCCGGACACGATCCCGACGTTCGACCACCTCGTGGTGCGCGGTGTCTACGAGCCGAACCCGGCCGGCTTCGTGCAGCCGCGCCCGCCCTACCGCGTGAGCGGGGTGGACCGCCCACCGGTGACCGCGGCCCCGCGGCTCGGCGAGCACGCCGGGGCGGCGTGGGGTGCGCGCGCCATCGCCCACCACGACGCTCCCGTCAGTCGGCCGCTGGCCGGACTGCGCGTCACCGACCTCACCGCGTTCTGGGCCGGCCCCTCGGCGAGCAGCATGCTCGCCGCGCTCGGCGCCGACGTGATCCACGTCGAGTCGGTGCAGCGCCCCGACGGCATGCGCTTCTCCTCCGCCAAGCCACCGGGCGAGCCGGGCTGGTACGAGTGGAGCGCGGGCTTCCAGCACAACAACGCGAACAAGCGCGGCATCACGCTCGACCTCGGCGATCCGCGCGGGCGCGACGCGGCGCTCGACCTCATCGCGACCTCCGACGTCGTCATCGAGAACTTCTCCCCGCGCGTGCTCGACGCGTTCGGCATCACCTGGGACGTCGTGCACGCGCGCAACCCGCGCACGGTCATGGTGCGCATGCCGGCGTTCGGGCTCGACGGGCCGTGGCGCGACCGCACCGGCTTCGCGCAGACGATGGAGCAGGTCAGCGGCATGGCCTGGATGTCCGGGTACCCCGACGGGCTGCCGGTCATCCCCCGCGGCGCCTGCGATCCGCTCGCCGGCATGCACGCGGTGACGGCGACGCTCGCGGCCTTGCACGAGCGCGAGCGCTCCGGCGAGGGGAGGTTCGTCGAGGTGACGATGCTCGAGGCGGCGCTCGCCACGGCCGCGGAGATGGTGATCGAGCACTCGGCGTACGGCACGTCGCTGCACCGCGACGGCAACCGCGGTCCCGTCGCCGCCCCGCAGGGCCTCTACGCCTGCGCCGGCCGTGAGCAGTGGCTCGCGCTCGCGGTCGTCGACGACGCGCAGTGGAGCGCGCTCACCGGCGTCCTCGCCTCCTCCGAGCTCAGTGATCCGCGGTTCGCGGAGGCGGCGGGCCGCCGTGCCCACCACGACGTCATCGACGAGCTCCTGAACGCGCTGACGGCCGCGCGCGACCTCGGGGCGACGGTGGAGGCGCTGGTGGCCGCGGGGGTGCCCGCGGCCCCCGTCACCGGGTTCGTCGGCGTCTACGACCTGATCCCGCTGCGCGAGCGCAGGTTCCTCGAGGTGATCGACGGTCCGGTCGTCGGCCGGCACGAGGTGCTCGGGGTCCCGTTCCGCTTCGCGTCACGCACGGAGCCGTGGGTCGAGCGACCGGCCCCGACGCTCGGCCAGCACACCGACGAGGTGCTCGCCGAGCTCGGCTTCGATGCCGGCGCGCGGGCGGCGCTGCGGGAGGACGGCGTCACCGGGACCACCCCGCGCGGCGCCGCCTGACAGCATCGGACCGACGAGAGGAGCTCCGGCTTGTCCGCACGATTCCCGATCCACACGCCCGAGTGGCACGTCGGCGACCCGTTCCCGGCCTACGCGCAGCTGCGGCGCGAGGAGCCCGTGCACTGGAACGAGGAGCGCGAGTTCTGGGCGATCCTGCGCTACACCGACGTCCGGCACATCTCCGTCAACCCCGAGCTGTTCATCTCGGGCAAGGGCATCACGATCCCCGAGCCCGGCTTCAAGGCCGTGCAGCCCGGCAGCATGATCTTCACCGACCCGCCGGCGCACCGGCACGTCCGCCGGCTCGTGCTCGGCGCGTTCACGCACCGCCAGATCACCGGCATCGAGCCGTGGGTCAACGCGATGGTCGACGAGATCCTCGATGACGTCCCCACGGACGAGACCATCGACTTCGCCGAGCACCTCGCCGCCCCGCTGCCGACGCGGGTGATCCTCGAGCTGCTCGGTGCCCCGCAGTCGGACTGGCCGAAGTTCCGCGAGTGGTCCGACGCCGTCATCGAGATCAGCGACCCGAACGTGCGCTTCGAGGACAACGCCTGGGCGCTCGGCGAGCTGCACGAATACTTCTCGGCGCTCATCGAGGAGCGGCGCACGAACCCGCGCGACGACCTCATCTCGCAGCTCACCACCGCCGAGCTCGACGGCAAGTCGCTCACGCACAACGACCTCTACATGCTGTGCTGGCTGTTGCTCGTCGCCGGCAACGAGACCACGCGCAACCTCATCTCGCTCGGCATGCGGGCGCTCATCGACCACCCCGAGCAGCACGCGCTGTGCAAGGACGACCCGTCGCTCATCCCGTCGGCGGTCGAGGAGATGCTGCGCTGGTGCGTGCCGGTGACGCACATGGCCCGCACCGCCACCGCCGACACCGAGATCCGCGGCGTCGAGATCCGCGCGGGCCAGGTGGTCGTGATGCTGTACGGCTCGGCCAACCGCGACGAAGAGGTCTTCGGCGACACCGCCGAGCAGTTCGACGTGACGCGCAACCCGAACCCGCACCTCGCGTTCGGCTACGGCGAGCACCTCTGCCTGGGCGCGAGCCTCGCCCGGCTCGAGGCGCGGGCGATGTTCGAAGGCCTGCTCCGCCGGCTGCCCGTGGTCGAGCCGCGCGGCGAGGTCACGCGCGCGCACACCTCGATGGTCCCCGGGGTGACCTCGATGCCCGTGGCGGTGCGGAGCAGCTGATCCCGGCCGCACCGGCCACACCACCACCGACCAGCCCCGGCACACCCTCGACGACCAGAGCGACGCGCGACCCGGCGTTCTCGGGTGGTCAGAGCAAACTGAGTGCATCCATGGTCGATCAAGGACTTCTGCTGTCGACCAAGGAGAACCGAGGGTCGTTCGTCGATTCGGACCCGCAGTTCTCCTTGATCAACTGCGGTTCTCCTTGATCGACAGCCGCCGACCGGGAAGCGCGGATGGGGAACGCCCGGGTGGTGCCGGTCGGGGGGCGGTCCGGGTCAGATGGCGGTGCCGAGGCGAAGCCGGGTGATCGGGTCGAGATCCTTCGACTCTCGAGTCGTTGCGCTCGTCCGAGGCGACCGGGCGATGGGTGCGGCGACCGATGCGCCGGTGGGTTCGGTGGCCACCGCGGCCCGCACGCACTCCGCGCACCGATACGACCCGTGCGACGCCGCGCCACAGCCGGCGCACACCGAACCGGCGCTCATGGTGACTGCTTCGTCGCCCGACCGTCGTGGCCTTCAGGCGAGTGGCCGATGCCACAGACGCACCACGCGGCCGGTGTCCGGGCCGGGCGCCTGACTACTTGCGGGCGGCCCGGCGCGCGGGCTTCGCGGCCACCCCGACGGCGGCGAGGCAGAAGTCCTCGACCGGCCGCACCTCGGCGGCGGTCGGTGGAGGGTCCGCCCACAGCGCCTCGGACACGACACCGAAGACGAGCTTGCCGATGAGGTAGGCGTCGCTGGTCGGCGCGGGGCGCCCCAGCTGCTCGAGCGGCTCGATCAGCAGGTTCCACGCGAGCGACTCGGCCTGCGCCTGCGCGGCCGACGCCCCACCCACCGGTGACTCGCGGTTCCACACGACCGCCCGCGTGGCGGCGGCGACCTTCTGGTCGGTCGACTGCGAGAGCGCGCCGCGGATCCACGCCCGGACCTGGTCCTCGGGCGTCTTCGCCTTCTCCATCGCGTGCGCGAGGTAGCCGACCAGCCGGCGCAGCCCGGAGTCGATGAGCGCGTCGACCAGGTCGTCCTTGCTCGCGAAGTGCCGGTAGAACGCCTGGTTGGACAGCCCCGCCTCGCGCACGATCTCGGCGACGGTCGCCCGCCGCGTGGTGCCGTGCCGCTCGACCACGCGCGTGGCCGCGTCCATCAGGGCCTGCGCCTGCTCGGCCCGGGCGGCGACCAGCTCCGAGGTCGAGCGCATGACCGCCTGCTCCGCCCGCGACGGACCAGTGGGGGGCGACGCGGCGAACCTCACGACGTCACGCCTCCAGGCCGGGGATGACGAGGACCTTGCCGACCGCGCGACGTTCGGCGACGTCGAGCAGCGCTTCCCGAGCGTCGAGCAGCGAGTAGCGCGCGCCGACGTGGGGGTGGATGCGACCCTCGGCGAGGAGCTCGCCGAGGACCTTGTTGCCGGCCGCCATGTCCTCCGCACCGACGTAGCGCAGGTCGAGGCCGAGCACGCTGACGCCCTTCACCAGCAGCAGGTTGAGCGGGATCTTCGGGATCTCGCCCGATGCGAAGCCGACGACGACGTGCCGGCCGCCCGGCCGCAGCGCGCGCAGCGCCTGCTCCGACCATGCGCCGCCGACCGGGTCGACGACGAGGTGGGCCCCTCCGCCGGTCGCTTCCTTGATGGCGACCTTGAGGTCGTCGCGGGTGTAGTCGACCACGACGTCGGCGCCCATCTCCGTGCAGGCCGCGAGCTTCGCGGGACTCGAGGCGGCGGCGACGACGTGCGCCCCGGCGACGCGCGCGAGGTCGACGGCGGCCAGCCCCACACCGCCGGCGGCGCCGAGCACGACCACCCACTGGCCGGCCTCGAGCCGCCCGATGCTGTGCAGCGCGTGGTAGGCGGTCATGTAGGTGACGCCGTAGGCCGCCGCCGCCTCGTAGGACACGCCGTCGGCGATCGGGGTGCAGGCCTGCGCCCGCGCGACCGCCTTCTCCGCGAACGCGCCGACGATGGCCGAGGCCCGCACCCGATCACCCACCGCCACATCGGTCACGCCCTCCCCGAGGGCCACGACCTCACCGGCGAACTCCGAGCCCATGGTGAACGGCGGCTCGAGCTTCACCTGGTAGAGCCCTTGGGCCAGCAGCACGTCCGGGAAGTTGGGCGCGGCGGCGCCGACGGCGACCACGACCTCGCCCGCCGCGGGCACCGGATCGGGCACGTCCTCGACCACGACGTCCTGCACGGGACCGAGACGGATGCACCGAGCGGCGAGCATGGTGTAAGAATAGCATTCTGCCGACTTGGAACCTCGTTCCGAGCAGGTCCACCCGAGAAGAGGACGCAGCGATGGCGTGGGACTTCGAGACCGACCCCGAGTTCCAGGAGAAGCTGGACTGGGCCGACGCGTTCGTGCGCGAGGAGATCGAGCCGATCGACGCCCTCTGGCACGGGCAGGAGTACACCCCTGCGACGGGCGTGCTCAAGCAGATCCTCGACCCGCTGAAGCAGCAGGTGCGCGACCACGACCTCTGGGCGCCGCACCTCGGCCCCGAGCTCGGCGGCAAGGGCTACGGCCAGCTGAAGCTCTCGCTGCTCAACGAGATCCTCGGTCGCTCGTCGTGGGCACCGATCGTGTTCGGCACGCAGGCGCCCGACACGGGGAACGCGGAGATCATTGCCCACTACGGCACCGAGGAGCAGAAGAAGCGCTACCTCGAGCCGCTGCTCAACGGCGAGATGTTCAGCTGCTACTCGATGACCGAGCCGCAGGCCGGCGCCGACCCCACGCTCTTCCAGACCCGCGCGGTCAAGGAGGGCGACGAGTGGATCATCAACGGCTGGAAGTTCTTCTCCTCCAACGCGAAGACCGCGGAGTTCCTCATCGTCATGGTCGTCACCGACCCCGACGTGAGCGCCTACCAGGGGATGTCGATGTTCCTCGTCCCGACCGACACCCCCGGTGTGAACATCGTGCGCAACGTCGGGCTCGGCGGCGAGCCCGAAGGTCACGGCACGCACGCGCTCATCCACTACGAGGACGTGCGCGTCCCCGACTCGGCCGTGCTCGGCGGACCCGGACAGGCGTTCGCGATCGCGCAGACCCGCCTCGGCGGCGGCCGCATCCACCACGCGATGCGCACCATCGGCCAGGCCAACCGCGCGCTCGACATGCTCTGCGAGCGCGCGCTGTCCCGCAACGTCAGCGGCGGCCTGCTCGCCGAGAAGCAGTTCGTGCAGGGCTACATCGCCGACTCCTACGCCCAGCTGATGCAGTTCCGCCTCTACGTGCTCTACACCGCGTGGTGCATCGACAAGTACAAGGACTACCGCAAGGTGCGCAAGGACATCGCCGCGATCAAGGTCATCATGCCGGACGTCCTGCACGACGTGACCCAGCGCGCGATGCAGGTGCACGGCGCGCTCGGCATGAGCAACGAGATGCCGTTCGCGTCGATGATGCTCGGCGCCGCGGTGATGGGCATGGCCGACGGACCGACCGAGGTGCACAAGGTCACCGTCGCCCGGCAGGTGCTGCGTGACCACAAGGCGAGCCCCGACGAGTGGCCCACACGTCACCGGCCGAAGCTCGTCGCGGCGGCGAAGGCGAAGTTCGCGGACCTGCTCGAGCACGAGGTGGGCAACTCCTGATGGTCGACACTCCGTGGGGCGACGAACCCGAGCCCACGATCGACGTCGCGAAGCTCGGCGCCTGGCTCGACACGGTGGGCCTGCCCGGCAGCGGCACGCCCACCGCCCGCTACATCTCCGGCGGCAGCCAGAACGAGATCTACCTCGTCGAGCGCGGCGACTTCCGCGCGGTCCTGCGCATCCCTCCCCCGGGCGCGCCGGCGAGCCGCGACGACGGCATCACGCGCGAGTGGCGCATCATCGCCGCGCTCGACGGCACCGACGTGCCACACACCGAGGCGATCGCGCTGTGCGACGACAAGAGCGTGCTCGGCCGCACGTTCTACCTGATGGGCTTCGTCGACGGCTGGTCACCGATGGGCCTGGAGACGGTCGACGGCGAACGCCGCTGGCCGGAGCCCTTCCACTCCGACATCTCGCTGCGCGCCGGGCTCGGCATCCAGCTCATCGACGGCATCGCCCGGCTGTCCAAGGTCGACTGGCAGGCGAAGGGCCTGCAGGACCTCGGCCGCCCCGACGGCTTCCACGAGCGGCAGGTCGACCGCTGGACGGCGTTCCTCGAGCGCATCAAGGGCCGCGACCTCCCCGGCTTCGCGGAGACCGCCGCCTGGCTGCGCGCGCACCGGCCCATCGACTTCATCCCCGGCCTCATGCACGGCGACTACCAGTTCGCCAACGTGATGTACGAGCACGGCGCCCCCGCCCGGCTGGCGGCGCTCGTCGACTGGGAGATGGGCACGGTCGGCGACCCGAAGCTCGACCTCGCGTGGGTGGTGAACAGCTGGCCCGAGCACCCGGACGCCACCAGCGGCGGCTACGTGAACATGGAGGGCCAGCCCAGCCGCTCGCAGATGCTGCAGGAGTACGCGACGCGCTCGGGCCGCCAGGTCGACGACATCGACTACTACGTGATCCTCGCGAAGTGGAAGCTCGCCGTCGTCCTCGAGCAGGGCTTCCAGCGCGCGGGTGACGACATCAAGCTGCAGGCGTTCGGCCCGATCGTGCTCGAGATGATGGAGCAGGCGGCCGATCTGGCGGAGAGCACCGACTACAAGGTCATGGCCTGACGTGGAGATCTTGTTCGGCAAGACCTGCGTGGTCACCGGGGCCGCCGGAGGCATCGGGTCCGCCCTCGTGCGCCGGCTCGTGCGTGACGGCGCGCAGGTCGTGGCGATCGACCGCGACGTGCCGGAGCTCGACGGCGTGGCGCTCGCCCTTGCCGTCGACGTCTCCGACATCGCCGCGGTGCGGGCCGCGGCCGAACGCATCACGCGCGAGCTCGGGCCGGTGCACCTGCTGGTGAACAACGCCGGCACCGTCGGCGGCGGGCGCACGTGGGAGATCGCCGACGAGGTGTGGGACCGCGTGCTCGGCACCAACCTCGGCGGGGTGCTGAACGGCATCCGCGCGTTCGTCCCCGCGATGGTGGCGAACAGCGAGGAGCCCGCGCACGTCGTCAACACCGCGTCGATGGCGGGGGTCGCGACCATGCCGAACATCGCGCCGTACATCGCGAGCAAGCAAGCGGTGGTCGGCGTCTCGGAGACGCTGCACCACGACCTGCGCGAGGCCGGCGTCACCCACGTCGGCGTCAGCGTCGTCTGCCCCGGCTACGTGCCCACCTGGCTGGGGATGCCCGACAAGTCGATGCCGCTGCCCGAGCCGAAGCCCGGCCAGCCCAGCGCCGACGATGTGGCCGACGCCATCGTCGATGCCGTGCTCACGGGCCGCTTCTACGTCTTCACCCACGCGGACTCGACCGCCCACGTGGAGCGCCGGCTGCGCGCCATCGTCGACGGGACGGCGCCGGTCAGCATGACCTGACGCACAGCCGCCGCACAGCGCGGTCTGCGACGATGGGAGCGATGACCGACCCCGTGACGGACGAGGCGACCGAGCCGCTCTCCGATCGGCTGCAGGCCTGGCTCGAGGCCGACGGCGAGAAGTCGCTCGGCGCGCTCGTGACGACGTTCGGGCCGCAGAGCTTCGCGATCCTGTTCCTCGTCCTCATGGCGTTCCCCGCGCTGCCGCTGCCGACCGGCGGCGTGAGCCACGTCCTCGAGATCGCGACGATGCTGCTGGCGCTCGAGCAGGTCGTCGGGCGGCGCACGGTGTGGCTGCCGCAACGGCTCGCGAAGCGCGAGCTGAAGGCTCTGTCGGGCAAGTTCACCCAAGCGCTCGTCCGGCGCATCCGCTGGTTCGAGAAGTACTCGAAGCCGCGGTTCGAGCACCTGCTCGGCTGGCGCGCGACGGGCAGTGCCATCGGGCTCATCGTGCTCGCGCTGACGGTCGCCGCGTTCGTCGCTCCCCCCTTCTCGGGGCTCGACACGCTGCCCGCGCTCGGCGTCGTGGTGCTGAGCCTCGGCGTGCTCCTCGGCGACGCGGCGATCGCCGCGGTCGGCGTCGTCATCGGCGCGGCCGGCGTCGCACTGGTCTTCGCCTTGGGGAGCGCTGTCCTGCACTTCCTGTGAGCGACGCTCCCGAACGCTCAGCGGGAGGGTGAAGGATGTCGCCCGTGCCTCGGTCCGCGACCCCGCCGGTGCGGCTGTCCGAGCTCGTCGCGACGCTCTCGCTCGTCTCCGACCTCGGCATGGGCCGGCCGATGGAGCGGGCGCTGCGGCAGACGGTGATCGCGATGCGGCTGGCCGACGCCGCCGACGTCGGCGCCGATGTGAAGGCCGCGACGTACTACACGTCGCTGCTCACCTGGGTCGGCTGCGCGGCCGACACCAGCGACCTCGCCGAGCTCTTCGGCGACGAGACCGAGCTGTACGCCGACACGCACGACGGCGACCTGCACGACCTCTCGATGGCGATGTTCGTCGTCCGGCACCTCGGCCGCGGCAGCTCGCGGATGCGCCGCATCGGGATGATCGGCACGTTCCTCGCGACGGCCGGGCGATCGGTGCAGACCGTCATGCAGTCGCACTGCCAAGCGGCCAGCGAGCTGGCGACGCAGCTCGACCTCGGCGACGCGGTGAGCCGCCCGCTGGTGCAGGCGTTCGAGCGGTGGGACGGCCGGGGCGTGCCCGGCAAGGAAGGCAAGCTCGAGCTCGCCCCGGCGATCCGCCTCGTGCACCTCGCCGACAACCTCGAGGCGTTCCACCACACCGGCGGGGTGGAGGCCGCGGTCGCGGTCGCGCAGGACCGGCGCGGCACCCAGCTCGACCCGACGCTCGTCGACGTCTTCCTCGCCGCGCCGCACGCGCTGCTCAGCGGCGTCGCGGACGTGCAGGCCTACGACGAGGTCATCGCACTCGACCCGAGCCTCGGCCGGCCGCTTCCGGAGGAGCAGCTCGACCGCGCGCTCGAGGCGTTCGCAGACTTCGCCGACCTCAAGTCGCCCTGCTTCATCGGGCACTCGCGGGCCGTCGCCGCGCTCGCGGAGCAGGCTGCGAAGCACGCGCGACTCTCCCGCACGGACCAGGTGCTCGTGCGGCGGGCCGGCCTCGTCCACGACGTCGGAGTGATCGGCGTGCCGAGCACCGTGTGGAACGAGCCGAAGCAGTGGTCCCTCGCGCAACGCGAGCGCGGCATGACGCACGCCTACCTGACCGAGCGCATGCTCGCCCGCATCCCGGCGCTCGCCCCGGTGGCGCAGTGCGCGGCGCTGCACCACGAGCGTCTCGACGGCACCGGCTACCCCAAGGGCCTGATGCGCGATGCCATCCCTGCGCCGGCGCGCATCCTCGCCGCGGCCGACGTCTACCAGGGGCTCACGCAGGCACGGCCGCACCGCGCGGCGTTCCCCCCGGCGGCCGCGGCCCAGCAGCTGCGCGACGAGGTCCGCGGCGGGCGGCTCGACGGCGAGGCGGTCGAGGCGGTGCTGGCCGCCGCCGGGCACAAGGTCCGCAAGCGGGTCGAGGCGCCGAACGGGCTGACCGGGCGGGAGGCCGAGGTGCTGGTGCACCTGGCTCGCGGGCTCACGAACCCCGAGATCGCCGCGGCCCTGACGGTGTCACGCAAGACCGTCTCAACCCACCTCGAGCACATCTACGGGAAGCTCGGCGTCTCCACGCGGACCCAGGCGGCCCTGTTCGCGATGCGCACCGGGCTCGTCGGCGTGGTGCCCGACCCGGGCCCGTGAGCGCGAGAGATCGGGCAGTTGCCCGATCCCAGGACGGCCGTCCGGGCCGACCCTGGGGTCCATGACCAGCTCAGCCACCTGCCAGGTCCCGCTCGACATCCCCCGGCTCGCGACCGCCGGCGCGTTCCTGGAGGCGCTCGCCGCCCAGGACTTCCGCCGCCTGGCGGCGACCCTCAGCCCGGTCGTCGCGCTGCGCGCGCTGGTCCCGGGCGGGTTCCGCGAGTGGGACGGCCGCGGCGACACCACCTCCGCCTTCGCCACCTGGTTCGGCGACACCACGTCCTTCGAGCTGCTCGAGGCCGTCGTCGGCGAGGTGGGCGTGCGGCTGCACCTGCAGTGGCGGGTGCGGCTGAGCGCGGACCGGCTGGGTGAGGGATGGTTCCAGGTGGAGCAGCAGGCCTACGCCGACACCGACGAGCGCGGCCAGATCGTGAAGCTCCGGGTCCTCTGCTCCGGCTACTGCCCGGAGTGACGCGCGCGGCCGGCTAGCGGGCGGTCGGCAGCTGCCACGCGACGCCCGCCGGCAGGTGCCCCGGCACCGACCCGGGAGCGGGACCCGCGAGCACGGCGGCCACCGCGACGGACTCGAGGAGGAGACGAGCGGCGGTGTGCGGGACGGACCGCGACGGCCGTCCGCCGGAGCGACGGGCCCGCAGGTAGCCGACCTCGGACACCACGAGCACGAGCAGCGGCGTGCCGGCGAGCACGAGCCACCACACGGGTGCCGTGATCGGGACGGCGGCCGGCACCAGCCGGGCCAGCCCAGCGACGACGGACGCCGCGGCGCACGCCACAGCGGTCACGACCGCAGGCGCACCGGTGCGGCGCACGGGCAGCAGGTCCATCGGGTCACTCCTCGAAGTCTTCGGATGCCGCGCCCGCCCAGGGGCGGGGCGGGCACGGCATCCGTCTTGCGCGCCGACCTCCCGGACGTCAACCGGCGCGAAGCTGTGGGGGAACCGAGACGGGGTACGCGCCGCCCGGGCGCAGCAGCGCCTCGATGGCGCGCGCGGTCCAGCGCGTGCCGTGGGCGGTGCGTGACCCGCTCGCGTTCAGGCGGGCGGCGATCGTTCCGGCCGAGTCCCCGGCCTGGACGTGGAGCGCGATGCGGGTGGCGAGATCGGCACTCGGGGACTGGGCGTCCAGAGCGCGCCGCAGCTCTTCCCGGTGCCGGTCGACGACGCTGGGTTCGGGCACGACGCGCACGACCCGCCGCACGTCCGTGGGCGGTGACACGATCGCCGCGACCTGCCGCCAGTGCCACTGCTTGCCGTCGGACGCGGCCCACCCGGAGCGGTTCAGCGCGGCCGCGATGGTGTGCGCCGACGAACCGTCGGCCCACATGGCGGCCACGACGTCACGCCAGTCGGTGTGCTGGCCGGCGGGCCGGTCGATCGTCGCTTCCATGTGATGAGCAACGGCAGGCCGTGATCTTGGGCGCAGAGGACGACGTACCTGATCGCCCTAGTGCATCCGTACCGAATCGGCTGGGCCGCCCGGATCACGTCCGGTTCGGGTAGGCGATGATGCCTTCGCGGACCGCGGCGGCGACCGCCTCGAGCTTGGAGTGCGCGTCGAGCTTCATGAGCGTCGACGCGACGTAGTTCCGCACGGTGTTCACGCTGAGGAACAGCCGTTCGGCGATCGCCTTGTTCGACAGCCCCAGCGCCATGTGCTCGAGGACCTCGCGTTCCCGTGCGGTCAGCTCCACGCCGGTGTCACGGTGCTGCGGGCTGAGCCGCGGCAGCAGCCGCGCGAGCATCCCGGGCGAGATCAGCGCCTCGCCCGCCGCGGCCGAGCGCACCGCCTCGGCGACCTCGCCGGAGGCCCGGTCCTTGGTGAGGAAGCCCGAGCACCCCGCCTCGATGGCGGCGAGCAGCACCCGGTCGTCCGCCGAGCCGGTCAGCATGACCACCATCACGTCGGGGTCGCGCGCCTTGATCGCCGTGGTGACCTCGACCCCGTCGCGATCCGGCAGCTGGTAGTCGACGAGCACCACCGTCGGTCGCACCCGCTGCACGAGCGCGATCCCTTCCGCGGCGGTCGGCGCGTTGCCGAGGACGGTCATCCCCTCCTCGAGGTCGAGGAGGCGGCCGACGCTCTCCGCGAACATGCGGTGGTCGTCGATGATGACGACGCCGATCTCGGGCGCATCAGGCTCGGTCACGGACAACCTCTCGGATCGCGCGGAGCAGTGCATCTTCCGGCACGGGCTTCGGGAGCAGCCGGCCCTGCAGCGGAGCGTGCTCCTCGGAGTCGTAGCCGGACAGGAACAGGATCGGCAGCCCGGCATCCCGCTCGTGCAGCTCCTGGGCCAGCTCGTCGCCGCGCATGCGGGGCATGACGACGTCGGTCACCACGACGTCGAACGCGCCGTCCATCTCCTCATACATCTCGAGCGCTTCCACGCCGTCGGCCGCCGCGAGCACCTCGTAGCCGTTGACGGACAGGATGCGCGCCGTGCCGAACCGCAGCGACGCCTCGTCCTCGACGAGGAGGAGCCGCCCGGTCCCGGCGGTGCGCTCCGGCGGTGCGGGGGCCGGGGGCGCGCTCGGCTCGGCGTCCGAACCGCGCAGGACGACGGTCACGGTGGTGCCTTCACCGGGCTCGGACACGATCGTCACCTCGCCGCCGGCCTGGTGGACGATGCCGTGCACGGTCGCGAGACCCATGCCCGTCCCCTGCCCGCGTGGCTTGGTGGTGAAGAACGGCTCGAACACCCGCGACACGACGTCCGGTGGCATGCCGTGCCCCGTGTCGATGACCTGCAGCACCACGTCGGTGCGACCGTCGGGCCCGGACCCCTCGCTGGTCGCGATCGTGACCCGGCCGCCGCCCGCCACCGCATCCCGCGCGTTGAGGGCCAGGTTCAGCACGATCTGCTCGATCTGGTGGCGGTCGGCGAGCGTCGTGAGCGGCACGTCGGCGAGGTCGAGCCGAAGGTCCACCTGCTCCCCGATCGTGCGGCGCAGCATCGACGCGACGTCGCGGACGATGGAGCTCACCTCGATCGGCTCCGGGTTGACGACGTCGCGCCGGGCGAAGGTCAGCAGCTGGCGCACCAGTCCAGCGCCCCGCTCGGCCGCCGACCGGATCTCCCCGACGTCGGCCTGCGCCGTCTCGTCGATCACGCTGCGCGAGAGCAGCGTCGCGTAGTTGAGGATCACGCCGAGCAGGTTGTTGAAGTCGTGCGCGATGCCTCCGGCGAGCTGGCCGAGGCTCTCCAACCGGTGCGACTGCTCACGCTGCGCCTCCAGCGCCTGCCGCTGCCGCTCGGCTTCGAGCTCGAGGCGGTCGGACACGTCCCGGACCGCGGCAAGGACGAGCATCGCGCCGTCGTCGTCGTTGACGGCGGACAGGCTGATCTCAGCCGGGAACTCGGTGCCGTCGCGACGGCTCGCCCACAGCTCGAGCCCGGCTCCCATCGGCCGGGTGGCGGGGCTGTTCACGTAGCCGCCGCGCAGGCGCGGATGCCCGGCCGAGAAGCGGGCGGGCACGAGGAGCTCGATGGGCTGGCCGAGCAGCGACTCCCGCGGCCAGCCGAACAGCGGCTCGACCTGGTCGTTGACGAAGACGACGGTGCCCTCGGCATCGACCGCGAGCAGCGCGTCGGGCGTCGCGGCGAGCAGGCCCCGCAGGATCTCTTCGGACGGCTCCAACACAACACCCCTCGCCGGCGGACCGCCGGGCGTTGCGGACATTGCCGTCAGGAACGGTATCGCCGTCCGATGCCCGACATCGGCGATGGATCAGGACTTCGCTCGTCCGGGTGACGGTCCTCGAACCGTCGCGGTGTGCACCGGCGGGAGGGTCCCCACGGCGTAGTGCACCTGCACCAGCACGATGTGCGGCCGAACGCGCGGCGACTGCGCCGTCTGCCCGTCCGTGCGGTGCACCCGGACCAGGTCGGCCAGTAGCTCCGGACCCCCCGGACCCGGGACGTTCGACGGGTCTTCCCGGCCGGGTGTTCACCCCGACCGCAAAGCCGTCGAGCAGAGCCGCGTCGCTGCAATCCCTCGAGAGGAAGCCATGACCACCGAGCCGATGACGACCGCGGTGCTCGCCGCTGGACAGGCCGGCTCGACCGCCGGCCCGACCGATCCCACCACCAGCACCGATCAGCTCCTGGGCCGGGTGCGCCTCGGGCAGCTGCTCGTGCTGCTCGGCATGATCGGCAGCGACGACGCGGCGGTCACGGGGTGGGAGCAGGAGTTCGGCGACGAGCGGAACTTCGGCGAGATCCTCGTGTCGTCGGGCCGCCTCACGCACGACCAGCTCGACTTCGCGCTGGCGATGCAGCAGCAGATCGTCGAGCGCCAGCTGCAGGACGCGGTGCCCGCGCCCCGGTCGCCCGAAGCACCGGCACCGGCACCCACGGCGCTGCCGTCGCCCGCTCCGGCGCTCACTCCTCAACCGACGGGCCTGCCGGCCGCGCCGTCGAACGCGACGCGGGTCGGTTACGCCCGCCGCAGCCGCTGGCTGCTCCCCCTGCAGTGGGTGTCGTTCGCCGGCGCCGCCGTGAGCGGCTACGGGTTCGCGCAGGGCGCCGCCTGGCTCTGGCCGTTCCTCGTCACGCTCGGGTTCACGTCGTTCTACTTCGCGCTCGGACAGCTGTCCGGCATCGCCGGCCGCGGCCGGTTCGACGTCGCAGCCCACGACCTCAAGGTCGCCGCGTGGTCGCCTTCTCAGGTCCCGTCCGTCGACGTCATGCTGCCGAGCTGCGGCGAGCCCCTCGAGGTCCTGGAGAACACCTGGCGGCACGTCGCCGCGCTGGAGTACCCGGGCACGGTGACCGTGCTGTGCCTCGACGACGCGGGCCGGCCCGAGGTCGAGGAGATGGCGGCGCGCTACGGGTTCCGCTACCTCGCCCGACCGACCCACGAGATGAAGAAGGCGGGCAACCTCAAGTACGGCTACGAGCGCTCGGACGGCGACCTGATCGCCGTCTTCGACGCCGACTTCGCACCGCGAGCGGACTTCCTGCTCGAGCTCGTCCCGTACCTCGACGACCCGGCCGTGGGCATCGTGCAGTCGCCGCAGCACTTCGAGGTGCGCCGGGAGCAGGGCTGGCTCGAGCGCGGCGCCGGTGCGGTGCAGGAGCTCTTCTACCGGCACCTCCAGGCGGGCCGCTCCGCGCTGGGCGCTCCCATCTGCGTGGGCAGCAACGCCGTCTACCGGCGCCGGGCGCTCGACGAGATCGGCGGTACGGCACAGATCGAGCACTCGGAGGACGTGCACACCGGGTTCCGGCTGCTCGCCCGCGGCTACCAGACGGTCTACGTGCCGCTCGTGCTCGCGACCGGGCTGTGCCCGGACCGGCTCAGCAGCTTCTTCACGCAGCAGTACCGCTGGTGCTCGGGCTCGATGTCGTTGCTCTGCAGCCGCTCCTTCTGGCAGGCGAAGCTGCGGCTGCGCCAGCGGGCCTGCTTCATCTCGGGCTTCGTGTACTACATGCACACGGCGTTCTGGACGTTCCTCGCCCCGCTGCCGGCCGTGCTGATGGTGTGGCGCTTCCCGCAGCACGTCGCCCTGCGCAACTACCTGCCGCTGCTGCCGGCGATCCTCACGACGTGGGTTGCGTTCCCGGCCTGGCACCGCGTGCGCTACCCGCGCATGGCTGCCGATCGGGTGCGGCTCGTGTACGGCTACGCGCACATGTTCGCGATCCTCGACACGCTGCGCGGATCGACCGAGGAGTGGAAGGCGACGGGCGGCGTGGCCGGCTCGTCGGCGCGCTTCGCGACGTTCCGGCGGGTGCAGGGCGGGTGGTCCGCGGCGCTGGGAGCGCTCCTCGCCGGCGGCATCGCACTGCGGATCTCCGAGGGCTACGACCCGGTCGCGTTCGCGCCGGTCACCGCCTTCGGCACCTACCTCACCGTGCAGTCCGCCCGCGTGTGGTGGGCGGGCCGCGCCACCGACCAGCCCACCGCCTCCACCGCCTCCACGGCGGCGCCGGCACCGGTGCCCGCCCCGCAGAGCTCCGAGCCGGTGCCCGCACCGGAGCCCGAGCCGTGCGTCCGCACGGTGCTGCCGGGGTCGGCGCGCCGCTGGTTCACCCGGCGGACGCGCGTCGCGTAGCCCTCACGCCGTCCGGGCCTGCCCCACCTGGTCGCGGGCCTTCGAGCGGGCATTGCGCAGCGCATCGCCCGGCGTCGCGCCTTCGGCCAGCACGAGGTGCCGGCCGGCCGGGCCGCGCAGCCGCAGCACGGCCTCGGACAGCGTGGGCGTCTGCCGGACCTCCCAGTCCTCGACGGTCCAGGCGCCGACCTGGTCGGCGGACGCGTCGGGAACGCCGACGTCGAGCACGCCGACGAGGCGCGCGAGCCGCGCGCCCACGGCGGCCGACAGCGGGGCGGTCGTGGTGATGGTGGCGGTGGCCGCGCCGAGGCGGTCGTCGTCGGCGAACGCGACGCCGGTGACGGTCACCTCGGGGCGGCGCAGGGCCAGCAGCACCCGCGTGAGGGTGTCGTGCGCGGGCCGGGCCATGGTGACGGTGCACGTCGAGACCGGGGTCGCCGGCTCGCTCGTGACTGCGTGGAGCTTCATGGGGTCGGGCCTTCCTCTGGGTGGAGGGGCCACGGATCGCGCAGCCCCGGGAACGACGCGAGCCCCGTCGATCGGACGGGGCTCGTGGGGTGCGCAGCGAACAGCGACGAGGGCTAACGCACCCCGCCGGTAATGACCTGCTCGCGAACCATGCACTGATCTTCGGCGGTCCGGACCGCCGAGTCAACTCCGTTCGGGTGAACGCCGCCGCTCCTCGAGCCGGGCGACGAAGCGTTCCATCGCCGCCCGCGCCTCGTCGGGGCGGGTGTCGTAGCCCGCCACCTCGTCGGCGACGACGGCCAGCGCGAGGCCCTGCATCGCCGCCGCGATGAGCGCGGGCGCGAGCTCGGTCGGGTCGAGCCCGTACTCCGGCAGGATCCGGTCGAGCACCTCCACCTGCACGCGGCGGACCTCGCGGGCGACCTCGCCGACCTCGGCCTTGAGCGCGGGCCGGTGGTTGGCCGCGGCCAGCAGCTCGATGAACAGGGCGGTGCCCCGCGGGTCCGACGCCAGGTCCCACCAGCTGCGCAGCGGCTCGTCGGAGGCGAGCGCGGCGGCCATGCGCTCGACGTTGCGCACGGACCGGCGGCGCACCAGCGCGACGAACAGGTCGTCGATGGTGGCGAAGTAGTAGTGCACCAGCGGGGCCTGGATGCCGGCGCGCGCGGCCACGTTGCGCGAGGTGACCGCGGCGTAGCCCTCGTCGAGCATCAGCTGCTCGGCCCCGTCGAGGACACGGGTGAGCTTCTCCTCGGTCGCCGCCCGGCGCCGCCGCGGCTCGGCCATCGCCCCTCCGTCCGGACCGCTCGTTGACACCTGGTGCGCGATAAGTTAGAACGATCGTTCAAAGTTTGCCAACCGCCCGAGGAGCGCGCGTGAACCCGGTCTACTGGGACCCGTTCGACCGGGACATCGCGCGCGACCCCTACCCGACCTACGCGCGGCTGCGCGCCGAGGCGCCGCTGTACTACAACGAGGAGCACGACTTCTACGCGCTCTCGCGGTGGGACGACGTCGACCGCGGCCTGCGCGACTGGACGACGCTGTCGTCGTCGCGCGGTCCGATCCTCGAGGTCATCAAGGCCAACATCCCCATCCCGCCGGGCACGCTCCTCATGGAGGACCCACCCGTCCACGACATCCACCGCGCGCTGCTCGCGCGGGTGTTCACGCCGCGGCGCGTCTCCTCGCTCGAGCCCGAGATCCGCGACTACTGCGTGCGCTGCCTCGACCGGCTCGACGGCACCGACCGCTTCGACCTCATGGCGTCGTTCGCGAACGAGGTGCCGATGCGCGTCATCGGGATGCTGCTCGGCATCCCGGAGGAGGATCAGGTCGCGGTGCGCGAGCGCGCGGACGCGAAGCTGCGCACGGTGCCCGGGCAGCAGATGAAGGTCTCCGCCGGCGCCCTCATGGACACCGACCTGTTCGCCAGCTACATCGACTGGCGGAGGGACAACCCGTCGGACGACCTGATGACCGAGCTCATCAACGCCGAGTTCGAGGACGAGGACGGCGTCACCCGCACGCTCACCCGCACGGAGATCCTCACCTACGTGACCGTGCTCGCCGGCGCCGGCAACGAGACCACCGCGCGGCTCATCGGCTGGCTCGTCGCGCTGCTCGACCGGCACCCCGACCAGCGGGCCGCGCTCGTGGCGGATCCGTCGCTGATCCCGAACGCCATCGAGGAGACGCTGCGCTTTGAGCCCACCGGCCACGCGGTCGCCCGCTACGTGGCGAAGGACGTCGAGCTGCACGGCCGGACCGTGCCGGAGGGCAGCGCGCTCACGCTGATCGTCGCGTCGGCCAACCGCGATGAGCAGTGCTTCCCCGACGGCGACCGCTTCGACATCACCCGCAAGATCAGCCAGCAGCTGACGTTCGGCCTGGGCGTGCACTACTGCCTGGGCGCCGCGCTCGCCCGGCTCGAGGGCCGGATCGCCCTGGAGGAGATCGTGCGGCGCTACCCCACCTGGGAGGTCGACTGGGACGGTGCCGCCCTGGCCTCGACCTCGACCATGCGGGGGTGGGAGACCTTGCCGATCGCGGTCGGCTGACCGGAGCCCGCTAGGGGATGAGCACTCACTCAGTTGATGGCATGATCAGGGCGCTACCCACCCGAGGAGAAGAAGACATGGGCAAGCTCGACGGCAAGGTCGCGTTCATCACGGGCGCGGCGCGCGGACAGGGCCGCGCGCACTGCGTGCGCATGGCGCAGGAGGGCGCCGACATCATCGGCATCGACCTCTGCGGGCAGATGTCCGCGGTCGGCTACCCGATGGGCACGCAGGAGGAGCTCGACCAGACCAAGAAGGAGGTCGAGGCGATCGGCCGCCGGATGGTCGCACTGCCGGCGGACGTGCGCGACGTCGAGTCGCTGCGCAAGGCCTACGACGCGGGCGTGGCCGAGCTCGGCCCGGTGACCATCGTCGTCGCCAACGCGGGCATCGGCCCCGGCGGCACCCCCGTCTCCGAGGAGACGCAGTGGGACGAGGTCGTGGCGGTCAACCTCACCGGGGTCTGGAACACCGGCCGGGTCACGATCCCGCCGATGATCGAGAACGGGCAGGGCGGCTCGATCATCATCACCAGCTCCACCGGCGCGCTGATCTCCCCGCCGGCGATGCACGCCGGCATGCTCGGCTACGCCGCGGCGAAGCACGGCACGCTCGGTCTGCTGCGCTCGTGGGCCAACTACTGCGGCCCGCACTACATCCGCGTCAACAGCATCGCGCCGACGACCGTGCGCACGCCGATGGCGGGCGGCGGCAACGTCAGCCAGATCATCCAGCACTCGCCGAACCTGGCGAACTCGCTGACGAACCTCATCCCGGTCGAGGCGGTGGACCCCGAGGACATCGCCGCGTGCGGCGCGTTCCTCGCCTCCGACGACGCCCGCTACATCACCGGCACGGTCGTGCCGGTCGACGCCGGCAACGTCGTGCGTCGGTAGTCGTCCGCCGCTAGTCGCTCGTCGCAGCGGGGGCAGCGCCCCCTTCACCGGAGGTGCTGTCCCCCAGCCTTTCTCGTCGGGTGGTGAGCTCGGCGAGGTGGTGCTGCGGGTCACCGGCGAGCTGCCCGCGCACCCGGGCCCCCTCGCGCGCGAGGTGATCCCGCTCCGCGACGCTCGCCGCCGCGCGCGCCGCCTCCGCGTAGAGCGCGGCGGACCGCGGGAGGTCGCCGGCGTGCTCGTGCAGGTAGGCGGCCGCCGCCGCGTAGCGCGGCAGGTCCGGGCTCACCTCTGCGAGCGCGGCGAGGCCGGCCCGGGCACCGTCGGCCTCCCCCACCGCGACCGCCCGGTTGAGCCGCACGACCGGGCTGTCGGTGAGGCGCAGGAGCTCGTCGTACCACTCGACGATCTGCACCCAGTCGGTCTCGGCGGTCGTGCGCGCATCGGCGTGCAGCGCGGCGATCGCGGCCTGCGCCTGGTACTCGCCGAGCCGGTCGCGCGCCAGCGCGGCCTGCAGGATCGCGACGCCTTCGGCGATGAGCGCGGTGTCCCACAGCGAGCGGTCCTGCTGCCCGAGCGGGACGAGCCGCCCGCCCGGGCCGGTGCGCGAGGCGCGGCGCGCGTGGTGCAGCAGCATGAGCGCGAGCAGGCCGGCGACCTCGGGCTCGTCGGTCAGCCGGGTCAGCTGGCGGGCGATGCGGATGGCCTCCGCGGCGAGGTCGACGTCGCCGCTGTAGCCCTCGTTGAAGACGAGGTAGAGCACGCGCAGCACGGTGGCGAGGTCGCCGGGCTGGTCCAGGGGCAGCCCGGCGAGCCTCTTCTTCGCGCGGCTGATGCGCTGGGCCATCGTCGCTTCGGGGATGAGGTAGGCCGCGGCGATCTGCCGCGTGGTCAGACCGCCGACCGCGCGCAGCGTGAGGGCGACCGCCGAGGCGGTCGGCAACGTCGGGTGCGCGCAGAGGAAGTACAGCCGGAGCGAGTCGTCCGCCGTCGGCACCGGACCGGGCGGCGGCTCGCGCTCGACGGCGAGCTCACGTCCCTGCCGGGCGAGCTCGGACCGCAGCGCGTCGACGTGCTTGCGCCAGGCAACCGTGACGAGCCACGCGCGCGGGTCGCGCGGAGGGTCGTCGGGCCAGGTCTCCAGCGCGCGGACCAGGGCGTCCTGCACGGCGTCCTCGGCCGACGCGAAGCTCGCTCCGCGCCGGACGAGGATGCCGATGACCGCGGGCACCAGCTCCCGCAGCTCCCGGTCGTCCACGACCGGCTACTCGCCGACGGTCGACGGGTCCGCGAGGAACGGCCGCACCTCGAGCCACTCATAGATCGGCTTGCCGTCCTTGCCCGGCGCGGCCGACAGCTGGCCCGCGAGCTCCACGGCGCGGTCCCACGAGTCGACGTCGATCACCATCCACCCGGCGATGAGGTCCTTGGTCTCCGCGAACGGTCCGTCGGTGACGGCCGGGCGGCCCTCGCCGTCGTACCGCACCCACGCGCCCTCGGGGGCGAGCGCCTGCGCGTCGACGAACTCGCCGGACTCCTCGAGGCGGGCGGCGAAGTCGTGCATGAACTGCACGTGGGCGTCGAACTCCTCGGGCGTCCACTGGTCCATCGGGACGAAGTCCACGGCCGGAGCCTTGCCGCCCTGGTAGTGCTTCAGCAGCAGGTACTTCATGAGAGCGCTCCTTCGCTTCGGGCGGCCCGTCCGGCCGCGCACACCCCTGAGACGGAGCCGGTGCGGCGTTCTCGACATCTCACCCGATCCGGGTCCCCCAGCGCTGCGGATCGTCACTCGGCGCGCTGGTGACGCAGCCGGACGGCGCGCGCGTGCGCGTCGTCGCCGACGGCGCCGCGACGTCGGTCGTCCAGGTCGGCCAGACGCTCCGCGTGGCCGTAGAGGACCACGACGTCATCCGCCGACAGCAGGGTGCCACCGTCGGGTATCCCGACGTAGTCGCCGTTCGCCCGGAGGATCCCCAGCACCTGCACCCCCTCGTCCGGCAAGCTGAGCTCGCGCAGCGGCCGCGCGGTGAGCCAGTCGTCCGGATGGAGTCGCAGCTGGGCGACCGCGAAGCCGTCGCGAACGCCGAGAAGACGCGCGTAGTCGCCCAGCTCCAGATCGGTCCAGCGGCGCAGTGCGCGCCGGGCCAGCCGGCTGAACTGCCGGTCGAGGTAGCCGCTGTGGGCCAACGCGGCAACACCGACGAGCGCGGCCATGATCACGGCCAGACGCTCGACGGCCTGGCCACGCGTCGCACCCGTGAACGACAGCAGCAGCGACGCGATCGTCGTGGCGACTCCCGCGTTCCCGATCATCGCAACCGTCATGATGATCCGGCGGCGCCCTGGATCGTTCACGACATCCTCGGACTCGGCGGTCGTGAAGCCGACGCCGTAGTAGGCGGAACGCGTCTGGAACCGCGCGACGTCCGGTGACAGCCCGGTGAGGGTGAGCGCCACCACCGCGAGGCGGTTGATGATGACGCCGAGCGTCACCACCGCGACCAGGGACGCAGCAGCGATCACGGCGCGGCCGACATCTGCGACTCAGTCGCAGCCTTGGGTCGACACTTGGCTCGTGGCGTTCGCACCTGCGTTCGCGTCACCGCTGACCTCGCTGCTCGTCAGCGCGTAGCCGACATCGGACTGGTCCGTGCTCGCGGCGAACACCACGCCGTACACCGCCCCGTCCTTGCCGAGCAGCGGGCCGCCCGAGTTGCCGGGGCGCACCCGCGCGCGCAGCGTGTAGACGTCACGCGTGACCTGTCGGTCCGCGTAGATGTTGGGGCCGGTGACGTCCTGGTCGCCGGCGATGCGCGCCGGCACCGCCGTCAGCGGCCCGTCCTCCGGATAGCCGGCGACGACAGCGCTCGTGCCCGTCGGCTGCGGACCGTCGAAGGGCAACGCCGGCCGCGTCAGCCCCGGCACGTCGAGCACGGCCACGTCGCGGTTCGGGTCGTAGAGCACCACCCGCGCCGGCAGGAGCTGGGCACCGGGCCCGGGCAGCGCCACCTGCGGGTCGTGGACACCCGCGACGACGTGCGCGTTGGTCATCACGTGCTCGGCGGCGAAGACGAAACCGGAGCCCTCTTGCTCACGGCCGCACGACGGCGCGATACCGGTGATCTTCAGCACCTCGGGCCCGGCAGCCTTCAGCGCGGGCGGTACGACGCCGGCGTCCGGCGGAGCGACGGCCACCGGGGGCACCGGCAGACCGTCGAACGGGTTCTCCAACGCGGGCAGGTCATGGCGCTGCAACAGCCGGTCCACGTCGGCGAACAGCTGGCTCGCCCGCGAAGGCAGCACACCATCCACCGCATCCAGGATCGCGCTGTGGCGGATCTGCTTGACGACCGTCGGGAACGGAGTCACCACGAGGAAGGAACCGAGCAGCCAGGTCACGAACAGCAGCCCGACCACTGCGAACGCGGCTCCCCCGGCGCCATCCACGACGCCGAGCGGAGTCGATCGCACCACGGACCGGGCCCGACGACCCAGGAGCCCGGCCAGGCCTTCCATCGAGACCGCCGCCACGACAACCGTCAGCACCGCGACCAGCCGCTGCCCGACCGCGTCCGGGCCACCCTGCCGGCCGATCACCGTTCGGGCGACCGCCGGCGCAAGAGCGCTGCCGATGAGCACGCCGGTGAGGAACCCGGCGAACGAGAACGCTGCGACGACAAGACCCCGGCGGTATCCGGCGCACGCGTAACCAACCGCGAGCAGCACGATCACGACATCGAGAAGGTCCCCGCGCGCCGGATGGGCGATCGGAGCAGGTGCGGCAAGGAACCGGGCGGCTAGCACGCACCGCCTCCGGGCCCACCGACGCGCGGGTCAGCCCCGGGCACGTCGCGCACCGCGTCGAAGGGTCCGTCCGGCGGTCACGGCTCGACCTCACCAGAGGGACGTGCCCATCCGCACCGTCAGAGCTGACGGTCCTACCCGGCCGGCTCGAACGTCACGGTGATCTCACCGGCCGCGACGTCGACGCTGACGTGTGCGCCGTCGGGCACGTCGCCGCGCAGCAGCTCACGGCCGATGCGGGTCTCGACCTCGCGGGCGAGGAACCGCCGCAACGGCCTCGCGCCGTACACCGGGTCGAAGCCCTGCTGGGCGATGAACCGCTTCGCCTCCTCGGTGATCGTGAGCGTCATCCGGCGGTCGGCGAGCCGATGGCGCAGATCGTTCAGCATCAGGTCGACGATGCGCTCGATCTCCGCCTGCGTGAGGGGCTTGAACAACACGATCTCGTCGATCCGGTTGAGGAACTCCGGGCGGAAGTGGCCGCGCAGCTCCCCCATGACGATCTCGCGGGTGTCCGGCTTGAGCTCGCCGGCAGCCGAGACGCCTTCGACGAGGTGCAGCGAGCCGATGTTCGACGTCATGATGATGACGGTGTTGCGGAAGTCGACCGTGCGGCCCTGAGCGTCAGTCAGCCGCCCGTCGTCGAGCACCTGCAGCAGTGCGTTGAAGACGTCGGGGTGTGCCTTCTCGATCTCGTCGAACAGCACGACCGAGTACGGCTTGCGGCGGACCGCCTCGGTGAGCTGCCCGCCCTCGTCGTACCCGACGTAACCGGGCGGGGCGCCGACCAGCCGGCTGACGGTGTGCCGTTCCTGGTACTCACTCATGTCGATGCGGACCATGTTGTCCTCGGTGTCGAAGAGCGACGCCGCGAGCGTCTTCGCGAGCTCGGTCTTGCCCACGCCGGTCGGACCCAGGAAGACGAACGACCCGATGGGGCGACCCGGGTCCTTGATGCCGGATCGAGCGCGGATGATGGCGTCCGCGACGAGCTGCACCGCCTCGTCCTGGCCGACGACGCGTTCGTGCAAGATCTGGTCGAGCCTCAGCAGCTTCTCCCGCTCGCCCTCCTGGAGGCGGCTGACCGCTATGCCGGTCCACCGCGACACGATCATCGCGATCTCCTCTTCGGTGACCACCTCGCGAAGCAGCCGATGGCTGCCCTGCCGCTCGGCGAGCCGTTCCTCCTCGGCCTTCAGCTGCCGCTCGAGCTCGGGCAGCCGGCCGTGCCTCAGCTCGGCCGCCCGGTTCAGGTCGTAGCTGCGCTCGGCCCGATCGGCGTCCTGGCGGACCTGCTCCAGCTCCTGGCGCAGCTCCTGCACACGGCGCAGGGCCTGCCGTTCGGCCTCCCATTGGGTGCGCATCGCGTCCGCCTCCGCGCGCAGGTCGGCCAGCTCCTTGCGCAGGTCTTCGAGCCTCGCCTTGCTCGCGGGGTCCTTCTCCTTGGCGAGCGCGGTCTCCTCGATCTCCAGCCGCATCACCCGGCGGGTCAGCTCGTCGAGCTCGGCAGGCATCGAGTCGATCTCGGTGCGGAGCATCGCGCACGCCTCGTCGACCAGGTCGATCCCCTTGTCGGGCAGGAACCGGTCGGAGATGTAGCGGTGGCTGAGGACCACCGCTGAGACGATCGCGCCGTCCTGGATCTTGACGCCGTGGAAGACCTCGAGCCGCTCACGGAGGCCGCGCAGGATGGAGATCGCGTCTTCCACGGAAGGCTCGTCGACCATGACGGGTTGGAAGCGCCGTTCGAGCGCCGCGTCCTTCTCGATGTGCTTGCGGTACTCGTCGACGGTCGTCGCCCCGACCAGGTGCAGCTCACCGCGGGCGAGCATGGGCTTGAGCATGTTGCCCGCGTCGACCGCTCCCTCAGGCCCGCCGCCGGCACCGACGACGGTGTGCAGCTCGTCGACGAAGAGCAGGATGCGGCCGTCGGCGGCCTTCACCTCGTTGAGCACCGCCTTGAGCCGTTCCTCGAACTCGCCTCGGTACTTGGCGCCCGCCACCAACGAACCCATGTCCAACGCGAAGATCGTCTTGTCCCGCAGCCCTTCGGGCACGTCGCCGTTCGTGATCCGCTGCGCCAGGCCCTCGACGATCGCTGTCTTGCCGACGCCCGGATCTCCGATGAGCACCGGGTTGTTCTTGGTCTTCCGCGACAGGATCTGCACCACCCGGCGGATCTCGCCGTCCCGGCCGATGACGGGGTCGAGCGTGCCGGCTCGAGCGTCGGCGACCAGGTCGCGGCCGTACTTCGTCAGCGCCTCGTAGGACACCTCGGGCATGGCCGAGGTGACGCGCTGGTTGCCCCGAACCTCCGTCAGCGCCTGGAGGAAGCCGTCTCGGGTGAGGCCGCTGTCCCGCAACACGCGGCCCGCGCCGGTCTCGACGCCTTCGTCGACCAGCGCGATGAGCAGATGCTCGACCGAGACGTAATCGTCCTTGAGCCGCTTCGCCTCCCGCTCAGCCGCGTCGAGCAAGCGAGCAAGTCGCTGCGTGACGACGACCTGTCCCGCTGCCGCGCCGGGTCCGGTGAGGCGGGGTCGGCGGCCGAGCTCCGCCTCGACCGCCGCGCGCATCTGCTCGACATCGGCGCCGGCCCGCGAGAGCAGACGGGGCGCCAGCCCCTCGGGCTGTTCCAGGAGCGCCAGCAGCAGATGCTCACCGTCGACCTCCGCGTGGCCCAGGCGCAACGCTTTCGTCTGGGCGTCGTGAAGCGCCCCCTGCGACTTCTGGGTCAGACGGTTGATGTCCATGACGGGCCTCCCGGGCGTGGTGGGCGACGAGCGAGAGCGGACTCCAGCGCGGAGATGCGGTCGAGGAGATCGACGACGAGACGCAGGGACGCGTAGTTGAGCGCGAACGCCGCCCGCAGCCGGCGCAACCGCGCGACTGCGACCACCTGGTCCGGCGCGAACGTGGGATCTCCGGAGCCGCCCGGCAGGGTGTCGACCAGCTCCAGGTCGACGAGTCGCCGGACGAAGCCGGGGTGCAGGCCGGTGACCCGTGCGAACTGTTCGAGGTCCAGCCGTGTCGGTCGCGTCAGGGCGTAGCTCATCGCCGTCTCCTCGGATCGAAGGTCGAGACGGCCGCCAGCTGCTCGAACAGCTGGCGCTCCTCATCGGAGGGCTTCTTGGGAACCATGACCTTGGCCTCGGCGTAGAGGTCGCCGGGCTTCCCACGCGGGTTGGGCAGCCCGCGCCCGCGCAGCCGCAGCCGGCGCCCGGACGACGTGCCGGCCGGCACCTTGACCTTGGCCTCCCCCCCGGGTGTGTCCACCGCGACGGTGGTGCCGAGCGCGGCCTCCCAGGGGGTCAGCGGCGCGTCGACGACGACGTCGCGGCCCTCGATCCGGAACGTGGGGTGCGGCGCGATCCGCACCACGAGGTAGAGGTCACCGGACGGACCCCCGCCACTGCCCCGGCCGCCCTGACCCGCGAGCCGGATCCGCTGCCCGTCGGTCACCCCGGCCGGTATCGCGACCTGCAGCGTGCGCGGGCCGCCCGGACCGTTGACCGTGAGCGCTCGGCGGCCTCCGGCGTAGGCCTCGTCGACGCTGATCTCGAGCTCGGTCTCCTGATCGGCGCCCCGGATGGTGCCCCAGCCGCGGTGACCACGCGAGCCGAAGATCCCGCCCAGGACCTCGTCGATGTCGATGTCCCCCGCGAAGTCGCCGAAGCGGACCTCCTCGAAGCCCGGCGCGGCTCCTCCGCGGCCCGCTCCGGGCCGGCCGCCGCTGCGCCGGGCCCTCGACCACGTCTCCGGATCGACACCGTCGGGCGCCTGGCGGAAGTCCGGGCCGAAGGCGTCGTAGCGACGTCGGGTGTCCGGGTCGGACAGGACGTCGTAGGCCTCCGCGATCGCCTTGAACCGCTCCTCGGCCTCCGGATGCTTGTTGAGGTCCGGGTGGTAGGTCCGGGCGAGCTTGCGGTAGGCGCGTTGGATCGCCTTGGCGTCGGCGTCGCGGGCGACGCCCAGCACCTCGTACAGGTCCCGCGGTGACCCGGCCATCAGTCCGGCCTCGACGCCACCACCACCGAGGCCGGGCGCAGCTGGCGTTCATCGCTTCCGTAGCCCGGGCGTAGGACCTGCACGACAGTGCCCTCCGGCACCTCCGCGGTGGACGACGTGCTGACGGCATCGTGGTGCGCCGGGTCGAACTTCGCGCCGACGTCCTCGCGCCGGGGGTAGCCGAGCCTGGCGAGGAGCTCGACGGCCAGCGAGTGCACCGCCTTGACCCCCGGCACGATCTCCGCCGGGTCGGCGCGAGCGTGCTCGAGCGCCCTCTCCAAGCTGTCGACGACCGGAAGCCACTGTGCCGTGATCCGGTCACGCTCGTCGTCGATCTGCCGTTGCGCGTCACGAGCGGTGCGCTTGCGCAGGTTGTCGAGGTCGGCCAGCGCCCGGCGCCACCGGTCTTCGAGCTCGGCTGCTCGCGTGCGCAGTGCCGCGAGCTCCGCCGACTCCGATCGCCGCCCCTCGGCGTCGTCGGGGTGGCGGCCGGCGTCGACGGCCTCCTCCGCGGGGGCCGCCGTGTCGTTGCCGGTCATCGCCGCTCAGATCGTGGTGAACTCGGCGTCGATGACGTCGTCGTCCGCAGCGTCACCGGGCGTCGCCGATCCCTCAGCGCCTGCGCCCGTCCCGTCCGCTCGCGGCGATCCGCTCGCACCGAGACCCTGGTAGACCTGTCCCAGCTCGGCGGTGAGCGCGCGAAGCCGGTCGAGCGGTGCCTGCTCCTTGACCGCCTGACGGGCGTCGCTGACCAACATCTCGGCACGCGCCTTCTCGTGCACCGGCACTCCGTCGCCGAGGTCCTTGAGTCGCCGCTCCACCTGATGAGCCGCGGCGTCGAGCTCGTTGCGTGCGTCGACCTCCTGGCGGAGCCGAGCGTCCACCGAGCGGTGCTGCTCGGCGTCGGCGATCATCCGTTCGACCTCGCTCTTGTCGAGGTTGCTGGTCTCGCTGATCGTGATCCGCTGCTCGGCACCGGTGTCCTTGTCGCGGGCCGACACGTTGAGGATGCCGTTCGCGTCGATGTCGAACGTGACCTCGATCTGCGGCTCGCCGCGCGGTGCCGAGCGGATGTTCTCGAGCCGGAACCGTCCGAGCACCCGGTTGTCCGCTGCCCGTTCACGCTCTCCTTGCAGGACGACGATGTCGACGGCCGACTGGTTGTCATCCGCCGTGCTGAACGTCTCCGTACGCCGTGCGGGGATCGTCGTGTTGCGCTCGACGACCTTCGTCATGACACCGCCGAGCGTCTCGAGTCCCAAGGACAGCGGCGTGACGTCGAGGAGCAGGACGTCCTTGACCTCGCCCTTGAGCACCCCGGCCTGGATCGCTGCGCCGATCGCCACGACCTCGTCGGGGTTGACCGTCATGTTGGGGTCCTTGCCGCCGGTGAGGCGGCGGACGAGGTTCTGCACCGCGGGCATCCGCGTCGAGCCACCGACCAGGATGACCTCGTCGATGTCGTCGGCCGTCAGCTTGGCGTCGGACATCGCCTGCTGCACCGGTTGCATGGTGCGTTCGACCAGATCGGCGGTGATCTGCTCGAACGTCGAGCGCATCAGCGTGGTGTTCAGGTGCTGGGGCCCTGAGGCGTTGGCGGTGATGAACGGCAGGTTGATCGTCGTCTGCGTCACCGAGGACAGCTCGACCTTGGCCTTCTCCGCCGCCTCGAACAGCCGCTGCAACGCCTGAGCGTCCTGCCGCAGGTCGATGCCGTGGCTCTTGTTGAACTCGTCGGCGGCGTGATCGACGATGCGCCGATCGAAGTCGTCGCCGCCGAGGTGGGTGTCCCCCGACGTCGCCCGCACCTCGACCACGCCGTCACCCACGTCGAGGATGCTGACGTCGAACGTGCCGCCGCCGAGGTCGAACACGAGCACCGTCTCGTGCTCGCGCTTGTCCAACCCGTACGCCAGCGCGGCTGCCGTTGGCTCGTTGATGATCCGCAGCACGTCCAGGCCCGCGATGCGGCCGGCGTCCTTCGTCGCCTGACGCTGAGCATCGTTGAAGTACGCGGGGACGGTGACCACCGCCTCGGTGACCTTCTCGCCCAGCTGCTTCGAGGCGTCGTCGACGAGCTTTCGGAGCACGAGCGCCGAGATCTCCTCCGGCGCGTAGAGCTTGTCGCGGATCTTCAACCTGACGGCGCCGTCCGGCCCCGGCACGACATCGAACGTGACCGTGTTGAGCTCGCTCGCGACCTCGTCGTACCTGCGTCCGATGAAGCGCTTGGCCGAGTAGATCGTGCCCTTCGGGTTCAAGATCGCTTGGCGACGCGCCAGCTGGCCGACCAGCCGGTCGCCCTCCTCCGTGAACGCGACGACGGAAGGTGTGGTCCGGGCCCCCTCCGCGTTGGGGATGACGGCCGGTTGCCCACCCTCGACCACCGCGATCACCGAGTTCGTCGTTCCGAGATCGATTCCGACAGCCTTGGTCATGCGCTCCACCCTCCGCACCAGGCGCACGGAGCACATCCCCTGGCCTGCTAGTCGTCGGAGCCGCCGGCGCGCACGGGCCGGCCGCAGCTGGCTAGCTGATCGTGGGATGTCCTCGACGGCGCCGTCCGCCACGGTGGACCGAACCCACCGATGGACCTAGGGAGGTGACGGTGATGACGATGCCGACCACGACCTCGCGACACCGGCCGCGGTGAAGTCCTCGACATGACCGCGATCTCCGACGACATGCTGGGACCACCGGCCAAGCGCGCGGATTGCGCGATCGCGGCAGCAGCGGCGCACGCCATCGAGCGGGATCCGCTCCTCCCACGGAACCGCATACTGCTCACCGTCTGCGATGGATGGGTGACGCTGCACGGCGAGGTGAGCATGAGCGTCCAGCGTCAGGACGCCGAGCGCGACGTGGCCCGCATCCAGGGGGTGTGCGGCATCACGAACCTCGTCAACGTCTCCTCCGAGCCGACGGTCTCGGCCACGCACCTGAAGGAGCGGATCGACCAGGCGATGCTGCGCACCGCCGAGGAAGACGCGCGAAACGTCACCGTCGAGGTGCAGCGCGCCAAGGTCGTCCTCGAGGGGCTCGTGCACTCATGGGCCGAGCGTCACGCCGCCGAACGGGCCGCGTGGACGGCACCCGGTGTCGACCACGTCGAGAACCGGATCAAGGTGCGCTTCTTCGGCGACTGAGAGCGCGCGCGAGGTCGTGATGCCGGCGCGGGGCCGCAGGGACGCCGACCACGGCGCGCATCGCCCTCGCGGTGGGCCCAGCCGACCGGTAGCGTGGGCGCGGCAAACCCGCAAGGGCAACCCCTCCCGAGGCCGGGCCCGCGATGAAGGCATTGGATCTGGGCATCCAGGGCGTGCTGGTGAGCCCCGGCGACCACCTGTGCGGCCTGTACTCCGGTTCGGCGGAACGCGACCGGCTGCTCGTCGCGATGCTGCGGGCCGGACTGAGCTCGGGCGACAAGTGCATCTGCGTCGTCGACGGCGCCCATCCCACTGACATCGCGGCGGCCGTGGGGCCGGACGTCGACGGTGCGGAGCGCTCAGACAAGCAGCTCGAGATCGTGCGGGCCGCGGACATGTACCTGCGCTCCGGCAGGTTCTCGGCACCCGAGATCATCAGCGCCTGGAAGGCGACCATCTCCGACGTCATGTACGACGGCCGCTTCGACCTCGTCCGCGGGATCGAGACCTGGTCGCGGCGAGATGTCGTCCCGGACCCGCGCGAGCTGCTGGTCCTCGAGTCCGAGATGCGCCGGTACCTGCCGCTCTACCCGCAGGTGGTCGTGTGCCTCTACGACCTCGACCGCTTCGGCGGGGGCATCGTGGTCGACCTGCTCAAGACGCACCCTCGGGTCCTCGTCAACGGCATGGTGCTCGAGAACCCTTACTGCCTGAGCCCCGACGACCTGCTGAACGGGGAGACCGACTCCGACCACGCCGTCAACGAGCGACTGGAGATGGCGGAGTGGTGCTACGCCGCGACGACTGGCTCGACCTAGCCCGCAAGGTCGACTGGACCTACCGCTACGTCGACGAGCGGGACGTGTTCCCGGAAGCCCTGTCCGGGCGGCCCTGGCTGACGCACGAGGCGTGGCAGGGCTGGAGCGAGGTGTACCGCACGACCTATCGCGAGTACGTGGCGAACCAGCGGTCCAAGGACGACGCGGTGCAGGGCGTGCGGTCGGTGCTGGGCAAGGCGCACGTCAACGAGGGTCTCGACCCGGGATGGGTCCAGCTGGTGAAGTTCCACAACGGCGCGCTCGCCCTGGCCGAGTACGCCGGCGCCGTCGCCGAGCTGCGGATGGCGAGGTTCGGCCGCGACAGCGCCTGGCGCACCATGGCCACCCTCGGCGCTCTCGATGAGATCCGGCACACGCAGATCCCCCTGCAGCTCGGTCACGACCTGCTGAGCCTCGACGGCAACTTCGACTGGACGCACCGCGCCTACCACACGGACGAGTGGGTCATCATCGCCGCGCGCCACCTCTTCGACGACATGTTCCTGGCCGCCGACGCCATCGACACCGCCATCCAGCTGAACTTCGTCTTCGAGACCGGTTTCTCCAACCTGCAGTTCATGGCGATGGCGGCGATGGCCGACGCCGCCGACCATCATCTGTTCGAGAAGGCGCTGGCCAGCATCCAGACCGACGAGGCCCGTCACGCGCAGATCGGCCATCCCGTCGTGCGCACCCTGCTGGAGAACGGCGCCAAGGAGCGCGCGCAACACCTCATCGACAAGATGTTCTGGCGCTCCTGGCGGTTGCTGATCCCGCTCACCGGAACTGCCATGGAGTACCTCACACCGGTCGGGGCCCGGACCCGGTCGTTCAAGGAGTTCATGCAGGAGTGGGTCGTCGAGCAGTTCATGAAGAACCTCGCGGAGTTCGACCTCGAGCGGCCGTGGTTCTGGGACCTGTTCCTCGACGAGCTCGACCACGCGCACCACAGCTTCCAGCTCGGGTTGTACGCCTACCGGACGACGTTGTGGTTCGACATCGCTAGCCCCGATCGCGTGGAACGCGACTGGCTCGCGACGAAGTACCCCGGCTGGGAGGCGACCTACGGCCCGCACTGGGACCGGATCGAGGACTGCTGGCGGACCCACGGTGAGGCGGCAACGCTCGCCCAGGCGCTGCCGGCTCTGTGCAACCTCTGCCAGCTCCCGACACTGTTCGTGCGACCCGGACGGAACACCGCCTGCACGCTTCAGGTGGGGGAACGCAACTACCTGTTCTGCTCGGACCCCTGCCGCTGGATCTTCAGCCAGGAACCGGCCCGCTTCGCCGGTCACCACAGCCTCGTCGACCGCATCGTGCTCGGTGAGGCGCCCGGCAAGCTCACCGACCTGCACCGATGGATGGGACTCGACGCTCCGGTCGAGACCGGCAAGGACCTGCGCCGCGGTCTTGACCCGTGGCGACTCCAACCGGTGCCGACGGTGTCGTGAGCACCGTGCGCGCATACCTGTTCGGCTTCCTCGACGATGACTTCTTCGGCCGGGTCGTCGTGGTGCCGACCGACCAGACCGTGGCAACGCTCGCCGCGCAGCTGGCGGCGTGGGGGCCCACACCGGAGCGTCGCGGGCGGGTCATCGTGACGGACGAGTCCGGCGCCGTGCTCGACCCGGCCGCCACGGTCGCCGAGGCCGGCCTCGTCAACGGCGACATCTTCACCGTGACGGCCGGCGGATGACGTCTCCGATGCCGTCCTGGGTGCCGGCGGCGACGCTGGACGAGCTGTGGGAGGGCGAGATCCTCGGCGTGGCGGTGAACGGCGTCGAGGTCGTGCTGTGCAACGTCGAGGGCACGGTCGTCGCCTACGAGGACCGGTGCCCGCACCTGGCCAACCCGCTGTCCGCCGGCGTGCTCGAGGGCGGCGTGCTGACCTGCGCGGCCCACGAGTGGTCGTTCGACGCCCGCACGGGCGACGGCGTCAACCCGTCGGTGTCGTGCCTGCGCAGGTTCCCGGTTCGGATCGAAGACGATCGGATCCTCGTCCAGTGCGGCGCCGGCACGTCATGACCGGCGACGAGGCGGTCACGCTCGGCGTCGGGCCGGTGCTCCAGGCGACGCCGTTCGGCCGCGCGGTGGTCGAGGCGATCGTGGAGCAGAACGACGGCGTCGTCGTCCGTGACGAAGGCGCCTACCTCCGCGTGCTGTCACCGCGTCAGTGCCGGCTGTCGCGCGCGGCCCTCGAGACCGCGACCGGCGCGCCGGTCCAGCTCCCCGGGGACCTGGAGGTCGTCATGTCGTCCTTCGCCGGCCGGATGCGGCTGGGCGAGCAGGAGGCCGCGTGGTGGTTGGCGACCGAACCGCCGCCCGACCCGGCGGCCCATGACCCGACCACCTCCCGCGCCGAGAGCCACGGCTGATGCCCGCCGACCGGCCACCGGGGCGCAAGACCTACTCCCGGCTCGTCAGCGGGCGGCGGATGCCGTCGGAGTACGAGCAGCTGAGCAGCGACCTGCACTACCACTTCCCCGCGCGGTTCGAGCTGCCGGAGAGCAACCCCGTCGTCGACTGGTACCTCCGCCACCGGGAGGGGTCGGCGTGGCAAGCCGGCGGCGCGGGGTTCACCGACCCCCGCAGCACGACCTACCGCGCGTACAACGAGATCCAGGACCGCAAGGAGGACGCCGTCGACGGCCTGCTGCGCGAGGTCGACGACACCGGCTACGACGAGCGGCTGTCCGAAGGCTGGCTGGACTTCCTCGACCGGTGGTACGCACCCTTGCGCTTCCCGGTGCACGGCTTGCAGATGCTCGCGGCGTACATCGCCCAGCTCGCCCCGTCGTCGCGCATCACCAACTGCGCGGCGTTCCAGGCCGCCGACGAGGTGCGCAGGCTGCAGCGGATCGCGTATCGGACCGCGCAGATGGCGGCGCACCGGCCGCGCGCGCGAGCCGCCGACCACCGACGGGTGTGGGAGGAGGCGGTCGAGCTCCAACCGCTGCGCGAGCTGGTCGAGCGCGCACTCGTCGTCTACGACTGGGGCGAGGCGTTCGTCGTCACGAACCTCGTCATCAAGCCGCACGTCGACCGACTCGTCAACCAGGTGATCGCCGGCTCGGTGGCTGACGCCAACGGTGACCCGATCCTGCGGAGCATCCACTTCTCCCTCGACGAGGACGCCCGCTGGCACCGCGACTGGTCCGCGGCTCTCGTGCGGTCGGTGACCGCGGACGGTCCGGCCGACGCGGAGCTCGTCGTCGAGTGGATGCAGAGGTGGAAGCCGCTCGTCGTCGCCGCGGTCGACGCCTTGGCCGGGGTCGTCGAACACGCCCCCGTCGCCCTCGATGCCGCCGCCGCCGCGGCGGAGGTGATCGACGCGGCCTCGCGTGACCTCGATGTCGGCTGAGCGAGGCAGATGACCGCGATGGCGCCGTCGCTCCAGCTCCAGCTCGCATCACTGCGAAGCCTGCTCGGCCTGTCCCTGTTGATGACGACCGACATCGACGAGCGGCAGATCGTCAGCCTCGCGGCAACGGCGACCGCTTCGCTGGCGCAGTGCCCGACGGAGGCGGTCTACCTCGACGGGACGCGCGTGCTCCCGGTCGGGAGCCGGGTCCGCGACCTCGACGCGCTCGACGCGCAGCTGGCCCGCATGTCACCGGAGGGCGGCGCGGTTCGGCTGGCGGGGCGCACGTGGGCGTACGCCTACCCGCTGACCGGGCTGCTCACCACGGTCGGCTACTTCGTCGTCGGCGCGCTCACCGCCCCTGACGAGCACCAGCAGTTCCTGCTGCGGGCGCTTGGGCAGCAGGCCGGCGTCGCGCTGGTCGCGGCGCGGCTGCGGACGAGCGAGCGGGAGGCCGCGAAGCAGATGCGGGTGGCGAACGACATGCTCACCCGGAGCCTCGCCATCCACCGGATGTTCACCCAGGTCGCCATGGCCGGCGACGGCGAGGTGGGGATCGCGGCGGCGCTGCACGAGATCACCGGTCGTCCGGTCGCCATCGAGGACCGCGGCGGCGGCCTGCGGGTCTGGACCGGACCCGGCCGACCGGAGCCCTATCCCCCGGTCGATGCCAAGCGGCGCGACCGATTGGTCAACCGGCTCCTGGCCGGCGGCGAGCCGATGGTCCACGACGGGCGGCTCGTCGCGCTCGCGCGCACCCGCGGCGACGTGCTCGGGGTCATCGCACTGGTGGATGCCGGTCCCCCCGGCGACGAGGGCGAGCGGATCGCGCTCGAGCACGCCGCGACGGTCCTCACCACCGAGCTGATGCGGATCAGGAGCATCGCCGAGACCGAGCTGCGCATCGGTGGCGACCTCGTGGACATCCTCGTCAGCGGCACGTCCCTCGATGCCGTCCGGCACCGGCTCGATGCACTCGGCTGCGCCGCTTCGGCGCTCAGGCACACGGTCGTCGTCGAGGGCCGCACCCGGCGGGGCGACGAAGAGGCGTTCTTCCTGGGGGTGCGCCGCGCGGCGCTCGACACCGGACTGGGCGGGTTGATCGGGCGCCGGGACAGCGCTCTGGTGATGGTCTGTCCCGCCGAATCGTCGTGGGATCGCTTCCATGCCGCGGTCCGCACGGCCATGCCCGGCGGGCGTTGCCGCGTGGGGGTGGGCAGCTCGTGCGACTCCGTCACCGACCTCCCGCGGTCCTACCGAGAGGCGCTGCTGGCGTTGCGACTGCAGGGCGATCGGGGCGGTGGTGACGGTGTGACGCAGTTCGACGAGCTCGGCATCTTCCGGTTGATGAGCAAGGGCGACACGGCGAGCATCGAACGCATCGTCCGTCAGTGGCTGGGGCCCTTGCTCGACTACGACGTCGCCCACAACGCGGAGCTCACCGAGACGCTCGGCGAGTTCCTGGAGCTCGGTGGTCACTACGCCGCGACCGCGAAGCGGCTCTCGCTCCACCCCAGCACGTTGAAGTACCGGCTGCGCCGGATCAGGGAGATCTCCGGGCTCGACCTCACTGACCCGGACGTCCGCTTCAACCTCCAGACGGCGTCTCGAGCCTGGCGGACGCTCGAGGCGATCCGGCGGATGTGACGTCGGCCCGTCGGCGGTCGAGGTCATCGAAGACTGTCAGCCTTGCCGGTGTGCGGCGCCCCATGCTCTGGTGAGGTTCTCGCCATGACGAGCAACCCGGCGATCCCCCGGGGTGTCCAGGCACCCGAGTTCTCCCTGCCCAGCACGCCAGACCAGCGCGTCGCGCTCTCGGACTTCCGGGGCCGGCCCGTCGTCCTCGCCTTCTACCCGGCCGACTGGAGCCCGGTGTGCAGCGACCAGATGGTGCTCTACCACGAGGTGCTGCCGGAGCTGCGAAGGTACGACGCGGAGCTGCTCGGCATCTCGGTCGACGGCGTCTGGTGCCACCTGGCGTTCTCCCACGACCGCAAGCTCGGCTACCCGCTGCTGTCGGACTTCGAACCGAAGGGCCAGGTCGCCCGCGCGTACAACGTCTACCGCGACGCCGAGGGCATCAGCGAACGCGCGCTGTTCGTGATCGACCGACGCGGAGTCGTCGATTGGAGCTACGTCTCCCCGGTCGGCGTCAACCCGGGCGCGGACGGCGTGCTGCGCGCGCTCGAGTCGCTGTCGCAGCGGGACCGGGTGACGGCATGAGCACCCCGTGGGACGACTACGAGGACGTGCCGTCGCGGCTCACCGACCCCGTCGACCCGACGCGCGACCACATCATCGGGCCGCCGCAACCGCGGGTCACGCTCGTCGAGTACGGCGACTACCAGTGCCCCTTCTGCGGGCAGGCGCACCAGGTGGTGGCCGAGCTGCTGCAGACCGTCGGTGACTCGGTGCAGTACGTGTTCCGGCACTTCCCGCTGACGACGGTCCACCCGCACGCGGAGGGCGCGGCCGAGGCGGCCGAGGCCGCCGGCGCGCAGGGGCGGTTCTGGCCGATGCACGACACGCTGTTCACGAACCAGCGCGCGCTGGCCGGTCCGCACCTCCTCACCTACGCGCAGGCTCTGGGACTGGACGAGCCGAGGTTCGTCCGAGACCTCCGCGAGCGCGTGCACGCGCCCCGAGTCCGGTCCGACTTCCTCGGCGGCGTCCGCAGCGGGGTGAACGGCACGCCGACGTTCTTCATCGACGGTGTCCGCCACGACGGATCGTTCGACTACGACGTGCTCCTCGCGGCCGTCCAGCAGGCGATGTCGGTCGGCGCGGCCGAGCCGTCGGGCGGCCGCCACATGCAGAGCAGGTGGTCTTCATGAACCTCAGGCGCTGGGAGCAGCTTCGTGGGACGGGCCGGCCGCGAGGGCCGCTGCAGCGCGCCTGGCTGGTCCCGCTGATCGCCGGGATCGTGTCGGTCGCTGCCGGACTGGTCGTGCTGGCGTCGCCGTGGACGATCGCGCAGCTCGCCGTCTTCGCCGGGTTCGTGTTCATCTTCCGGGGCGTGACGATCGCCCTCAACGCCCTTGATGGCCGCGCGCCGAGGTGGCTGGGCATCATCGCAGGCGTCTCGGGCGTGCTCGCCGGCATCTGGCTGCTCGCGTGGCCGGGGCCCTCGCTCCTGGTGCTGGCCGTCTTCATCGGCGCGTGGCTGACGGTCTCGGGTGTGTTCAACGCCGTCGGCGCCGTCGTCGCCCGGCGCGAGGTCCGGCACTGGGGGCCGATGCTCGCGATCGGGATCATCGAGGTCCTGCTCGGGATGTGGGCGATGCGCCGGCCGGACTTGAGCCTCGCGCTCGCCGTCACCGTTCTCGGCTTCTGGGCCGTCGTCACCGGTGCGCTCTACATCGCGGTCGCCCTCGAGCTGCGCAGCGTCGCCGAGGTCATCCCGCCCTACGGCGCCAACGGCCGCACCGCGGCAGCAGCGGACGGCCGGGTCGTCATGCTCCAGCAGCTGCACCAGATGGGCGTGCTCTCGGACGAGAGCCTTGCGGTGCTGCTCGCCGGTCTGACCGACATGACCTCCGGGCACCGCGTGTGACCGGGCCCACCCTGTCCTGACAGGTCGAATCGGACAGTCAGATCTCCCCTCCGAGGCCGTCGCGTCGTCCGTCCAGCGGCAGCAGGATCGGACGCGACTCGTCCGAGAGGGGCACCCCATGAGTGCGACACCCACGATCCCTGCCGGCTACACCCGATCGCTGGAGCGCCGTCTCGACGTCACGTTGTTCGACCGCGCCGGGCTGGCGCTGGAGCCGGCCGCGGCCGCCGCGCTGGTGCGCGCAGCGCTGTCACTCGCTGACCGCCACCGCGCGGGGGCCGTCGTCGCCTCCGCCGAGCGGACCGCCGCACAACGCCCGGGGCAGCCGTCCCTCGTCGCCGCCGCGAGGCACGCGCGGGCGGTCCTCGACCGCGACGCCGACCTGCTCATCAGGGCGTCGTACGACCACGCGGACGCATGGGCGCAGGCCTCGGCCGCGGAGGACGCCGCCGTCGTCCTCGTCGAGACCGGCGACCAGGACCGTGCGCTCGAGCAGCTGACGCGAGCGCAGGCCGGCTACGAGGCCGTCAACGCGTGCCGTGACGTCGACCGGGTGCGCGCCCGGATGCGCGCGCTGGGCGTGCGGCGCCGGCACTGGGCGGTCGTCGAGCGACCGCCCTTCGGCCCGGACAGCCTCACCGGCACCGAACGACGAGTGGTCGACCTCGCCGTCGAGGGACTGACCAACCGCCAGATCGCGGAGCAGATGTTCCTGTCGCCGCACACGATCGCCTTCCACCTGCGTCAGGTGTTCCGCAAGCTCGGCATCAGCTCCCGGGTGCAGCTCGCGCGCCAGACGCTCGAGCTGTCGGTCGGCGTCACCCACGACGCGACGTGGCACCGGGTTGCCCAGTGATCGTCGACTTCGCATCCTTCGTGCGGCGCGACGGTGCGCGCGACGATCAGGACAGGCCTAGCGCCGCGTAGGTGGCCTCGACGAGCTGGGTCGGCAGCGTCGAGGCGTGCGAGAGGTGCGACCGCACGAAGCCGACCGCGATGTCGTTGTCGGCGTCTCCGAAGCCGAGCTGTCCGCCGGCGCCTCCGTGGCCGAAGACGGCATCGCTCGGACCGAAGCGTCGACCACCGGTCGGCAGGTCGACGTTGCACTGCCAGCCGAGCCCGAAGGACGACGGAGCGCCGAGGATGGGATCCTGCCCGCTGCACTGGCGCGCCCGGAAGGTGTCGACCGAACGGCGGCTGATGCCGGCCCGTCCGTCGAGCACGGCGGCGTAGAACGCCGACACCGACCGCGCGTTGCCGACCCCGTCGCCGAAGCCACCCCCGGCGCGCAGAGCCACGAGGCTGCC
>DASZYF010000085.1:0-7100 GCA_035545535.1 Mycobacteriales bacterium | reverse complement strand
GATGGAGAAGGCGCGCAAGGAGTCCGAGCGGGACAAGAGCCCGCTCACGCCGGCGTACCTGCTGCGCGCCCTCGCGTCCTCGGGGCAGAAGGCGGTCACCGTCCCGCTGCGGGCCGCGGCGGTGTCGGTCGCCGCGGTCGGAGCCGACCCCGAACCGCCGGTGCCGCCGGACATCGCGATCCCGGCCGCCCTCGAGGGCCTGCGCGACGAGGTCGCGCTCCTGCGGGCCGAGGTCGACGAGCTGCGCCGCCGTCTCGACTCCTGAGCGCCGTCGCCGCGAGGCGCATCGGGGCGCGATCCACCGCACGAGCAGCTCTCCCGGCTTGCGCCGAACGGGTTAACGTGTCGGCGTTGCACCGTCTTCGTGCTCAGGAGGGGAGACGTCACGGTGTCGGGACCTCGATGGCTCGTGCCCATGACCCCGCGGGTTGCCGCCGCCGCAGTCACCGGCATGGTGGCGGGCATCGCAGCGGCACCGCTCGCCTACGCCGCCAGCACGGGCGGGGGCGCACCCAGCACCGCGGGACCGGCGCCCGGCGGGGATCAGCCGCGCGGCGCGGCGCCGCACGACGCCACGGCCTCGGCCAGCGCGAGCGAGTCCGCGTCGGCGTCGGCCCAGCCGAGCTACGGCTACGGCAAGGTCCGCATCGGCGTGCAGGTGAAGGACGGCTCCTGGGCCCCGTCGGGCACGACCACCGCGGGCAGCACGGTCACGGTCACCGAGACCGGGCCCTTCGCGGACGACTCCGCCATCTACAACGGCAGCTTCCTGAGCAACGGCGTCTGCACCACGGACGCGTCCACGGTCGAGCCCGGGGGGACGGCGACGTACTGCACCTATCCTCTGGCGCAGGTCGAGGGCGTGGCCGGCAACGCCAGGGCCGGCGCTGCGGCGAGCGGCGCGCAGCGACCGCACGCCGACGGTGACATCCCGAGCGAGCAGCAGTACACGGTCTGGCCCGGCGACACGCTGACCGTGACGCAGAAGACGGTGGAGAGCAACCTCGTCATCGACACCGTCACCCAGGTCCTGCAGCCGTGCACCGCGGACACCGACTTCGGCACCTGTCCGGGCAGCACGACCGTGATGTTCAACGACCCCGGCCTGCCGCCGACCGCGGTCGACGACGACGCCGGCTCCATCCCCAGCGGCACCGCCAAGGATGTCAACATCATCACCAACGACACGAAGTACGGGACCGATCCGTCCATCGCCGCGCCGTACTCGATCGTCCTCGCATCGCAGGCGGGCCACGGCACGGCATCGGTGGTCAGCGCGCAGCAGAGCGGTGCGCAGGCGGCGCACATCGGCCCGTCCGTCACGTCGGGCACGACGTTCCACTACCAGTCGAACGCCGGCTACGCCGGACCCGACTCGTTCACCTACACGCTGACGACGCCGAACGGATCGTCCACCGCGACGGTGCGCATCGCGATGGTCGCGCCGCCGTCGACGTCGACCCCGGTGCCGTCTCCCTCGCACGCGGTCTCCAGCCCGAAGCGCACGACGGCCGTGCAGCCGACTGCGGTGACGAAGCCGCGCAAGCCGCAGCTCGCCTACACGGGTGGCCCGTCAGAGCGGACGCTCGACACCGGCGTCGCGCTCATCGGTGCCGGCGCTGCTCTGTCGACGGTGGTGGCCGTGCGCCGTGCCCGCAACGACGGGTCCTGACGAAGCCCGGCTCGGCTGGTGGCAGTGCCGGGCCGTCGCGGCAGACGGCACGCCGGCGTGGCTCGCCGTCGTGTGGTCCGAGCGCCATCCCGACGGCGCCCGCGTGGAGCTGGCGATCGATGCCGCGACGGCTGCGGTCGGCGCTGATGCCGTCGCCGTCGCCACCTACGCCGGGCCCAACGTCGCGTTTCTGACCGTCAGCGAGCGGGGAGCGCGGGGCGCTCCTCCGTTGTGGTTCGGCGAGGTCCCCGAGACCACTGCCGCCCCTCCGGCGGTCAACCTCATGGTGTTCACCGGGTTGCGCGCCGCGCCCGGAGCGCTGCTCGACGGACCGGCGATGCGCACGGCCGGCGCGACGACCGCGAACCAGGTGGGTGCCGTGCGGTGGTACCCGGCCACCGGCGAGGTGGACCAGATCTACGTGCAGCCCGCGTGGCGCCGCCACCACGTCGCGGGCGCGCTGATCGCGGCGGCGGCGGCCCTCAGCTATGCGCGGGACTGGCCGCGGTTGTGGTCCGACGGCCAGCGCACCGAGCTGGGGGAGCGGCTGCGCAACGCCAGCCCGTGGCGCACCCGCACCGCCGACCTGACCCACCTCGCGCCGCCGATGACGCCGGACGAGAGCGGCGGAGAGGGTCCACCTTCCGAGGGTGCGCGTCGTCAACCGTGACAGGAGGGCTGGGGACGAGGACGCGTTCGCGGCGTTCGTCGCCGCGCGCGGCGACGCGCTGCTGCGTTCGCCCGCGTGCTCCGCGCATTAGTTGAGAGTCGAAATAACTGCCGGTCCAGGGGCGTTCGCACCGTCATGGGAACGCAGACCCTCGACAAGGCCGCCCGCACCGCCGTGGAGATCCACCCGCTGATCGGCGACCGCTGGAGCCCCCGCGCCTTCGACGGCGCGCACGAACTCGACGACGCACACGTCCTCGCCCTCCTCGAGGCGGCCCGCTGGGCGCCGTCGGCCGGCAACAGCCAGCCGTGGCGCTTCGTGGTCGGCACCCGCGGCGACGACGTGCACGCGCGGCTGGCGAGCACCCTCGCGCCGGGCAACCAGCAGTGGGCGCCGTCCGCGAGCGCGCTGATCCTCGTCGCCGCAGCCGTGGCCGACGACGACGGCAAGCCCCAGCCCTTCGCGCTGTACGACGCCGGCCAGGCGGCCGCCGGGCTCTCGCTGCAGGCCCAGGCCCTCGGCCTGTCGACCCACCAGATGGGTGGCTTCGACCGCGACCGGGCCCGCGAGGTCCTCGACCTGCCCGCGCACGTCGAGCCGCTGGTCGTCATCGCCGTCGGCAGCCATGAGCCGTCGGCCGCCCTGCCCGACCCCTTCGCGGATCGCGAGCGCGCCCCGCGCGAGCGACTCCCGCTGAGCGAGCTGCTCCTGCACCCGGCCCCGGGACTGAGCCTCGCTGCCTGATCTCTGCGTCGGCGTCGTGTCAACCTTCGGAGGGTGCGCGTCGTCAACCGTGACGTGAGGGAGGCGGAGGAGGGCGCGTTCGCCGCGTTCGTCACCGCCCGCGGCTCCGCACTCCTGCGGTTCGCCCGCGCACTCACGTCGCACGCGCAGGACGCCGAGGACGTGGTGCAGACCGCGCTCGTGCGGCTCGCCCAACGCTTCGCGACGGTCGACAACCCCGAGGCCTACGTTCGCCGCACGATCGTGACCCTCACCATCGACCGCGCCCGCCGGTCCGCGCGGCGTCCGGAGCGGATGGGCCTGGAGCGCTCCGACGAGAACGTGGCGACACCCGACTCGAGTGAGGCGGCGGCCTGGGCCGACGTCGTCGGTCGGGCGCTTGACGCGTTGCCGCCGCGGCAGCGCCAGACCCTCGTGCTCCGATTCTTCGAAGACCTGTCCGAAGCCGAGACCGCGACGCTGCTCAAGTGCTCGGTCGGCAGCGTGAAGAGCCAGACGAGCCGTGGCCTCGCCCGTCTGCGTGAGCTGCTCGCCGACGAGACCCCCGCCACCAGGAGCTCCCGATGAGCGCACCCAGGCTCGACGACGCCGCGCTCGCCGCCGCGGTGCGGTCCGCGGTCGGCCGCCGCGTCGACGTCGACGACCGGCAGCTCGACGGCGCCGACCTCTGGCAGCGTGGCCGCGTCGCCCGACGTCGTGCCCGCCGCACGACGGTCCTCACGACGGGCGTCGTGCTCGCCGCGGCCGCCACCGGCCTGGCCATCGCGCTCGTCGGCCCCGGCGACCGCCACGCCAACCACCCGGTCGCGCCCCGGCCCAGCGCGAGCACCGAGGTGCTGTCGCCCAAGCCACCGACGCCCCAATCGGCCGCGCTGGCCGCGGCGTACGCGCCGGCGATCCGCGCTGCGGTCGCTCCGTACCACTTCGGGCACCTGAACGTCGTGGGCGTCCCGGCCGACGACATGTCTGACTATGCGGCGGGTGTCGCGGTCGCGTATGCGACCGGCGGACCTGACGTGCGGCCCGCGTCGGCAACGCCGGCGGATGCCCGGCCCGGCTACCTGCCGTCGTGGCAGCTGGAGATCGTGCAGCACACGGTCTCGCACGACGCCATGACCGACCTGCGCGCGCGGTTCGCGAACGGACCTTCCGTCCCCTCCCTGACGTCCGGGCACTTCGACGACGGGAGCAGCTGGGCCGCCGTCACATCCGGCAGCCTCGTGGTCGTCGTCCGCACCGATGGGGTCGAGCTGATCGAGAGCGTCGGCTACCTCCAGGATGCCAAGGGTCGAGTCTCCGCGGCGCAGGACGTGAGCGGCGGCCACGGGCTCGACATCGCGCGCGCGATCGTCACGGCCGCGCCGCTGCAGCACCGGCTGTTGACGCCGGGGCAGCTGACATGGTCGGCGGGTCCGACGCCCCCCGCGATCGCGGCGCTCGCCGCCGCGGCGCGGCAAGCACCCGACGTAGCCGCGCACGCGGCAGTCCTCTACGTGCAGTCCGAGCACGTCGACCGGCAGCACCGCCCGTTCCCCAGCGGGCGCGAGGCGTGGATCCGCAGCGACGGTGGCAACTCGTTCTTCCACAACGGCTCGCTGCCGTTCGGGGCGGTGCGCCTCGAGGGCCACGGCACGACGCAACCCAAGCGCCCGTTCCCGCTGGGATCCCAGCTGCTCGACTGGAACGGCGTCCGCGCGTTGCCGTCGAACCCGTCCCAGCTGCGCTCCGTCATCGACCGGGCCCTCGTCGAAGCCCCGGAGCAGACGACGCGGCCGAGCGGCCGCTTGCAGCAGATCGCCAACCTCCTCATCGAGAGCCCTGCGTCGCCACAGGTGCAGGCGGCGCTCGCCGCCGTCGCGGCCCAGATCCCCGGTGCCGCCGTGACGACCGACGAACCGACCGGCCTGCCCGGTGTCCGCGGCACCGCGGTCACCGTGGGCGGCCTGCGGATCATCTGGGATCCGGCCACCGGCACGATGGTCGAGATCGACAACCTCACGGGACTGGGCGCCTCGATGGCGGGCGGCACCCTCTACGCCGTCACTGCGGCGGTGGACCGGCTGAAGGATCGGCCGGCACCCGGGGCGGTCACGCTGCCGTGACGCGTGTGACGTGAGTGTCATCTCGCGGTGACACGCGCGGCGCGCCTCCGTCGAAGGGAAACCTGAGAGCGGTAGTCAGTCATCCGTGACGAGCACAGCGCAGGGGACCGCGGCACCCGCCGCCCTCGACCGGTACTTCAAGCTCAGCGAGCGGGGCACCACCGTCACCCGAGAGGTGCGCGGCGGCTTCGCGACGTTCTTCACGATGGCCTACATCGTCGTGCTGAACCCGATCATCCTGGCGGGCGCCAAGGACAAGTACGGCCACACGCTGTCGGTGCCGCAGCTCGCGGCGTCGACGGCGCTCGCCGCTGCGGTCATGACGGCCGTGATGGGGCTCGCCGGCAACCTGCCGCTCGCGATCGCCGCGGGCCTCGGCCTGAACGGTGTCGTCGCGTTCACGCTCGCGCCGACGATGAGCTGGCCCGACGCGATGGGCCTGGTCGTCATCGAAGGCCTGCTCATCTGCGTGCTCGTCGCCACCGGGCTGCGCACCGCGATCTTCGGCGCGATCCCGTTGCCGCTCAAGCGGGCCATCAGCGTGGGCATCGGCCTGTTCATCGCGTTCATCGGACTCGTCGACTCCGGCTTCGTCACGCCCGCGCAGGGCACGCCGGTCCAGCTCGGCACCGCCGGCACGCTCAAGGGCTGGCCGGTGTTCGTGTTCTGCGTCGGCCTGCTGCTCACGGTCGTGCTCGTCGTGCGCCAGATCAAGGGCGCGATCCTCATCGGCATCGTCTCGACGACGGTGCTCGCGGTGATCCTCCACGCGTCCGGTGTGAAGGACGGCTGGGGCCTCATCACGCCGAAGAAGCCGGACAAGATCGCCGACACGCCGGACCTGCACCTGCTCGGCAAGTTCTCCCTGCACGGCGGCTTCCAGCAGGCCGGCATCATCACCGCGATCGTGTTCGTCTTCACGCTCGTGCTGTCGGACTTCTTCGACGCGATGGGCACGATCACCGGCATCAGCGCCGAGGCAGGGCTGCTGAACGAGAACGGTGAGGTGCCGAAGATCGGCACCGTCCTGTTCGTCGACGGTCTCGCCGCCGTCGCCGGCGGTGCGGCGTCGTCGTCGTCGAACACCGCGTTCATCGAGTCCGCGGCCGGCGTCGGTGAAGGTGCGCGGACGGGTCTGGCGAACCTCGTCACGTCGGCGCTGTTCGTGCTCGCGCTGTTCCTCACCCCGCTGTACGAGGTGGTGCCGCAGCAGGCCGCCGCGCCGGCGCTCGTCGTGGTGGGCTTCCTGATGCTCGTGCAGGTGAAGGACATCCCGTGGGACGACTGGGAGATCTCGGTCCCTGCCTTCCTCACCATCGTCCTGATGCCGTTCACCTACTCGATCACGAACGGCATCGGCGCCGGGCTCATCTCCTTCGTGCTCATCAAGGCGGCGCGGGGCAAGGCGGCGGCGGTGAACATCCTCGTGTGGATCATCTCCGCGCTGTTCCTCGTCTACTTCCTGCTGGACCCGATCGAGCAGGTCCTCAACGCCGGCCCCTACCGCTGACCTTCGCCGAGGCTGGTCGGCCGCGGGTCAGGCGTTGGAGAGCAGGAGCTTGTGGGTGCCGACCTCTTCGATGCGGATCGACGTCGCCTGCGCCGGTGAGAGGTCGGTCATCGCGTGCACCGCGGCGGTGCCCTCGTAGTCGGCGGTCCACGTGGAGACCTCTTCGCGCTGACCGTTCGCACCCACCAGCACGAGCGAGCAGTGCTCGCCCTTCGGCAGTCCGTCGAGGGTGAGCGTCAGGTCACTGCCCCAGCTGCTCGGCGTCAGCGTGATGTGCCCGGCCGCGCCCGAGCCGTGCAGCGCGACGGTGCGTGCGTGCGAGGCCGGGGGAGCGGGTGGGGCGGCTTGACCGCCGCCGGTGAGCAGGACGACCGCGGCCGCGGCCGCGCCTCCCGCGGCGAG
>DASZYF010000084.1:0-9428 GCA_035545535.1 Mycobacteriales bacterium | reverse complement strand
CCTGCAGGACAAGCCCTTGCAGCGGGCCGCGGTCGCCCTGCTGCGCCTCGCGTCGGAGTCGTTCGCCGAGGTGGATCCGACGCTCGCCGGCGCCATCGGTGACTACGCCGACACCCACACCGCGCAGGGCCTCTCCCCCGCTGACGACGTGCGCGCGCGGTCGCCGCTCGACGCGCTGCTGACGCTGTGACCGCCCCGGCCACCACGTCCGTCGAAGCCGCGCTCGCCGAGGCGCGGCAGCGCACGCTCGCGCTCACCGACTTCGACGACGAGGTGCTCCGCACGCAGCACTCGCCGCTGATGAGCCCGCTGGTGTGGGACCTCGCGCACGTCGGCAACCAGGAAGAGCTCTACCTCCTGCGGCTGCTCGCCGGTCATGAGTCGCTGCTCGGCGCGGAGGTCGACGACCTCTACGACGCGTTCCGGCACCCCCGCGCGTCACGCCCGTCGCTGCCGCTGCTGTCGCCGGCCGATGCGCGCGCCTACGCGGCCGACGTGCGCGGGCGCGCGCTCGAGGTGCTCGCGTCGCGGTCGGGCGATCCCGTGGCCGAGTTCTCGGCGGCGCTCGTCGCGCAGCACGAGGTGCAGCACGTCGAGACGATGCTCGCGACCCATCACCTGCGTGACGGCGAGCCACTGCTGGGCCTGGGCCTGATCCCGTCGTCTCCGGCGCGGTCGTTGCGCGGACAGGACAGCGTGCTCGTGCCGGCGGGGCCGTGCGTGATCGGCGTGAGCGGTGCGGACGAGCCGTGGTCGCTGGACAACGAACGCGGTGCGCACACCGTCGACCTGCCGGACTTCCGCATCGGGCGCGTCCCCGTCACGAACGCCGAGTGGCAGGAGTTCATCGCCGACGGTGGCTATGACGATCCGCGCCACTGGTCCCCCGACGGCTGGGCGCACCGCACCGAGGCCGGTCTGCGGGCCCCGCTGTCGTGGCGGGGCGACGGGACGCGCGTGCGGTTCGGCGTCGTCGAGCCGCTGCGGCCGGACGACCCCGTGCAGCACGTGTGCTTCTGGGAGGCGGAGGCGTTCGCCCGGTGGGCGGGCGCCCGGCTGCCCACCGAGATCGAGTGGGAGAAGGCCTGTGCCTGGGACCCGGCGCTCGGGCAGCGCCGGCGCTGGCCGTGGGGCGACGCCGCCCCGTCGAGCGAGACCGCGACGCTCGGCGGCACGGCGCTGCGGCCCGCTCCTGCGGGCTCGCTGCCGGCCTCCGCCTCGGCCTACGGCATGGAGCAGGCGATCGGCGACGTGTGGGAGTGGACCAGCTCGCACCTGTCGCCGTGGCCGGGCTTCACGCCGATGGTCTACGACACCTACTCGGCGCCCTTCTTCGGCCCCGGCTACTACGTGCTGCGCGGCGGCTCGTGGGCGACGGGACTGCCCGCCGTCCGGCCGTCGTTCCGCAACTGGGACCTGCCGCAGCGCCGGCAGATCTTCACCGGTGTCCGCCTGGCCTGGAGCTGCTGATGTGCCGGCACGTCGCCTGGCTGGGCGCCCCGCGCACGCTCGCGTCGCTCGTGCTCGAGCCGGCGCACGGGCTGCTCGTGCAGTCGTACGCGCCGCGGCGGCAGGCGCACGGGCGCGTGAACGCCGACGGCTGGGGCATCGGCTGGTGGGCGGACGGCCCCGAACCCGCGCGCTGGCGCGCGAACCGGCCCATCTGGACCGATGCGTCGCTGGCGAGCGTCGCGCCGCACATCCGCTCGTCGTGCATCGTCGCCGCCGTCCGCAGCGCCACCGTGGGCATGCCGCTCGACGAGACGGCGTGCGCGCCGTTCACCGACGGGCGCCGGCTGCTCTCGCACAACGGCATCGTGTCGCGCGACGTGCTCGGCCCGCAGCCCGCGGCGGAGTCGATGTGCGACAGCGCGCAGCTCGCCGCCGCCGTGCTCACTGAGCCGCCGGCGCTCGGCGCGCACGTGCAGCGCATCGGCGCCGCCGACCCGACGGCGCGGCTGAACGTGCTGCTCGCCGACGGCGACCGCATCCTCGCCACCGCGTGGGGCGACACGCTGTCCGTCCTCGCCACCGACGACGGCGTCGCCGTCGCGAGCGAGCCCTACGACGACGACCCCCGCTGGGCCGACGTCCCCGACCGCAGCCTCGTCGAGGTCACGCGCGACGGCATCCGCATCAGCTCCTTGGAAGGACCCCTCTGATGGAAAGGCGCCCGTGAGCACCTCGACGAAGGTGTCGTCATCGCTGACGATCGAGCACCACCTCACCGCGCAGGACCTGCGCGCGCAGATGCGCGACGACGTGCGGCGCGGGCTGACCGCGCCGCGCAAGTGGCTGCCGCCGACGTACTTCTACGACGCGGAAGGCAGCCGGCTGTTCGACGAGATCACGCGGCTGCCGGAGTACTACCCGACGCGTCGCGAGCGGGCGGCGCTGGTCGCGTGCGCCGCGGAGATCGCGGCGAGCACGCAGGCCGACACGCTGGTGGAGATCGGGTCCGGGACCAGTGAGAAGACCCGGCTGCTGCTCGACGCGCTACGTGACGTCGGGACGCTGCAGCGGTTCGTGCCGTTCGACGTCGACGAGAGCGTGCTCATGACCGCGGGCTACGCCATCACCGCCGACTACCCGGGCGTCGCGGTGCACGCCGTCGTCGGCGACTTCACCAAGCACACGCCGCTGCTGCCGGTCGGGGGCCGCCGGCTGCTCGCGTTCCTCGGCTCGACCATCGGCAACCTCGAGCCCGAGCCGCGCGCCCGCTTCCTGCGCGACGTCGCCGGCAACCTCCAGGACGGCGATGCGTTCCTGCTCGGCATCGACCTCGTGAAGGACGCGGGCCGGCTGCAGCGCGCCTACGACGACGCGGCCGGCGTGACCGCGGCGTTCAACCGCAACGTGCTGCGCGTGCTCGACCGCGAGCTGCACGCCGACGCCGATCCTGACGCGTTCGACCACGTCGCGCTCTGGAACGCCGAGGACGAGTGGATCGAGATGCGGCTGCGCGCGCGGCAGGCGATGGACGTGCACATCGGCGACCTCGACCTCGACGTGTCGTTCACGCCGGGCGAGGACCTGCGCACCGAGATCTCGGCGAAGTTCCGGCGCGAAGGGGTGGAGCGGGAGCTCGGCGAAGCGGGCCTGGTGCTGCAGCGCTGGTGGACCGACCCCGCGGGCGATGTCGCCCTGGCGCTGGCCACCCCCATGGGGTCCGAGCTCGCCCCGCCCGCGTAGAACCCCGTGGCGGGGAACGGACGGGTGCGGCGACGATGGTGACGATGAGCGAGCAGATCGGGGCGGCGTGGCGGGCCGCCCGCGAGCCCGCCGCCGTCCGGCACCTCGACCACGCCGCCTGCTCGCGCCCGTCGCTCGCCGTCCGCGAAGCGGTCGCCCGGCACGCGCAGCACGAGGCCGAGACCGGCGGCTACGTCGCGCAAGCCGCGGCCGAACCGGTGCTGCAGGCGGGCCGCACCGCGCTCGCCGCGCTGATGGGGATGACGGGACCGGACGACGTCGCGTTCGTCGAGAGCGCGCAGTCGGCGCTGCGCATCCTGCTCGAGGTGTGCCCGCTGCCGCCGGGCGCGCGGGTCCTCAACGTGACGTCCGACTACGGGCCGGCGGTCGCGATGCTGCGCGGCCGCGGGCTCGAGGTGCGGAGCTTCGCCGGAGACGCGCTGCCCGACGCGATCCGCAACGAGCCGCCCGCTCTGGTGCACGTGACGCACCTCGCGTCGCACCGCGGCGCGGTCGCCCCCGTCGCCGAGATCCTCGCGGCTGCGCAGGAGGCCGGCGTGCCGACGTGGATCGACGCGGCGCAGTCGATCGGGCACCTCGAGATCCCGCGCGGCGCCTCCGTCGTCTACGCGACGAGCCGCAAGTGGTTGGCCGGGCCGCGCGGTGTCGGCGTGGTCGCGGTGCACCCCGACTGGGCCGGCCGGCTGCAGCCCACGGTCACGTACCCCTACGAGCTGCCACCGGTGCAGGACGCCCTCGAGAGCCAGGAGGCGCACGTCGCCGGCCGGGTCGGGCTGTGCGTGGCGGTCGGCGAGCTCGCCGCGCTCGGCCCGGCGAACGTGCACGCCGCGCTCGCTGACGTCGGCTCCCGCACCCGGGCGGCGCTCGACGGGGTCGCCGGCTGGACGCTCGCCGTCCGGGACGAGGTGCCGTCCGCGATCGTGTCGCTGCGCCCGCCGGACGGCGTCGACGTCGCGGAGGTGCGGGCGCGCCTGCTCCGGGAGCACGCCATCCTCACCACCACCGCCGGCCCCGATCGCGCGCCGGCCGACACCGACGGCACCTACCTGCGCGTCTCCCCACACGTCGACGTGAACGACGACGACCTCGACGCCGTGGCCAAGGCCCTCGTCGCCCTCACCTGACCGGTCTACGCGCGGAGGGCGAGCCAGCTCGCGACGAGCACCAGCGGCATGCCGCCGAGGCCCACGAGGGCGAACGTCTTCGCGCTCACGTCGACGCCGGCCGAGCGGCAGCGCTGGCGCCACAGCAACGTCGCGAGCGACCCCCAGAGCGTGATGAGCGGGCCGATGTTGGTCCCGAGCAGGAGCGCGAGCACCTGCGTGGGGTGACCGCCCGGCACCCCCCGCTCGAGGGCGAGGTAGGCGGGGAGGTTGTTCACCGCGTTGCTCGCCCCGGCGGCGACCGCTGCCGTCTGCAGGTCGTGGGTGCCTTCAAGGTGCCGCATCAGCCGGTCGAGCCCGTGCTCGCCCGCCAACGTCACCGCGACGAACAGCAGCTCGACGCCGACGAGCAACCGCCACGGCACCAGCGACAGCCGCAGCACGTCACGCCGGCGCACGAGGAACGCGACGACGAGCACGACCGCGCACGGCGTCGCCACCGCCCACGGCGGGGCGCCGAGCAGCACCCCCGGCGCGAGCGCGACGCAGGCCACGACACCGACACCGAACAGCCAGCGGTCCTCGACGTCGGCGGGCGGATCGAGCGAGTAGCGCCCGCGCAGATCACGGCGGAACACCACCGCGAGGTAGGCGACCGCGACCACGATGGCGACGAGCGCCGGCAGCCACATGCGGGCGGCGAACGACCCGCCGTGCAGGTGCAGCCGGTCCAGCGCGAGCAGGTTCGTCAGGTTGCTCACCGGCAGCAGCAGCGACGCGACGTTCGCCAGCCACACCGCGAGCAACGCGAACGGCAGCGGCCGCACGCCGACGCGCGCCGCGACCGCGAGCACCACCGGCGTGAGCAGCACCGCGGTGGTGTCGAGCGAGAGGAGCACGGTCGTCGCCGTGCCGAGCAGCGCGAGCAGCAGGTACAGCCGCGGGGTCGACCCGCGGGCGGCGCGGGCGCAGAAGTGCGCCGCAACATCGAACACGCCGGCCACCTGCGCGAGCTCGGCCAGCACCGTGACCGCCGCCAGGAACCCCAGCACCGGCGCCGCGCGCGTGACCGCGACGTCGTACACAGCCGAGCTCACGCCCGCTGCCTACCCATGAGCGGGTTCAGGGAGTCAGGTGGGAGAGATGGCCCACGTCGTTGACGCCGCGCAGCACCGCGGGACCGTCGGCGTACCAGTCGAGCGTCGTCAGCGAGCACAGGTCGATCTGCACCCGCAGCAGCGCCGACAGCGGCAGGTCGCCCGCGAGCATGGTGATGCACTTGATCGGCGTGACGTGGCTGACGAGCACGACCGTCTGCTCGCCGTAGCGCTCGAGGACGTCGTTGCGGGCGTCGGTGACGCGGGCCATGGTGTCGGCCACCGACTCGCCTCCGGGCGGCGCAACGTCCATCGACGAGAGCCAGCGCGTGACGTGGTCGCCGTCGCGTTCGCGGGCCTCGGCAAAGGTCAGCCCTTCCCACTCGCCGAAGTCCGTCTCCTGCAGCCGCTCGTCGGTGACGATCTCGGCGCCCGTGGTCGCGGCGATCGCCGCCGCGGTCTGCTGCGCCCGCCGCAACGGCGACGCGACGATGACCTCGATGTCGTGCGCGGGCCGGGAGCCCAGCCGGGCCGCGACCGCGTTCGCCTGCGCGAGGCCGAGCTGCGTCAGCGCGAGGTCGTTCACGCCGCTGAACCGCTTCTCCGCGGAGTGCGGCGTCTGCCCGTGCCGCACGACGAGGGTGGTGGTCGGCGACAGCGTCGCCGGCGTCCAGCCTGCGAGCCGCGGGATGGGTGCCGCGGTGACGACCTCGGGTGCCGGCGCTTCGACTCCGGCACCGGGCTGCCAGGTGCGGCCCTCCGCCTGGGCGTCCATCGCCTCGTTCGCGAGCTTGTCGGCGGCCTTGTTCTTCTCCCGCGGGATCCACTCCCACGTGATCGCCGGGAACGCGCGCGCCAGCCGCTGCGCCTCGAGCGCGAGCGGCTTCATGTCGGGGTGCTTGACCTTCCACCGCCCGGCCATCTGCTCGATGACGAGCTTCGAGTCCATGCGCACGTCGATGGCCGCACCGGGGTCGACGGCCGCCGCGGCTTCGAGGCCGGCGATGAGGCCGCGGTACTCGGCGACGTTGTTGGTCGCCCGGCCGATGCCGGCCGCGGCTTCGGCGATGATCAGCCCGTCGGTCGCGTCACGCACGACTGCGCCGTAGCCCGCGGGGCCGGGGTTGCCACGCGACCCGCCGTCGGCCTCGACGATGAACCGTCGGGTCACAGGCCGGACTCGGCGGTGCGCACGAGCACCCGCCCGCACGACTCGCAGCGCAGCACGTCGTCGGGCGCCGCGGCGCGCACGTCGTTCAGCTCCGCGCCGGCGAGCTCGAGGTGGCAGCCCTCGCAACGGCGCCGGATGAGCGCGGCGGCACCGACGCCGCCGTTCGCCGCCCGCTGCTTCTCATAGAGCGCGACGAGCTCGGCCGGCAGCGACGGCGCGAGCTCGGAGCGCGCGGCCCGCGCCGACGCCATCTCGGTGTCGATGCCCCGCTCGGTCTCCGACAGCCGCCACTGCGCGTTCTCGGTCTTCGTCGCGATCTCGGCGAGCTCGGCGGCCGCGACGTCGACCCGCTTCTGCGCGTCCTCCGCGGACTGCATGAGCTCGAGCTCCTCGTCCTCGAGCGTCGCCTTGCGGCGGGCCAGGCTCTCGAGCTCGTGCTGCAGGACCTCGAGCTCCTTCGCGTTGGTGATGAGGCCGTCGTCGAGGCGCTTCTGGTCCCGGGCCTGCCGCTGCTCGACGACCTCGATGTCGGCCTCGAGCTTCGCCTGCGCGCGGCCGAGGTCGGACAGCTCGGTCTCGGCGAGCGTGACCTCGTCGTCGAGCTCCTTGCGCCGCGCGGCGAGGGCCGCGAGCTCGGCGATCTCGGGCAGCGTGGCGCGCTGGTGGGCGAGCCGGTCCAGCGAGCTGTCGAGGTCCTGCAGGTCGAGCAGCTGCAGCTGGGCGGTGGGGTCGGCCTTCACACGTGGGTCCAGGGATCGGTTCGGCGGTCGGAGACGGTCACCGTAACCCGCCCCCCGAACGCGGACCGCAGCACGTCGGCCGCCTGATCGCACCAGGGCCGCTCGGTCGCCCAGTGCGCGGCGTCGATGAGCGGCAACGGCGCGTCCAGCGCGGCATGGTGCTTGAGGTCGCTGGTGAGCAGCACGTCGGCGCCCGCCGTGGCCGCGGCCCCGGCGAGATCCCCGCCCGCTCCCCCGCAGACCGCGATCCGACGGACCGGCTGGGCGGCGTCGCCCGAGGCCCGCACGCCCCACACCGTGGCCGGCAGGCCCTGCCGCACAGCCGTGGTGAACGCGCCGAGCGTGGTCGGCGCGGGCAGGTCGACGACCCGTCCGAGCCCTCCGCGGCGCGGGACCGACAGCGGCCAGAGCCAGAACGCCGGCTCCTCGTAGGGATGAGCGGTCCGCAGCGCCGCGACGACCGCGTCGCGCGAACGTCGCGGCACGACCATCTCGAGGCGGTCCTCGGCCACCTGCTCGGCCGTCCCGACCCGGCCGATCGCAGGCGCCGCGCCCGGCAGCGGGAGGAACGTGCCGGTGCCCTCGGTCCACCAGGCGCACCGCTCGTAGTCGCCGAGCCGCCCCGCCCCGGCATCGCCGAGCGCCGCGTGCAGGGCCTCCCGCTGCGCGGTGGGCACGTAGACCACCAGCCCGTCGAGCTCCTCGTAGGACGGGGCCAGCGCGGCCGCCCCGGACGCGGGCAGGCCCAGCGCGGTGAGCAGCGCGTCGCTCACGCCGGGCAACGCGACGTCGGCGTTGGTGTGGGCGGTGAGCAGCCCGCACCGCGCGCGCGTCAGCGCGGCGAGCACCCGCCCGGCGGGTGAGTTCTCGGCGACGCCGTGCACGCCGCGCAGCAGCAGCGGGTGGTGCACGAGCAGCAGCTGGGCGCCCGCGTCGACCGCGTCGGCGACGACCGCGGCCGTCGGGTCGACCGCGACATGCACCCGCCGCACCTCGTCGTGCGGATCGCCCGCGACCAGGCCGACCGCGTCCCACTCCTCGGCCGCGGCCGGGTCGTAGGCCGTGGCGACGGCTTCGACGCAGTCGGCGAGCGTGACGGTCACGCTCCGACCCTGGCACGAATCGCGGGTGCGGCGGGCCGCTCATGGCACGCTTCTGCCCAGAGGAGGACGGGTGGCACTGCAGGATCGGTTCGACGGGCTGACCCCCGTGGCCGTCGGTTCGCCGGGGCACGTCTGGCGCGCGCGCCGGCGCGACGTCGGCGATGTCGTCGCCGTGACGTTGCTCGACCGTGAGGTGGCGGAGCAGGCGCCGCGTGTCGCCGTGCGCCTCGCGCAGGTGGACGACCCGCACCTCGTGCACGTGCTCGACGTCGTGAACGACGAGGGCCGCACGATCCTCATCGAGCAGTGGGTGGAGGGCGCGACGCTCGACCGCACGATCGGCGACGGCGGCGAGATCTCCCAGCAGCACGCGATCGCGACGGTCATCGGCGTGCTCGACGGGCTGAGCGTCGCGCACGAGAACGGCGTCGCGCATGGCGACCTGCGCCCCGAGGTCGTGCTCATCGAGTCGGCCACGGGCGCGCCCCGCCTGTTCGGGTTCGGCCTCGGCGTGCCGATCCCCGGCACCGCGGCGCGCGGCACGCCCGAGACCATCTCGCCGGAGGCCGCGGCCGGGCGGCCGCCGGACCCGCGCAGCGACGTCTACAGCGCCGGTTGCCTCCTGTTCTGGCTGCTGACCGGCACCCCGCCGTTCGTGCGCAGCACCGCCGCGGCCGTGCTGGACGCGCACGTGCGCAACCCGATGCCGTGGCTGCCGGGCGCGCCGAGCGACGTGCGTCAGGTGGTGCGCAGCGCGATGGCGAAGGACCCGAACGCGCGCTACGCGAGCGCGAGCGAGATGGCCGATGCGCTGCACGACGCGGCATCGCGTCGTTTCGGTGAGGGCTGGGACGACGTCAGTGCGCTGGCCAGCCGCGCTGCCGGCGTCGCCGCGGAGCTCGGGCCCGTCGCCGCCCGGTCGCAGGGTGAGGACCCGACGGCGAGCCCGGTCGATCCGGCGACCGGCACCGCACCGCTGCGGCCCGCCGCCCCGCGCGCGA
>DASZYF010000083.1:0-19522 GCA_035545535.1 Mycobacteriales bacterium | reverse complement strand
CGTCCGCCCGCCCGACCCCGGCGGTGCCGGTGGTCGGGACGCCGCGCACCGTGGCCCCCGTGCCGGTCGCGGCCGCGACCCCGGCGCCGGAGGCGTCGGCCGACCGGGCTCCTGTGCGGACCTTCGCGACTATCGGGGCGCCCGGCGCGCCCTGGGGAATCGTCACAGCGCACGACGGCACGGTCTACGTCGGCACGGACAACGGCACCGCGAACGGAGGCACCACCCCTTCCGTGGTGATGGCGTTCCGGGCTGACGGCACGCTCGCCCGCACCTATGCGGTCGCCGGGCAGCCGGACGGGCACGCCGACGGGCTGACCGGCCTCGCGCTCGATGGCACCGGTGGTCTCGTTGCGCTCGACGAGCCCACCTCGAGGGTGCTGCGCCTCGACCTTGAGACGGGCACGCAGAGCACGCTCGCCACGGTGCCGGACGTCCCGCCGTGCACGCCGCTGGCATCGTCGGCGTGCGAGCCGGGTCCACTGGACCACGCACCGGTGCTGCGGGCCGTCGCACCCGACGGCCGCGGCGGCCTCCTGGTCACTGACGCGGGGCAGGCCACCGTCTGGCGGGTGCCCGTGGCTGGAGGCCCGGCCCAGGTGTGGTACCAATCGGCGGACCTCGCCATCGGAGATGGGCCCGCCGGGCTGACCGTGGCCGGCGGTCGGGTGCTGCTGACGGTCGGTACGACCGTCGACCCGAACGCGCTCGTGGCACCCGCCCTGTACGCGCTGGCGATCGGCGCCGACGGCACGGCCGGTGCCCGGACGCTGGTGACCGCGTTCGCGCGGGGCGAGGCACCGCAGGGAGTGGTCGCCGCGGCGTCCGGGCGCATCTACGTGGCGCTGCAGGGCGCGGACGCGGTGGCAGTCGTGGGCCCGGACGGTGTCGTGCAGCAACGCCTCTCGGGGGAGTTCGACGCTCCCGCCGGGCTGGCCCTGCGCAAAGGATCGTTGCTCGTCGCGAACACCTCCCGCACGGGGAAGTGGACCGTCGTCGACGTCGCCGTGCCGGAGAGCGGCAGCTGAGGGAGCCCTGAAGTGGAGCTGAAGCGACGTTTGCGTCCTCGAGCCGGGACGGTCACGCGCCCCGGTCTCGCCGCAGTGCTGTGCGTCGGCCTGGTGATCACAGCCTCGGCGGGGGCAGCCGACCGCGTCAACGCCTCGACGCCGGGGGCTGCCCGTAAGGCAGCACCGGGTAAGACGCCGGCCAAGAAACCACCCAGAAAGCCGAGCAAGGCACCAGCCAGGACACCGGCGTGGGCCCGGCCAACAGTGGGACAGCAGGCTCCGCTGCAGCTGATCTCGCAGAGCCGGCTCGACTCCCGGCTGCGGGAGCTCGTGTTCTCCACGCCCTACCTGAGTGCACCGACGTACGTCCGTGTCCTGCTGCCAGCGAAGTACTACAGCGAGACCACCCGGCGCTATCCGAGCCTGTACCTGCTCGACGGCTGCTGCAACAGTGCGCCCCAGGCCCGCGACTGGACGACGCCGAGCAGCATGGGCGACGCGGAGCAGCTGACCGCCAACGACAACATGATCGTCGTGATGCCCGACGCGGGCATGGGCGGCATGTACACCGACTGGTACAACAACGGCCTCGGCGGCGTGCCGCGGTGGGAGAGCTACATCATCGGCCAGCTCCGCCCGTGGATCGACGCGCACCTGCGCACCATCGATGACCGAGCCCAGCGGGCGATCGCGGGCGTTTCGATGGGCGGCTTCGGCGCGCTGAAGCTTGCCGCGCGGCACCCAGACCTGTTCATCTCAGCTTCGTCGTTCTCCGGCATCGTCGACAGTGAGTACGGCGCCGGCGTCGCCGGCGCGGAGTTCGACGAGGCGCTCGCCGCGATGGACGGCGGCGCGCCGGGCAGCGTCTTCGGCCCCCACGCCACCGAAGACGTCCGGTGGCGGGCCAACAACCCTGTCGACCTAGCTGGCAACTTGCGTGGACTCACCCTCGAGCTGCGCGTCGGCAACGGCGACCCCGGCCCCTACGACCAGTCGCCGACCCAGCTCGCCGAGTCGCACGGCGAGGCCCTGATGCACGAGGAGAACGTCATCCTCCATCAGCGGCTGAGCGCTCTGGGCCTGGCCCACACGTGGGACGACTACGGTCCTGGATCCCATTCCTGGCCGTACTGGAACCGCGATCTCGCACGCACCCTGGCCGCTTTGCGCACCACCTTCGCGCACCCGCCCGCCCTGCCGGCGACGATCTCGTTCACCACGGCAGAGCCTGACTTCACGGTGTACGGCTATCACGTCGAGCTGCAACGGGACGTCCTCGAGTTCGCCACCCTGGACGGCGTGACCGTGCGCGGGTTCAGCTTGGTGGGCAGCGGCACCGCCACGGTCACCACGGCCGCGCGCTACAGGGCTGGTCACCGGTACCACGTCACGAACGGCACCTCTGGGCAGACGCTGACCGCGAACGGCCAGGGACGCCTGGTCATCCGTGTCGACCTCGGTCCGTCGAACATCACCCAGCAGTTCCGCCTCGGCGCAACGACTCAGAGCAGACGCGTCAGCGTGGCGATCGCCCCCGCCGCCAGCTGACTCTTAGCTCGCTCGAGACCGCCGCGCATCGGCACGTACCAGGACTTTGCTAGACACACAGCCCTGCTCGAGGACCACTTGTACGGAACACCGAGTCAAGCCGCGGGCCTCACCGTGACCGGGGACAACTGGATGGTCTTCTGCAGCAGGCACGACCTCGTGGTTCGGGGTCGGAGTGGATCCAGAGCCGCACTACCATGCACGATCCACTATAGTGTTCTGATGACCACTGCTGGCGATCTCCTTCGGGATGCGCGGGTGCGTGCTGACCTGTCGCAGGTCGAGCTGGCGGCTCGAGCAGGGGTGCCGCAGAGCGTGATCAGCGTCTATGAGTCGGGCAAGCGCCAGCCATCGCTGCCGACGCTGGAGGCCATGATCGCGGCGACCGGCTTCGAGCTCGACGTTCGCCTGAAGCGGTCGACGAGCGGACTGCGCAAGCTCAACGGTCCGCACGGGCGGGTGCTACGCCGGCGCCGCCAAGAGCTGGTCGCGCTGGGGGAGCGGCACGCCGTGACGGTGATCGGGGTGTTCGGCAGCGTCGCGCGGGCCGAGGAACGACCGGACAGTGACGTCGACCTGCTCGTCGAGCTGCCCGATGGCATGGGCATCGTGGGGCTTGGTCGCTTCCGGCGCGAGGCCGAGCAGCTGCTGGGCGCCAAGGTCGATCTCGTGCCGGAAGCAGATCTCAAGCGCGGCGTGCGGGAGAACATCTACGCGGACCTCGTGCGGCTATGAGCCGACACGACGACCAGCGGATCGCCGACGTGCTCGCTGCGATGGACGCGCACCTCGAACGGGGCACGCTGCACGACGGGCTGATCTTCGACGCCGTCCGCATGCGGCTGCTCGAGATCGGCGAAGCCGTGAAAGACATCTCGCCGGAGCTGTTGGCGACGGAGTCCGACATTCCGTGGGATGACATCGCCGGCATGCGCGACCGGCTCGCGCACCGCTACTTCGACACCTCGCACGCGATCGTCGCCGGCACCGTGACGCAGGACCTTCCAGATCTGCGTGCTGCCGCGTTGCGGCTTCGAGGCCGCGCGGAGAGCTGACGATCCCTGACATGGGCGTCAGGGATCGTGCCATTCACGTGCCAGATCGGACGGCAAACCGGGGTTCGTGACGGTTACCCGCGGACAAGCGAAAACCCCTGAAATCTCGGCATTCTAGCCTGTTCTCCAAGGATGCCAGGAGGGCCTCCGGGGACTCATAATCCGTCGGTCGTGGGTTCGAGCCCCACCCGCCCCACTTCTGTTCCGCACGTGAAGGCAATGAACCGCGCGCGAGCCCGCCGCCCACCGCGACCTGGCCGCCGGGCGTCGCGCTCAGCGGCGAAAGATCGCCGCTCACCGCGACCCGCCCGCCGTAGGTCGCGCTCAGCGGCGAAAGATCGCCGCCAGCCGCGACACAGGCGTCCGACACGTCGCGGACAGCAGCGTGTGGACCCCTCGCCGCGGAGCTGATGAGGGTCAGGCCCACCGGATGGGGGTCGCGGTCGGCCGCGACATCATCAACGAGTGACGCGCCCGTCGCTCGAGGGTCGGGTCGGGCTCGAACGGCGGACGGGTCGTGAGCAGCTCTTCGTAGGCCACCGTCGCTTCGAGGCGGGCGAGGTGGGCGCCGATGCAGAAGTGGATGCCGCGGCCGAACGCGAGATGCGACGACGACAGTGCGACGTCTGCGGCCGTCGCGGCGCCGGAGGCAGCGGTGAGGTCCGAGGACGCCCACATCATCAGCACGGTGGCGTTCTCAGGGATCGCCTGCCCGCCGAGGGAGGCGCCTTCGCGGGCGGTGCGGTAGTGGAACTGGAACGGGCCGTCGTTGCGCAGCACGTCGTCGAGGAAGTCGGGCACGCCGCTCGTGTCGCCCCGCAGCTTGTTCTGCAGGCCCGGGTCGTCGGCGAGGTGACGAGCGGCGCGTCCGATGAGGGTTGCGGTGGTCTCCGTGCCGGCGGTGATGATCTGCATGAGGACCGCGAGCGCTTCGGCCTCGCTGGTCTCGCCGTCCGCGATCGCTTGCTGCAGGTAGGCGAGCAGGCTGTCGGCGGGGGGAGTGCCGGTGAGGTACTGCTGCATGCGGATGAGCAGGGTGAGCGCGGCGGTGGCGCCGGCCTCCATCTCGGTCCGACTCGCGAGGCCGGCGATGAGGCGGTCCATCGCGATGACGGACTCGACCAGCAGGGCGTAGTCGTCCTCGGGGATGCCGACGACCTGGCAGATGACCCGCATCGTCAAGGGATCGGCGAGGCCGGTGGTGATGTCGGCGTCGGTCGGCCCGAAGGCCCCTATGAGCTCCGTCGCGATCGAGCGGACGAAGGGTTCCCGCGCGCGCATCGCCGGACGGCCGAGGAACGGCAGCAGCAGCTTGCGGTGGGCGGTGTGCAGCGGCGGGTCGGCGGTCGCGAGCGCGTGGCTCGGATCGCCGAGAGGCGCCATCTCCCAGAGGGCGGGTGACCCGTCGTCCTCGCGGAACAGGACGCGGGTGAGGTTGGACGAGAGCTCCTCGGGCTTCGCGATGGCTTCCTCGACGAGCGTGCGCGTGCAGGCGAGGTAGACGGCGTCAAGGCCGGGAAGCTTCCACAGCGGCGCCTCACGAGCGAGCTGGTCGTAGAGCTGAGGCAGACTCCCGCCCTCACAGGCTGAGAACAGGGTCTGTGGATCGTCGAGGTCGAAGCGCGCGGAGCCCATCTGGCCATCCATCAAGTCGCGGGGGACCGAACGAAGCGATCATACATATGGCAAGAGATATGTATGATCAGCCGCCAGGGGCTCGGGCTGCGATGAAGGAGCGCGTGCATGAGGAGTCGCGGATGGGGCGGGTCACCGCCCGCCGATGACGACGAAGCGCGCGCGCGGATCATCGAAGCAGCGATGCGCTGTGTCGACAGCCGTGGCCCGACCAAGACCACGCTGTCCGATGTCGCGACCGAGCTCGGAGTCACGCGGCAGACGGTCTACCGGCTGTACTCCAACATCGACGAGCTGCTGCAGCACGTCGGCATCGCAGCGGGCGATCAGTTCGTCAACCGGATGGTCGCCCGTGTGAGCGGTCAGAGCGACCCGGCCGAGATGCTCGTCGAATGCCTCGCGTACACGATCGAGCGGCTCCCGAAGGAGCGCTACATCTCCCTGCTCTTCGTGCTGAACCTCCCCGTCACGCCCGCAGGCGGCATCACTTCTCCTGAGGCCTTTGCGCTGGCCAATGCTCTGTTCGACCGCTTGCCCGTCGACTGGGAGGCGTACGGGATCGTCGGGCGCGACCGCGACGATCTGGTCGAGATCTACCTCCGCACGCTCCAGTCGTTCGAGGCTGATCCGGGGCCGTCGCGCACGCGCGCGCAGACCAGGGCGCTGCTCCGCCGTTGGGTCGGATCGGCCGTTCGCGATGTCGCCTACGGATCGCGCGAAGGGACCGGCTGACATGGCGCATCGCCTAAGCGGGGCGGACGTCTTCCACCCCGACCTGCGACCGATCGCACGCGTGCTGCCCACCCGCGCGTTCAGCGGCCCGCGCACGGCCCGCCTGTCGCGGTTCGGCACGGCGCACATGCGGGACCGCCGGCGCGACGGCGTCGAGGTCATCGACCTCGGCGACGGTTGCTCGGTCCGGCTGTACCGGCCGGAGGGTCTGGCGACGCGCGCGCCCGCGCTGCTGTGGATCCACGGCGGCGGCTTCATCATCGGCAACGCGCTGCAGGACCAGGCGCGGTGCGTCGCGCTGGCCCGATCCGCGAACGTCATCGTCGCTTCGGTGGACTACCGGCTCGCGCCGGAGCACCCCTTCCCGGCAGGGCTCGAGGACTGCTACCGCGCGCTGGCCTGGCTGGCCGCACGACCCGAGGTGGACGAAGCTCGCATCGCCGTCGGCGGCGCCAGCGCGGGCGGCTGCCTCGCCGCGTCCCTGGCGCTGCTCGCGCTGGAACGACAGGTGCGGCCAGCGTTCCAGCTGCTCGTCTACCCGATGCTCGACGACCGCACCGCTCTGCGACCCGACCGCGATCCCGGCGTGCGACGGCTGTGGGACGCGAAGTCGAACCGCTACGCCTGGAGCGCGTACCTCGGCCGGCCCGGAGGCGCGGCTGACGTCAGCCCCGTCGCCGCGCCGGCCCGCGCCCGTGAGCTCGGCGCGCTGCCGCCCGCCTGGATCGGCGTCGGCACGGTCGACCTCCTCTACGACGAGGGCGTGGAGTACGCACGGCGCTTGCGCGAGGCCGGTGTCGCCTGCGACGTGGAGGTCGTCGACGGTGCGTTCCACGGCTTCGACGTGCTACGAACGACTGCCGTGGCCCGGGCGTTCGAAGCTGCGCAGGTCGAAGCGCTGCGCAAGGCGCTGGCCGCATGAAGCCCCTCGCCTCGTCGCGGGCCCGGCGGCTCCGCCGCGCGGCCGTGACGCTGGCGGCGCTGCCCCTTCTCGCGCTGTTGTCCGGAGCGACCGCGCGCGCCGACGCCGCCTTCACGCTGACGTCGAGTGCGCAAGGCGTGTCGTTGGTCGTGAGCAACGCGAGCATCCCGCTGATCACGAGCATCCAGGTCGCCACGCCCACGGCGCAGGCGTCGGCGAACAGCTCGGGGCAGACGACGAGCTACAGCGCGGCACCTGACCCCGGTCAGGGTGTGGCCGAGCTCCCGATCGTGGCCGCCGGGCAGATCTGCGCGATCGCGACGACGCTTCCCGGCTGCTCGACGGTCACCGGCGCGATACCGGCCTACCCCTACGCCTACGCGCAGGCCGGCGATCCACCGCAGGACAAGGACTTCGCGGGCGCGCACCTGCACGCGGAGGCGAGCGACACCGGCGCGAAGGCGCAGACGACGGTCGGCGCCGGTGGCGTGGGGTCGGCAACGTCGACGGCGATCGCAACCTCGTCACCCGACGGGAGCGTGGACGCGACGGCGGAGACGTCGGTCGATGCGCTCGCGATCGGCACGTACCTGCGGCTCAGCGGGATCCACGCCAGTGCTGCGATCCACCGCGACCCCAGCGGCGCGCAGACGAGCAGCAGCTCCTTCGACATCGGCGCCCTCGAGGTCAACGGGCTGAAGCTGGGCTTCGGCAGCGACGGCTTCACCGTCCTCGGCACGGTCGTGCCCCAGCCCATCCCGACCCAGACGGTGCTCGACGCGTTCAAGGCGATCGGTGTGACGGCAACGCTGCTGCCACCAACGGCGACGAAGAACGGCATCACCAGCGAAGGCCTGAGCATCAGCTACACGGTGCCGGGCCCGCCGTCTGGTGTGGTGCCGCCGCTGCCGGCCCTGCCGTTGCCGATCGGCGTCGGTGTTCCGACCACGCCGACCACGGTCACCTACACGCTCGGACAGGCCGCGGTCACCAGCACGTACAAGACCATCCCCGGTGATGTGCTCGGCGGCACGGGCAGCGCCGTCACCGGTGGCCCGTCGCCCGTCGCCACCCCGTCGAGCCCGGCGGCGCCGATCAGCACCGGCGGGGCTCCCGCTCCCGTCGTGCCGCCGGCGCCGGTGACCCCGCCCACCACGGACACGCTGGTCGAGCCTTCGGCTCCGGTCGTCGCCGCTCCGGCCCCCGCGCCGGAAGCGCCGCAGCCGGCGCTGGCGACCCAGGCCGAGGTGAGCCATCGCACGTCCGACATCTACCTGGCCCTCGTCATCACCGCGCTCGCCGTGTTCGGCGCTGCGTCGGCCCTGCGGTTCCTGGGAGTGCGACTGACATGGACCTCCTGACCTGGATGAAGAAGCAGTGGGACCGGGTCGCCGCTGCGGGACTGTTCGTCCTCGGCTTGCTGGCCCTGCTCTTGGGCTACATCGGCATCAGCGGCACGTCGTACCCCGCGGAGCAGATGCCGTACATGATCAGCGGCGGGGTGTTCGGCCTGTTCCTGCTCGGCACCGCGGGGATCCTCTACCTGTCCGCCGACATGCGTGACGAGTGGCGCAAGCTCGACGAGCTCGACGAGACCATGAAGGCCCTCGAACCCGCACCGGTCACCGAGGTCGTGGCGACGAGCGCGACCGCGGATGAGGAACCGACCGGCCCCATCGCCGCGAAGGCTCCGCCTCGCCCGCGTCCCCGCAAGGCGGGAACCCGCGCGTGAGGCTCGCGTTCGCGCAGGTGCCCGCTCGCGAGGCGGAGCCACCGCGTCGTCTGCCCTGGACCTATGCCGACCTGCAACGCCTCGTGCGCACCGAGCTGCTGAGCTTCCTCGGTCTCGTCGTGTGCTTCGTCGGCGCCCGGAACACGCGCGCCTGGGATGACCAGCTGCTCTGGATCGTCGGCGCGCTGGCCGCCATGCTGCTGGCCGGGTGGGGCTGGACGGGTTGGATGCTCGCCGGCAGCCGAGCGCTACGCGCCCGCGAGCGGGCCGCGCTCGCCCGCGGTGGCGCCATCGCCGCGCGCCGGCGTCGCCGGTCACACGCGACCGGGCTCGTCGTCACCGCCGCGGGCATGCGGCACTTCCATCGTCCCGACTGCGTGTTCGCGCGCGACCGCCCGACGACGGCGGCGACGGCTGAGGCCAGTGCGGCGCAGGGCCTGATCGCCTGCGGCGCGTGCCGTCCGTGAACAGCTACCTGCCGGTCCTCGTCGCCGGCCTCTCCACCGGATCGATCTACGCGCTGGCCGCGATGGGGTTGACGCTCACCTACAAGACCTCCGGCGTGTTCAACTTCGGCCAGGGCGCGATCGCGGCCGCCGCCGCGTACCTGTTCTACGAGCTGCACATCACCCACCACATGGCGTGGCCGCTCGCCTTCGCCATCACCCTGGTCGGGTTCGGCGTGGTCGTCGGGCTGGCGATGGAAGCCATCGCCCGCACGCTTTCCAGCGCTCCTGCCTCGCAGCGGATCGTCGCCACCGTCGGTGTGCTGCTCGTGTTCCTGTCCGGGTGCACCGTCATCTTCGGTGTGCAGCCCAAGGTGCTGCCCGAGTACCTCGGCCGGCATGTCCACAAGGTCGGCGCCGCCTACTTCACGACCTCCGACGTGGTCAAGGCCGCGATCGCACTCGGTGCGGCGCTCGGTCTCGCGGCGTTCTTCCGCCGCACCCGCATCGGCGCCGCGATGCGCGCGGTCGTCGACGACCCCGACCTGCTCGACCTCACCGGTGTCAGCCCGGTCCGGGTGCGGCGCACCTCCTGGATCATCGGCTCGAGCTTCGCGGCGACCTCGGGGATGCTCGTCGCCCCGCTGCTGAACGTCGACGCGACCCTGCTCACCCTGCTCGTCGTCCGTGCCTTCGGCGCGTGCGCGATCGGGCGGTTCACGAGCCTGCCCCTGACCTACGCCGGGGGCCTGATCGTCGGGGTGGGGGAGCAGTTGGTTCAGAAGTACACGGCGAGCCACGCGAGCTTCGCATCGCTCTACCCCGACACGTCGTTCCTCGTACTGATCTTCGTGATGCTGTTCATGCCGAAGGGCAAGCTCGTCGAGGTCGGTGCGCGCATCCGCATGCGCGCTGCCGCCCGACCCGCCGGGCGCAGCAGGGTGCGGATCGGGGTCGCGCTGGCCGGGCTGACGGCGATGAGCCTCGGGCCGTTCATCATCGACGGCACCCGCCTGTCGACGGCCAACGCCGCGCTCGCCCAGGTCGTGCTGTACCTCTCGCTCGCCCTGCTGGTGCGGGTGTCCGGGCAGGTCTCGCTGTGCCACGTCGCACTGCAAGGCGCGGGTGCCGCGTTCTTCGGCCACGCGGTCAGCCACGGCGGTCTCGCCGGCTTCAACCTGGGCCTGCCGTGGGGACTCGGGGTCGTCGTCGCCGGGTTGCTCACCGTGCCCCTCGGCCTGCTCGTGGCGATCCCGGCCATCCGGTTGTCGGGGACCTTCCTGGCGCTGGCGACGCTCGGCTTCGGCATCCTGCTGCAGACCACCGCGTTCAACTGGGGCCTCTTCTTCGGCGATCACGGCGCGGTGCTGACGCCGCGTCCGAGCGGTGCGACGGGGCCCTGGGCCTTCTACTACGTCGGACTGGGCGTCGTCATCCTCTGCGCGGCTGCGGTCCTCGTCATCGAGCGATCACGCCTCGGCCGGCTGCTGCGCGCGATGTCGGACTCGACGACCGGCCTCACGACGCTGGGTGCGAGCGTCGACGTCGCCCGCACCCTCGCCTTCGCCATCAGCGCCTTCCTCGCCGGCGTCAGCGGGGCCTTGCTCGGCGGGGTCGGTCGCCAGTCGAACGCCCTCGCCTTCCAAGCACTCGCCTCGCTCGCGCTGGTCGCGATCCTCGCCATCAGCGGCGTGCTGAGCGGGGGAGGCACGATCGCGACCGCCGTCGTCGCGGGCGTCGTGTTCACCTACCTCCCGTCCTACAGCACCGACTCCAGCGTCACCGCGGCCAATGCCTTCCAGCTCGGCTTCGGAGCGGTGGCGATCGCCGCCGCTGTCTTCGGCCAGGGTCGCGGCACCGAGGTGGTCCGCCGCATCACCTGCCTGGGGCACACCCGCGACCGCTCCCCGCTGACGGCCCGCTCCCGGCCCGTCCTGACCACCGGCGACAAGGAACTCGAAGGAGCCACGGCCTGATGCGCACACGACCGGTCGTCATCCATCGTCTCCTCGCGGTCGGCGTGCTGCCCGTCGCTCTGACGACCGCCTGCGCGACCCGCCAGTCCCATGCCTCGATCGTCGCCGCCGCACAACGACCGATCGTCGTGGCCGGTGCTTCGGCCGCGCTCGCCCCCGCGGCAAGCGTCCCGGCCGGATCGGTGCAGCCGTCGACGCCCGGTGGACCCGCCGCAGCCTCGACGCTCGCCGCGGGCCCCGGGGCGAGCAGCGCTCCCGCCGTGGTCGGTCCTGTCGGCCCGGCGCCCGCAACGGGTGCGGTCGCATCAGCGGGCCCCGCCGGCATCGCCTCCGGACAACCGCGCACGTCGAACCCGGCCACGGCCAAGCAGGACACGACACCGGTGATGCTCTGCCAGACCGGGTCGTTCACCGGACAAGCCGGCCCACCGCTGGGCAACGCACAGCCGGCCCTCGCCGCCTGGGTGCGCTGGACCAACGCCCACGGTGGTCTCGCCGGGCACCTGGTCAAGCTCGACAGCAAGGACGACGCGCAGGACGCCAACAAGGCGCTGCAGATCGCGCAGAACTGCGTCCAGAACGAACATGCCGTCGCGTTCGTCGCATCGATGATGGTCGTCTCGGCGGGCACCGTCGGCCAGTACGCGCAGTCGCAGAAGGTCCCCGTCGTCGGCGGCGACGCGCTCGAGGACGTCTGGTTCACCAACCCGTACATGTTCCCCGAAGGCGCCTCGCCTGAAGGCATCGACGGCGGCGCGGTCGCTGCGTGGAAGGCCGCGGGCAAGACCTCGCCGGCGATCGTCTACTGCGTCGAGTCCTCGGCCTGTCCCGAGGCCAACAAGGATGTCCAGGCGCAAGCCAAGGCACAGGGCATCCCGGTCAAGCAGACCTACCAGGTCTCGCTCGCCAACCCGAGCTTCACCTCGCAGTGCAGCTCGATGAAGAGCGCCAACATCGACGCGGTGCACGTCGACCTCGACGGGAGTGGCATCCAGCGGCTGGCCCGGGACTGCAACGCCATCGGCTTCCATCCGCTGTACACGACAGGATCACTCGCACTCGATGCGAACGCCGTCGTGTCCGACCCCAACCTCGAGGGCCTCACCGTCGCCACGGGGGTCTTCCCGTGGATCACATCAGCGACCCAGGCGTCGAAGGACTTCCAGACCGCGATGTCGACCTATGCGCCGAACACCAGCCCCACCGAGTCCGCGGCCGATGCGTGGACCAGCGGGCAGCTGCTCGCCGAAGCGATCGCCAAGGTGGGCAACGCCGCACGCACCGGCCCCATCACCTCGGCGATGATCATGCAGGGACTCGGCATGATCAAGAACGACACCCTCGGCGGGCTCGTCATGGGACCGCTCACCTTCACCGCCGGTCAACCATCACCGCGTCTGCGCTGCACGGGCCTGGCGACGCTCCACAACGGCGCGTGGACCGCTCCGAAGGGGGCGACCCCGACCTGCGTGTGAACCCGGCCTGAGCGCGAGGTTCCAGTCCGCGGCGCAGGCACGGGCTGCGTTGAAGGTGCAGGCGCTGCTGCCGGAGCGGCCGAACGCTGGTGCGCGTCTCACTCGTGCGTGTCCTCGCGTTGCTCGAGCCCGACCGCGAGGCGCAGCTCGCGGATGTCGTTGCGGAGCTTCTCGTCGTCGTGATGCTCGGCGATCGCTGCCATGAAGTCCGCGAGGCCGTCGGTGAGCGCGTTGAGCTTGTGCTGGGTCGCTTCGTCCGAGCGGGTCTGACTGTTCTGCAGCAGTGCGACGAGCAGGAACGTGATGATCGTGGTCGTCGTGTTGATCTGCAGCTGGTAGGTGCTGTCGGAAAAGGCCTTCAGCCCGCCCCCGGTGGCGATCTTGGCGATGCCTTCGCACAGCCACGCCAGGACCAGGACGATGCAGAAGGTGAAGAACGGCGCCCGGCTGGCCAACGAGGCGGACCATCCGGCAAACCGGTCGAACGCGCCGACACGACTGGTCACGTCGCTGGGCATGAGGGCGATGTCGGGCTTCCCGCCGGACCGCTGCTTGGTCATGCCGCCCATTGTGTGGGGAGAACAGACGCACGGACGGCCTTCGTGCGCACATGTGCGCAGCGCTCGCGTCGGTGCGTCTGTGCCGCTCCAGGCTGGTCAGGACCACGCTCGCCCGATCGTCGCGGCGGCCGCCTCGACGCACGACTTCGTCGCCCGTGGCTGCGTCAGCGGCGCCCGTACGGGGAACGACGTGGTCATGGCGACGACCAAGCAGACCGCGGCGGCCCGCCGCAACATCAAGTCGGCCCAGAAGGCGGCCCGCTCGCAGCACACGCTGGCGAACCTGCCGAAGAAGACCCGGACCGCTCTGGGCAAGCAGGGCGCCGCCGTGGCGCGGCGCAAGCGCACCGGCGGGACCACCCCTCACACGCGGGCCGAGCTCTACGAAGAGGCGAAGCGGCGCGACATCCCCGGGCGGTCCCGCATGGGCCGGGCCGAGCTCGCGCGCGTGCTCGGGCACGAGTGACATGACCGCGGACAAGCACCGCTGACCGCGGAACCTGCGTAGCGTCCGTCCTCGAGGAGGACGGATGGCTGAGCAGGAGATCGAGGTCAACGGCGGCATCGTCGTGTACGAGCTGCGCGGACCGGAGGACGGCGAGGTCGTCGTCGTCACGCCGGGCGGCCGCTTCAGCAAGGACTTCGGCGGCATCCCCGACTTCGCCGACGCGCTCGCGGCCGGCGGCAAGCGGGTGCTGCTGTGGGACCGTCCCAACTGCGGGAAGTCCGACATCCAGCTCTACGGCAAGTCCGAGTCGCACATGCGCGCGGAGACGCTCGGGCTGATGCTGCAGCAGCTCGGCATCGACCGCGTCGTCTCGGTCGGCGGCTCGGGCGGCGCCCGCGACTCGATCGTGTTCACGATGATGTGGCCCGACATGGTGCGCAAGCTCGCGGTCTGGCACATCGTCGGCGGCACCTACAGCTCGATGGTGCTGGCCTCGGTCTACTGCCTCACCGAGCTGCAGACCGTGCGGTCCGGCGGCATCGAGGCGATCCTCGAGCTCGGTGGCCGCGCCGGTGGGTGGAGCGACCTCATCGCGGCCAACCCGCGCAACCGGCAGCGCCTCCTCGACATCGGCACCGAGGAGTTCGAACGGGTGATGGTCCGCTGGCTCGAGGCCTACATCCCGAAGCCCAACGAGGCGATCCCGGGGGTGTCGGACTCCGAGTTCGCCCAGATCAGCGTGCCGACGCTCGTGATCCGCGGGGGCGAGAAGGACTACGACCACCCCAAGCGCACGTCGTACGAGGTGCACGCGCTCATCAAGGGCTCGCGGCTCATCGAGCCGCCGTGGCCCGAGGACGCGTGGGAGCAGGCCTCGGCCGCGCACGCGGCCGGCACCGGGGGGCTGTTCGGCCCGTGGAAGGAAGCGGTGCCGGCTCTCCTCGCCTTCATCGACGAGCCCTGACGTCTGCGGGTGCCCCGTGGCGGGTGGATAGCCTGCAAGGGAGATGGACACCGCCGCGCGTGAGCGGATCACCTTCCCCGAGCACCTCCCGGTCTCCCAGGTCCGCGCCGAGATCGCGGAAGCCATCCGCGACCACCAGGTCGTCGTCCTCGCCGGGGAGACCGGCTCGGGCAAGACGACCCAGCTGCCCAAGATCCTGCTGCAGCTCGGCCGTGGCACCGACGGCCTGATCGGCCACACCCAGCCGCGTCGCATCGCCGCCCGCGCGGTCGCGGAACGCGTCGCGGAGGAGCTCGGCACCGAGCTCGGCGACGTCGTCGGCTACACCGTGCGCTTCCACGACCAGGTGTCGCCGAGCACCCGCGTGAAGCTGATGACCGACGGCATCCTGCTGGCCGAGCTCGGCCGCGACCGTGACCTCTCGGCCTACGACACGATCGTCATCGACGAGGCGCACGAGCGGTCGCTCACCATCGACTTCCTGCTCGGTTACCTCAAGCAGCTGCTGCCGCGCCGTCCTGACCTCAAGGTCGTCATCACGTCCGCGACCATCGACCCCGACCGCTTCAGCCGGCACTTCGACGGCGCCCCGGTGCTCGAGGTCAGCGGCCGCACCTACCCCGTCGAGGTGCGCTACCGGCCGCTCGAGGAGGATCAGGACCAGGTGAGCGGCATCGTCGCCGCCTGCGAGGAGCTCGCCCGCGAGGGCCGCGGTGACGTGCTCGTGTTCTGCAGCGGCGAGCGCGAGATCCGCGACGCCGCGGACGTGCTGCGCGGCGCGACCGACGCGGAGATCGTGCCGCTGTTCGGGCGGCTGTCGGCCGCCGAGCAGCACGTCGTGTTCGCCGAGCACTCGCGCCGCCGCATCGTGCTCGCCACCAACGTCGCCGAGACGTCGCTCACGGTGCCCGGCATCCGTTACGTCGTCGACCCCGGCACCGCGCGCATCTCCCGCTACAGCAACCGCACCAAGGTGCAGCGCCTGCCCATCGAGCCGGTGAGCCAGGCATCGGCGACGCAGCGCGCCGGCCGCTGCGGCCGCGTCGCCGACGGCATCTGCATCCGCCTCTACAGCGAGGAGGACTTCGACGCGCGGCCGGAGTTCACCGAGCCGGAGATCCTGCGCACCAACCTCGCGTCGGTCCTGCTGCAGCTCGCGGCGCTGGGGCTCGGCGACATCGAGGACTTCCCGTTCGTCGAGGCACCGGACAAGCGCCAGGTGCGCGACGGCCTCCAGCTGCTCGAGGAGCTCGGCGCTCTGCGCGACGACGGCCGCCTGACGAAGGTCGGCCGCCAGCTCGCGCAGCTGCCGCTGGACCCGCGCATGAGCCGGATGATCGTCGAGGCCGACCGGCTCGGCTGCCTCGAGCAGGTGCTGCCCATCGCGGCGGCGCTGTCCATCCAGGACCCGCGCGAACGTCCGCTCGACAAGCAGGAGCAGGCCGCGGAGCTGCACGGCCGCTTCACCGTCCCCGGCTCGGACCTCCTCACGTGGTTCGAGCTGTGGCGCTACGTGCAGGAGCAGCAGGAGGCGCTGTCGAGCAGCGCGTTCCGGCGCATGTGCAAGCGCGAGATGCTCAGCTGGCTGCGCATCCGCGAGTGGCAGGACCTGCACGCTCAGCTGCGACGCGTCGTGCGGCGCATGGGGATGGACCCGACGACGAGCGGCGAGTGGGACGCCGTCTCGCAGGCGCTGCTGGCCGGCCTGCTGTCGCACGTGGGTGTGCGGCAGGAGCGCGACTACCTCGGTGCGCGCGGGGTCCGCTTCACCATCGCGCGCGGCTCGGCGCTCGCGCGCAACGGCGCACCGCTGGTCGTCGCGGCCGAGCTGGTGGAGACCGAGCGCCTCTACGCGCGGGGCGTCTCGCGCATCGAGCCCGAGTGGGTGGAGGCGGTCGCCGGCGACCTGCTCGTGCGCAGCTGCAGCGAACCGCACTGGGACCCCAAGCGATCGGCGGTCATGGCCTACGAGCGGGTCCTGCTCTACGGCGTCCCGATCGTCGCGCGCCGCCGCATCGGCTACTCCCGCGTCGACCCCGTCGCATCGAGAGAGCTGTTCATCCAGCACGCGCTGGTCGAGCGCGACTGGAGCACCCACCACGCGTTCTTCCAGAAGAACGCCGAGCTGCTCGACCACGTCGCCGAGCTCGAGCAGCGCGCGCGTCGGCGCGACATCGCGGCGAGCGACCACGACATCTTCACGTTCTACGAAGAGCGGATCCCCGCGGACGTCGTCTCGGGCGCGCACTTCGACCGCTGGTGGAAGGTGCAGCGGCGCGAGACCCCGCACCTGCTCGACCTGACGCTCGAGGACCTGCTGCGCGACGACGCCCCCGACCCGTCCGACCATCCGGTCGTCTGGACGTCGGGCGACATCACCTTCCCGATGAGCTACACGTTCGAGCCCGGCGCGGAGGCGGACGGGGTCACCGTCGAGGTGCCGCTCGCGCAGCTCCACCAGGTCCCCGCGGGCCGGATCGGGTGGGCGGTCCCCGGCCGGCGCGCGGAGATCGTGGCCGAGCTCATCCGCGCGCTGCCCAAGGCGCTGCGCGTGCAGCTCGTCCCCGCACCCGACGTCGCGCGCCAGATCGTCCCGCACGTCGGCGAGGACGAGGAGCTGCTCCCGGCCCTGTCGCGGGAGGCGCGGCGGGCCCGCGGAGTCGTCGTGCCTGTGGACGCGTGGTCGCCGGACAAGCTGCCCAGCCACCTGATCCCGCGGTATCGCGTCGTCGACGACGCGGGCACGACGGTCGGCGAGGGCCGTGACCTCGATGCGCTGAAGGCCGAGCTCGCCGCACCCGCGCAAGCAGCGCTCACCTCGGCGGTCGGTGATGCGGAGCGCACCGGGCTGACGACCTGGTCGGTCGGTGACCTCCCGGACGACGTGACCGCCGGCAACGTCATCGCCTACCCGACCCTCGTCGACGAAGGCAGCGCGGTAGCGCTGCGGGTGCTGCCCCAACCGTCGCCGCAGGTGCACCGGGCGGGCGTGCGCCGCCTGCTCCTGCTGAACGTGCCGTCGCCGGTGAAGGCGGTGAGCGAGCAGCTGCCCACCGCCGCGAAGCTCGCGCTCACCGCGAACCCGCACGGCTCGGTGTCCGCCCTGATGGCCGACGCGCTGTCGGCCGCGGTGGACACGCTGATGCCGGACGCACCGCGCACCGCATCCGCGTACGCGGAGGTCGAGCAACGGGTCCGGGCCGGGCTGCGTGCCGAGCTGCTGCGCGTGCTCACGGCCACGCGCGCGGTGCTCGACGCCGACGCGAAGCTGCAGCAGCTGCTCGCCGGACGCTCCTCGCCCGCGGTCGAGGATGTGCGCAACCAGCGGAACGCGCTCGTGCGCCCCGGCTTCATCACCGAGCTCGGAGCGGCGCGCCTGCCCGACCTCGCGCGCTACCTCGAGGCGGCCGTGCTGCGTCTCGAGCGCCCGCCCACGCGCGACGCGCTCCTCATGGCCGACGTGCACGCGGTGGAGAAGGAGCTGGCCCAGATGCCGGTGGGACCGGGACGCGACCGCATCCGCTGGATGGTCGAGGAGCTGCGGGTGAGCCTGTTCGCGCCGTCGGTGAAGGCGAAGGGGCCGATCTCGGTGCAGCGCATCTGGAAGGCGATGGACGAGGAGGAAGCCCGCTGAGCCGCAGGAGTCGGCGGGCGCGGGCCGAAGGTAGGACCGTGCGGACGATCAGGCTCGGACTGGCGGTGGCGCTCGCCTGCGCGATCGCACTGCTCGGCGGACCGAGCGCGAGCGCCGCACCGCTGCCGCCGGGGCAGGACCCGTTCTACACGTACAGCGACGCCACACCGCTGACGCACATCGCGCCGGGCACCGTGCTGAAGAGCCGCACCGTCGCGCTCGGCCTCGGCACCGATCCCACGCCCGTCAACGCGACGCAGCTGCTCTACCGCACCACCGATCAGGTCGGCGACCCGAGCGTCACGGTCACGACGGTCATCACCCCGGCGACCGCGCCGGTGCTCCCGCGCATCGTCGGCTACCTGAGCTTCTACGACGGCCTCGGGGCGCGCTGCGATCCGAGCTACACGCTCGCGGGCGGCGACGCCGGTGGCATGGACGAGCAGCAGGCCGAGGAAGAAGAGCTCCAGATCCTGCACTACCTCGCGCAGGGCTTCATCGTCACGGTCCCGGACTTCGAGGGGACCGGGCTGCACTGGATGGCCGGCCGGGAGTCCGGCTACGGCACGCTCGACGCGGTGCGCGCGACCGCCGCGTACCTGCACCTCGATGCGACGACGCCCGTCGGTCTCACGGGCTACAGCGGCGGCTCGGTCGCGGGGGACTGGGCCGCCGAGCTCGCGCCGGACTACGCGCCGCAGGTGAACCTCGTCGGCCTCGCCATCGGCGGCATCCCGGTCGACTACTGGCACCTGTTCGGCTACGTCGACGGCACCGACGAGTTCTCCTCCGCGATCCCCGGCATCCTGCTGGGCCTCGCACGCGCCTACCACCTCGACCTCTCCGCGTACCTCTCGCCCTACGGCCAGCAGGTCGTGCGTGACGAGCAGCAGATGTGCATCGCCTCGACGTTCGGCCACTACCCGGGCCTCACCGTCGCGAAGATCATGCGGGCGCCGTACCAGGACCTGCGCACGGTGCCCGCGTTCGTGCGCATCCTCGACGGGCAGATCATGGGCAGCGCGCCCGGCCACCCCCGCGTGCCGATCCTCATGGGCATCGGCAACAGCGACGGCACGGGCGACGGCGTCATGCGCGCCGACGACGTCGCGGCGCTCGCGCACGCCTACTGCGCCGCGGGCGTGCCCGTCCAGCTGCAGACCTACACCGGCGCGAGCCACGTCACGGCGGGCGCGTTCTTCGACCCGCAGACCGGACCCTTCTTCCAGCAGCGGTTCGCGGGCGTTCCGTTCGCGAACGGCTGCGCATCCATCGGCGCCGGCAGCTCGATCGACCCGGTTGCGATGCCCGTCACCGCGCCGGCCCGTCGTGCCCACCACCCGGTCGCGACCGGGCCGCGCCGCGTCACGCGGCCCGGGGGCGCG
>DASZYF010000082.1:0-10220 GCA_035545535.1 Mycobacteriales bacterium | reverse complement strand
GCACGACCGAGCGGGCCCGCTGCCTGGGCCCTCCCTCCGCCGCTACCGCCCTGACGTCCCTTCCCCGGCGCCAGGGCCCACCGCACCTGACGCCCCTTCCCCGGCGCCAGGAGGGGTGGCGGAGGGGGAGCCGAGCCAACGGGCCCGCACCGCACCACCACCCCGAACGATCCGCCGGACCGAGCGAAGGAGAGCGCGACGTGGCGCACGAGGAGGAGCCCGACGGGGCCCACCGCCACGTGCCCGTGCTCGCCGCGCGCGTCGTCGGCCTCCTCGCCCCCGCTCTCGTCGGTGAAGGGTCGGTCGTCGTCGACGCGACGGTCGGCCTCGGCGGTCATGCCGAGCTGCTGCTCAAGGCGGCGCCCGCCGCGCGCCTCGTCGGCCTCGACCGCGACCCGGCCGCCCTCGAGCGCAGCCGCGAGCGGCTCGCCCCGTTCGGCGCGCGCGTGACGCTCGTGCACGCGGTCTACGACGCGCTGCCCGCCGTGCTCGAAGCAGAGGGCCTCGACCGCGTGCAGGGCGTGCTGTTCGACCTCGGCGTGTCCTCCCTGCAGCTCGACGCCGACGAGCGCGGCTTCGCGTACAGCCGCGACACCCCGCTCGACATGCGCATGGACCCGACGCGCGGCCAGTCCGCCGCCGACGTCGTCAACGGCTACGCGCAGGACGAGCTCACGCGCGTCCTCCGCGAGTACGGCGAGGAGCGCTTCGCGGCCCGCATCGCCGGCGCGATCGTGCGCGAGCGCACGCGTTCGCCGTTCACGTCGACCGCCCGTCTCGTCGAGGTCGTCCGCGACGCGATCCCCGCGCCCGCGCGCCGCACCGGTGGCAACCCGGCGAAGCGCACGTTCCAGGCGCTGCGCATCGAGGTGAACGACGAGCTCGGCGTGCTGCGCCGCGTCCTGCCCGACGCCGTCGCCGCGCTCGCCGTGGGTGGCCGTCTCGCGGTGCTGTCCTACCAGTCGCTCGAAGACCGCATCGTGAAGCGCTCTCTCGCAGTCGGTCTCACCGACGACGTGCCCGTCGACCTGCCGGTCGTGCCCGAAGGTCACGGCCCGGTGCTGCGCCGACTCGCCTGGGGTGAGAGCCCGCGTGACGACGAGGTCGCCGAGAACCCGCGCGCGGCCAGTGCCCGCCTGCGCTGCGTCGAGCGGCTGCGGGACGCCGCGTGAGCGTCTACGGATCGATCCAGGGCTCGCTGGCGCGTGCACTCAAGCCAGCGACCCCGACGAAGCACTCCGCCGCGCGGCGCCCGCTGCTGCGCGTCGTGCCGTCGGCGCGGCCCGGCCGCCCCCTCGCCCCGTTCGTCGTGCTCATGCTCGGCCTGCTCGTCGCCGGCCTCATGGGCCTGCTGCTGCTGAACACCTGGACCGCGCAGGACGCGTTCCGCATGCACACGCTGCAGTCGCAGCAGAGCCGGCTCGACGACACCGAGCAGGCGCTGCGCCAGCAGGTCGACGACGCCACCGACCCCGGCGTCCTCGCCCGGCGCGCCCAGGCGCTCGGCATGGTCCCCGGTGACCCGCTGCCGCAGTTCGTGCGGCCCAACGGCAAGGTCATCGGGGGCACCGCGGTCGTCTCGGGCACCAAGCAGGGCAACCTGCTGATCGTCCAGGGCCCCGTCCCGCCTCCGCCCGCCCCGCCCACGCCGGCCGACGCGCAGCCAAGCGCTGCCCCGAGCGCCGGTGCTCCGAGCGCCGGCGCCCCGGAGCAGCCGAGCGGCGCCACCACGGCGAGCACCGCACCGGCCGGCCACAGCGCGACGTCACCGGCGACGCACCCGAGCACGGCGCCCGCGGCGCACACGGGGACGCACACGGGAACGCACACGGGGACGCACACCGGAGCGACGACCGCGCAGCGCTCGACCGCTCCCTCGACCGCTCCCTCGAAGGCGCCCAGCACGAAGGTGACCAAGCCGTGACGACGCAGCGCCGCACCGCGGGCCCGGTCCCGCGCATCGGCGCGCGCAAGCCGGTGCGCACCCGTCGGCGCCGGCTGGGCCGGCCCGCCACCCGGCTGCGCGCCAGCGTCAGCGGCGTCCTGCTGCTGATGCTGCTCATCTCCGCGCGCCTCGTGCAGCTCCAGGGCCTCGACGCGACCGCCTACGCCGCGAAGGCGCAGGAGCAGCGCTCACACGTCACGGTCATCCCCGCGAGCCGCGGCGCCATCGTCGACCGCAACGGCCGCGCGTTCGCCCAGGACGTCGACGCCCGGCTCATCGCCGTCGACCCGACAGAGGTCACCGACATCGGCGGTGTCGCCGGCGGGTTGTCGTCGCGGCTCGGCATGGACGTGCAGAAGGTCGCCGCCGCGATCGAAGGTGCGCCCAAGGGGTCGCGCTACGTCGTGATCGCGCACGACGTCGACGTCGCCGTCGGCAACGAGATCAGCGCTCTCGACCTGTCCGGCGTGGTCGTGCAGCGCGAGGTGCGCCGCGACCACCCGGGCGGCCCGCTCGCTGCGCAGGTCGTCGGTGTCACCGGCTCCGACGACCAGGGCCTGTCCGGCGTCGAGCTGACGATGGACAAGCTGCTCGCCGGCACCGCCGGCCGGGTCGAGGAGCAGCTCGACCCGCAGGGTCGCGTCATCCCGCAGGCCGGCACCGAGGAGACTCCCGCCGTCGACGGCCAGCGCGTGCGCCTCACGCTCGACCGCGATCTGCAGTGGGAGGCGCAGAGCGCGCTGCTCGCGCAGGTGCAGGCCACCGGATCGCGCGGCGGCCACATCGTCGTCATGAACCCGCACACCGGCGAGGTGCTCGCCCTCGCGAGCGTCCCCGGCTTCGACGCGTCGAAGCCGATCGACCCCGCCAAGCTGCACCTCGGCGCCGTGGAGAACGTCTACGAGCCCGGCTCGGTGAACAAGGTCATCACCGCGGCGGCCGCGCTGCAGGAAGGTGTGGTGACACCGAACACCGAGGTCACCGTGCCCCCGGTCGGCCACTGGCCGGGCCGCCCGACCGTCATCAACGACGCCGAGAACCACGGCACCGAGCACCTCACGTTCACCGGCGTGCTCGCGCAGTCGAGCAACATCGGGACCGACGAGGTTGCGCAGATGGTCGGCATGCCGACCATCTACAAGTACCTGGACCTGTTCGGCCTCGGGAAGAAGCCGGGCTCGGGGCTGCCCGGTGAGAGCGCCGGCGTGATCCCCGCGCTCGCCGGCCTGAACCCGTCGTCCGCCAGCACCATCCCCTTCGGGCAGGGCATGAGCGTCACCGCGCTGCAGGTGGCCGACGCGTACGCGACCATCGCCAACGGCGGGCTGCGCGTCCCGGCACGGATCATCGCGGGCAGCACCGACGCCAAGGGCATCTTCCGCCCGGCCAAGCACCCGGCGCCGGTGCGCGTCGTGTCGCCCCAGACCGCGAAGACGCTGTCGCGCATGCTCGAGGCCGTCACCGGCGAGACCGGCACGGCACCCGAGGCCGCCATCCCGGGCTACCGCATCGCGGGCAAGACCGGCACCGCGCAGGCCATCGGCGCCGACGGCCGGTACGACGGCGGCTACGTCGCGTCCTTCGTCGGGTTCGCCCCCGCCGAGAACCCGAAGCTGCTCGTCGAGGTCGTGCTCGACCACCCGCAGGGCGCCCACTTCGGCGGCGTGATCTCCGCGCCCGTGTTCAAGACCGTGATGAGCTTCGCACTGCGGGAGATGGGGATCACGCCGTCCGGCACCAAGCCCCCGCAGTGGACGCTGTCGCTCGACAAGTAGCCTCGCGCCCATGCTCGCGCTGCGCCCGGTGCGGGTGGAGCCGGTGTCGCTCAGCGCGCTCGCCGCGGTGGCCGGAGCCACCCCGGACCCAGCAGCGGACGTGCACGTCACCGGCATCACGCACGACTCGAGGGCGGTGCAGCCCGGTGATCTCTACGCCGCACTGGCGGGCGCCCACGTGCACGGGGCCGCCTTCGCCGGCGATGCCGTCGAGCGCGGTGCCGTCGCCGTGCTGTCCGACCACCCGATCGAGGGGACGACGCCGACGCTCGTCGTCGCCGACCCGCGCAAGGTGCTCGGCGCCGTGTCCGCTGCGGTGTTCGGCGAGCCGTCACGGAAGCTGGCGGTCTACGGCGTCACCGGCACCAACGGCAAGACGACGACGGCGTACCTGCTCGAGGCCGGCCTGCGCGCCGCCGGCCGGACCACCGGTCTCATCGGCACGATCGAGTCGCACGTGGCCGGCGAGGTGGTCCCGAGCGTGCGCACCACGCCCGAGGCGACCGAGCTGCAGGCGCTGCTCGCGGTGATGGTCGAGCGCGGCGTGCAAGCCTGCGCGATCGAGGTGAGCTCGCACGCGCTCGCGCTCGGACGCGTGGCGGGCACCCGCTTCGCCGCCGCCCTGTTCACGAACCTCTCGCAGGACCATCTCGACTTCCACGCCGACATGGAGGACTACTTCGCCGCCAAGGCGATGCTGTTCACACCGGCGTTCACCGACCTCGCCGTCATCGACGTCGCTGACCCCTGGGGGGCGCGGCTCGCGGACGAGGTGCGGGGTGTCGAGGTGGTGCGCGTCGGTGCCGATGCGCGTGCGCGCACGCAGCTGCTCGGTGACTTCAACGAACGCAACGCCGCGCTCGCGGTCGCGGCACTCGCGGCGACCGGCATCGCACCCGACGTCGCCGCATCGGGGGTCGCGTCACTCACCGGGGTGCCGGGGCGGCTCGAGCGCATCGACGAGGGGCAGGACTACCTCGCCGTCGTCGACTACGCGCACACCCCCGCAGCCGTGACGCGGTTGCTCGCCGCGCTGCGGCCGCTCAGCGAAGGCCGCCTCATCGTCGTGCTCGGCTGCGGCGGAGATCGCGATGCCGGCAAGCGCCCGCTCATGGGCGCGGCCGCCGCGACCGGCAGCGACGTCGCGATCCTGACCGACGACAACCCGCGCTCGGAGCGCAGCGCCGACATCCTCGCGGCCATGCTCGCGGGGGTGCCGGTCGACGCGCGCGATCGCGTGGCGGTCGAGCCGGACCGGGCGCGCGCGATCGCGCGCGCGGTCGCGCTCGCGCAGCGCGGCGACACCGTCGTCGTCGCAGGCAAGGGCCACGAGACGGGCCAGGACGTCGGCGGCGTCGTCACGCCCTTCGACGACCGGGACGTGCTGCGCCACAGCATCATCGAGGCGGGCCGGCCGTGACGCCCTGGACGCTCGCTGACATCGCCGACGCCACCGGCGGGGCTCTCTTCGACGCGACCGGCGACGAGGTGGTCACGACGGCGGCGATCGACTCGCGGCAGGTCGCCGGCGGGGCGCTGTTCGTCGCGTTCCGCGGTGAGCGCACCGACGGCCACCACCACGTCGGCGACGCGGTCGCGCGCGGCGCCACGGGCGTGCTCGCGGAACGCCCCGTCGGCGCGCCGGCGGTCGTCGTCCCGGACACGACCGCCGCGCTGGGGCGCCTCGCCGCCGCGCAGCTGCGCCGGCTTCCGCAGCTGACCCGGGTCGGCGTCACCGGCTCGAGCGGCAAGACGACGACGAAGGACCTGCTCGCGGTCGTGCTCGCCTCGCTCGGCCCCGTCGTCGCGCCGCCGGGATCGTTCAACAACGACATCGGGCTGCCGCTCACGGTGCTGCGCTGCGACGCGGACACGCGCGTCCTCGTCCTCGAGTACGGAGCCCGCGGGATCGGGCACATCGCGCGCCTCGTCGCCATCGCGCAGCCGACGATCTCGGTCGTGCTCAACGTCGGCACCGCGCACGTCGGCGAGTTCGGCACGCGCGAAGCCACCGCGGCCGCGAAGTCCGAGCTCCTGCACGGTGCGCGCGTCGCCGTGATCAACGCTGACGACGCGCTGGTGTCGGCGATGCCGGTCGCGCCCGAGACGCAGGTCCTCCGCTTCGGCACGGCGGCCGCGGCGGACGTGCGCGCGACCGACATCGCCACCGACGATCGCGGGCGGGCCTCGTTCACGGTCGACGGCCGGCGCGTCGCCCTGCGCCTCGTCGGCGTGCACCAGGTGCACAACGCGCTGGCCGCGCTCGCGGCGGCCCGCGCCGCCGGCGTCGCTGATGACGACGCCTTCGCCGCGCTGGAAGCGGCCGAGCCGGCGTCGCGCTGGCGGATGGAGGTGCACGAGAGGAGCGACGGGGTGACCGTCGTGAACGACGCCTACAACGCGAACCCCGAGTCCATGAAGGCCGCCATCAGCACCATCCGGGCGATGACGCGCGGCACCGGCCGCCGGGCGTGGGCCGTCCTCGCGGAGATGGGCGAGCTCGGTCCCGACAGCTCCGGGCACCACCAGGAGGTCGGCCGGTTCGCCGCGGAGGCGGGCGTCGACCGCGTCGTCGCGATCGGCGCGGGCGACTCGCCGATGGTCGCGTTGCACGTCGCCGCGGGGGAGCGGTCCACCCGGGTGGACGACATCGACGCGGCGCTCAAGCTGCTGCGCGCCGAGCTGCGCCCCGGCGACCTCGTGCTCGTGAAGGCCTCCCGGTCCCGCGGGCTCGAACGGCTCGCGGAGGCGCTGGTCGCCGACGCAACGGGCGCGGCCGGGCCCGCAGACGAGAGGGTGGAGCTGTGAGGGGCGTGCTGGCGGCGGCGGCGTTCGCGCTCGTCGTCTCGCTGCTCGGCACGAAGTACCTCATCCAGCTGTTCCGGCGGATCGGCTACGGCCAGGAGATCCGCGAGGACGGCCCGCAGACCCACATCAGCAAGCGCGGCACGCCGACCATGGGCGGCGTCGCGATCCTGCTCGCCACCGCGGTCGGCTACTTCGGCGCGCACGGCGTCAACATGACCGGCCCCACCGCGTCCGGGCTCCTGGCGCTGCTGGCGATGTTCGGCCTCGGCGCGGTCGGCGCGGCCGACGACCTCATCAAGATCTACCGGCAGCGCAGCCTGGGGCTGAACAAGCGCGCGAAGCTCATCGGCCAGCTCGTCGTGGCGGTCTCGTTCGCGCTGCTCGCGGAGCACCTCAAGAACACGCACGGCCTCTCACCCGGCTCCGTGCACGTCTCGTTCGTGCGCGACAGCGCGATCAGTCTCGGCGGCGTGCTCTTCGTCGTGTGGATCTACCTCGTGTTCAGCGGCACGAGCAACGGCGTCAACCTCACCGACGGCCTCGACGGCCTGGCCAGTGGCGTGAGCGCGATGATCTTCGGCGCGTACGTGGTCATCTCGTTCTGGCAGTTCCGCAACCCGTGCGCGACGCACCTCACCAACTGCTACCCGGTGCGCGACCCGCTCGACCTCGCGCTGTTCGCCGCCGCGGGCATGGGCGCGTGCTTCGGCTTCCTGTGGTGGAACGCCAACCCGGCGCAGATCATCATGGGCGACACCGGCGCGCTGGGCCTCGGCGGTGCGTTCGCGGCCATCGCCGTGCTGGGCCGGACCGAGCTGCTGCTGCCGATCCTCGGCGGCCTGTTCGTCCTCGAGACCGTGTCGGTGATGATCCAGGTGGCGGTGTTCAAGACCACAAAGAAGCGCTTCTTCCGCATGGCTCCGATCCATCACCACTTCGAGCTCGCCGGGTGGGAGGAGATGACGGTGATCGTGCGCTTCTGGATCATCGCCGGCCTCGCGGTGGCGCTCGGCCTCGGGCTCTTCTACGCCGAGTTCCTCTCGCACAAGTCATGACGGAGCCGCCCCGCCCGGCTCGCCAGCTCCCCGACTGGAGGGGGCTGTCCGTCGTCGTCGCCGGCGCCGGCCGCACCGGCGACAGCGTCGTGCGGGCGCTCGAGCCGCTCGGTGCGCTCGTCACGGTCGTCGACGACGCGGACGGCAGCGCATCCCGGCTGCCCGACGGCACCGAGCTCGTCGTCACGTCACCGGGCTTCCCGCCGCGCCACCCGCTGATGCGGGCGGCCGCGGACGCCGGCGTCCCCGTGTGGGGTGACGTCGAGCTCGCGTGGCGGCTGTCGCGTGACACCGGCACCGACTGGCTCGTCGTCACCGGCACGAACGGCAAGACGACGACCACCGAGATGCTCGGCGCGATGCTGCAGGAGGCCGGCCGGCACGCGACCACTGCGGGCAACATCGGCACGCCGATCCTCGACGTCGTCCGTGCGGTGCCGCCCTACGAGGTCCTCGCCGTCGAGCTGTCGAGCTTCCAGCTGCACTGGGCGCCGAGCGTCGTCCCGCTCGCGGCGGTGGTGCTCAACATCGCCGACGACCACCTCGACTGGCACGGCTCGCGCACGGCGTACGAACAGGCGAAGGCGCAGGTCTTCGCCAGCGGCACAGTCGCGGTCGGCGTGGCCGAGGACCCGACCTCGGTGCGGCTGCTGGCGGATGCGCCGGGACGGCAGGTCACCGTGCGCCTCGGCCCGCCCGGGGCGGGGGAGATCGGCGTCGTCGTCGAGCAGGAGACCGGTGCCGTGCTGCTCGTCGACCGCGCGTTCGGCGACGGTGCCCCGGCCCGGGCCGACCTGCTGCTCGACCTCGCCGAGGCTCCGTCGCTGGCCGCACCGCACCTCGTCACCGACGCGCTCGCTGCGGCGGCGCTCGCCCGCGCCGCCGGCGTGCCGGCCGAAGCGGTGCAGGCGGCGCTCGCCTCGTTCGCACCGGGAGCTCACCGCGTGCAGGTGGTCGGCGATCACGCCGGCGTTCGCTACGTCGACGACAGCAAGGCGACGAACCCGCACGCGGCGATCGCCAGCCTGTCCGGGTTCGACTCGGTCGTCTGGATCGCCGGCGGCCGCAACAAGGGACTCGCGTTCGATGACGTGGTCATCGCAGCCGCTCCGCGACTGCGGGCGGCGGTGCTCATCGGTGAGAGCGCGGGTGAGATCGCCGAAGCGTTCGCGCGACACGCGCCGCAGATCACGCTCGTGAGGGCTTCGACGCTGGACGATGGCGTGCGCGAGGCAGCCAGCCTCGCGGAACCAGGCGACACGGTGCTGCTCGCTCCGGCGGCTGCGTCGATGGACATGTTCCGCGACTACGCCGAACGGGGCGATGTCTTCGCCGCCGCAGTACGGACGCTCATCGACGAGGGGTAGCTCTCGGACGATCCGCAGAGAGGACACTTCCCCGTGGCCGTCGCGGCCGACCTTCCCCGCCCTCGCGTCGCTGACCGCGCGCCGGCGCGCAGCACCGTCCCGTTCCTCGCGCGGCCGCTCACCTCCTACCACCTCGTCATGTGGTCCAGCGGGCTGCTCGTGACGATCGGCCTCGTCATGGTGCTGTCGGCATCGAGCGTGCGGTCGTTCGCGGTGCACGGATCGTCGTTCGCGGTCTTCGACAAGCAGGCGCTGTGGCTCGTCGCCGGACTGCCCCTGCTCGCCGTCGCATCGCGCCTGCCGGCCAAGACCTGGCGGATGCTCGCCTACCCGATGCTCGTCGTCAGCGCGCTCGGCTTGTTCGTCGTCCTCGTGCCCGGCATCGGCACGCGCGTCTCCGGCGCGACGCGCTGGATCGACCTCGGCCCCGCGCAGCTGCAGCCCAGCGAGCCGGCGAAGCTCGCGCTCGCGATCTGGGGCGCCGACCTGCTCGTCCGCAAGCAGAAGCTGCTGCGCGACTGGAAGCACCTCGTCGTGCCGCTGCTGCCGGTCACCGCGCTGTTCGTGATGCTCGTCATGGCCGAGCCCGACCTCGGCACGACGGTGACGATGATCCTGGTCGTCCTGTCGCTGCTGTTCGTGGTCGGTGCACCGATGCGGATGTTCGGCATGGTCGCCGGGGTCATCGTCACGCTCATCGGTCTGCTCGCCGTCGTCGAGCCGTACCGCTTGCAGCGCCTCACGACGTTCGCGCACCCGTTCAAGCACAGCCAGAGCGGCGGCTACCAGGCCGTGCAGGGCCTGTACGCGCTCGCCTCGGGCGGCTGGTGGGGTGAGGGCCTGGGTGCTTCACGCGCCAAGTGGGGATCGCTGCCGAACGCACACACCGACTACATCTTCGCGATCATCGGCGAGGAGCTCGGCCTCGTCGGCACACTCGCCGTCGTCGGCCTGTTCGTCGTGCTCGGGTACGCCGGGTTCCGCATCGCGGCCCGCACGCGCGACCCGTTCGTCCGGCTGGCCTCGGCGGCCGTGACCACGTGGCTCGTCGGCCAGGCGCTCATCAACATGGGCTACGTCGTCGGCCTGCTGCCGGTCACCGGCATCCCGCTCCCGCTGATCTCCTTCGGCGGGACGTCGTTGGTGCTCACGCTGTTCGCGGTCGGGATGCTCGCCTCGTTCGCGCGCTCCGAGCCGGGCGTCGCGCAGGCGCTCGCCGCGCGCGGGCCCGGCCGGCTGGCGCGCGCCACCGCCCGGCTCCCGTTCCACC
>DASZYF010000081.1:0-6699 GCA_035545535.1 Mycobacteriales bacterium | reverse complement strand
TCCGACCCGCGCGACCGGGCTCGTAGGGCGTGCGAACCAGGCGAGACCCGTCCGAACGGGTGGTTCCTCCACGGTTCCGGTCGATCAGGCGGACACATCGGGTTCCGATGTGTTCCAGTCAGCGCACTCGCATCACCGCTCCCCTGACCCGGAGGTCCTTGTGCGCGTTCGTCGCACTGCACTCGTGCCGTTGCTCGGCACCACCGTCGCCCTCGCGACGGTCGCCTTCGCCGCTCCCGCAGCGGCCAAGACATCGGTCCCCACCTGCTTCGGCAAGAAGGCGACGATCGTCGTCACCGGCCGGCACGCGAACGGGACGAAGAAGAACGACGTCATCGTCGTCACGAACAAGAAGGGCGCGACCGTCAACGGCGGGGCCGGCAACGACCTCATCTGCGGAGGCGCGGGCAAGGACGTCCTGTCCGGAGGCGCCGGGAACGACAAGATCAACGGCGGCAAGGGCAACGACAAGATCGACGGCGGCGCCGGCAACGACACGCTCCTCGGCGGTGCCGGCAACGACGTGATGACGCTCGGCGCCGGCAAGGACTCCGCCGACGGCGGCGCGGGCAACGACACCATCACCGGCGGCCCCGGCGTGCAGGTGCTCAAGGGCGGCGCGGGCAACGACCGCCTCGTCAGCTACCAGGGCGGCACCATCGCCCGCGCGCACGTGCCGGGCGTCGCCAGCGTCATCGCGGGTTGCCAGCAGACGCTGATCGGCGGTCCCGGCGCGGACACCGGAACGTCCGGCGCCTGCCCGGTGACGTTCATCGGCGACAGCAGCGACTCGATCATCGAGAAGCTCGGCGACGCGCCCGTCAAGGTCACCGGCCCCGTCACCGTCGTCGGGTCGACCACGACCACGCCGGTGACCAACCCGGCGCTGCAGGGCACCGTGCGCGGCGCCGCCAACGCGGCGCTCGGCGGCATCACCGTTCGCATCGTCCAGTCCGACCTCGTGCTGTACGCGGTCACGGACACCAGTGGCCACTACGCCTTCCCGAGCAGCACGGCGGACGGCACGTACACCGTGGTCGCGAACCCCGCCGGCGTCGCCGGGCACCCGCAGAACACGGCCTACCAGCCGTCAGCCGCGCAGTCGGCGTTCCTCCCCCACACCGGCCCGCTTGACATCACGCTGACCCCCGCGGCCGCCGTGACCACGGGCACGATGACCGGGCTCGTCGCCGACGCGGGGGGCTTCCTCGCGAACGTCCCGGTCACCGTCGACCAGCACGACACCAACCCTGGCTTCTCCGCCAGCGTCGCGACCGACGCCTCCGGCCGGTACACCGTCACCAACGTGCCCGTCGGCCACACCTACTCCATCGTCGCGAACGACCTGTTCGCCGACACGGGGACCTACCTGCCCCGCCGTTCGATCGAGGTCCGTTCCAACGTCGCCCTGCCGCCGAGCGGGTCCTCGGTCGCGACGATCACGCTGACGCATGCCGCGACCATCAGCGGCACCGTCCACGACCCGGCGAACACGCCGCTCGCCGGTGCCTTCGTGTCGGCGTTCGACCAGCAGACCCAGAACGTCGGTTACGGCTCCAGCGACGCCAACGGCCACTTCATCATCGGTTCGCTCACCGACACGGGCTCGTGGGGTCTCGGCGCCTACGTCGACCAGTACGAGCCCGCCGCGGCCACCCCGTTCGCGACGATCACGACGCTCGACGACCAGGTGACGAACACCGACGTCGTGCTGCGTCACCAGGCGCCGCAGAGCGGCCCCTACTACGTGAGCGGCGCTGCGGTGTCCGACGACACCGGCAACGGGATCGCCGTCCCGGTCACGCTCCGCAACGCCGCGAACGATCTGCTCGACACGCAGACGTCGAACGCCTCCGACGGCAGCTACTTCATGGCTGACACGTACCCGGCGGGCACGTACACCCTCACCGTCAACGACCCGGGTGCCGCGGGCTTCGACCCGACCTACGCCCACGACGTCCAGACCGTGACGCTGCCCGCCAACGGCGGGGACACGGCCCAGAGCCCGGACTACTTCGGCTACAGCTCGCTCGTGCCGTCGGGGTCTCTCGACGCCCTCGTGCAAGACGACGCGGCCACGCCCAACCCGCTGAGCGGTGCGCTCGTCAGCGCGACCGACGAGGACGGGTTCGTCCGGACCGCCCTGAGCGGGGCCGACGGCCACGCGGTGATCACCGGCCTCCAGCCGGGATATCTCTCGAAGGTCACGTTCACCAAGTCGGGCTACTACGCCGACGAGAACGACGACGTGACCGTCACGAGCAACGCGACCACGCACGTCACGGCGACGGCGGTCGCGGCCGCCAACGTCATCACGGGCACCGTGACCGACAACGCCGGGACCCCAGCGCCGGTCGCCGGCGTCCCGGTCGTGATCTGCCCGTCGAACGTGCCGAGCGGCACGCCGGCCGAGTGCCTGAGCCCGATCGCGTCCGGGGCCGACGGCCACTGGACGTCGCCGGAGCTGCCCGCGGGCGACTACGAGGTGGCGGTCAACTACGCGCAGTACGACGGGTTCAACCCCGCGTACGGCGCCGACGACCAGGACCCGGTCACCGTCTCGGCGGGCAGCTCGCCCACGGTGGACTCGCACCTCGCCCCGGCGGGTTCCGTCACCGTCACCGTGCTCCAGGGGGACGGCACGACCCCGGCGGTCGACGCCTACGTCACCACGCAGGACGACGGGGTGGCCCGGTACGGCTTCACCGACGAGAACGGCACCGTCACGCTGATGGGTGTCGAGGCGGGCACCGACGTCACCCTCGTCGCCACCGACAGCGACGACAGCTTCACGGGCACGACGACGGTGAACATCACCGCCGGCGACACGGCCACGGCATCGATCACGCTGGACACGCTCGTCGACTGACGACGTGCGCGACGACGCCCGTCCGCATCGGCTCCGGCCGACGCGGGCGGGCGTCTCGCGTCAGTGCGCGAAGTGCCGGACTCCGGTGAAGTAGAGCGAGACGCCCGCGGCGTCGGCCGCGTCGATGACCTCCTGGTCGCGCACCGAGCCCCCGGGCTCGGCCACCGCGACGACGCCCGCCGCGGCGAGCACCTCGAAGCCGTCGGCGAACGGGAAGAACGCGTCGCTCGCCCCGACGCTGCCGCGGGCCCGCTCCTCGCCGGCGCGCGCCACGGCCAGGCGCGCCGCGTCGACGCGGTTGACCTGGCCCATGCCGACACCGACGGTCGCCCGGTCCTTCGCGAGCAGGATCGCGTTGCTCTTCACCGCGCGCACCGCGCGCCACGCGAAGGCGAGGTCGGCCAGCAGGTCGTCGTCGAGCGGCTTGCCGGCCGCCAGCGTCCAGCCACCGGGCAGGTCGCCCGCCTCGGCGATCGCGTCGGCTGACTGGACGAGCAGACCGCCGCCGACCTGGCGCTGCTCGACCGAACGCCGCGCGTCGGAACCGGTGCGCAGGATGCGGATGGACGGCTTCTTGGCGAGCAGCTCGACCGCCGCGGGCTCGAAGTCCGGCGCGACGATGACCTCGGTGAAGATCTCCGACACCTGCTCGGCCAGCGCGAGCGTCACCGGACGGTTCACCGCGATGACGCCGCCGAACGCGCTGGTGGGGTCACACGCGTGCGCCTTGCGGTGCGCGTCGGCGACGTCGGCGCCGAGCGCGATGCCGCACGGGTTCGCGTGCTTGATGATCGCGACGCACGGGTCGGAGAAGTCCCACGCCGCGCGCATCGCGGCGTCGGTGTCGATGTAGTTGTTGTAGGACATCGCCTTGCCGTGCAGCTGCTCGGCGGTCGCGAGCGAGTCGCCGCTGCCCGCCGTGACGTAGAGAGCGGCGCGCTGGTGCGGGTTCTCGCCGTAGCGCAGCACGTCACGCCGCTCGTACTCCCCCGCCATCCACGACGGGAAGCCGCTGCCGTCGTCGTCCGGGGCGATGACGCTGCCCATCCAGCTGGCGACCGCGATGTCGTAGGAGGCGGTGTGGCGGAACGCCTTCACCGCGAGCGCCTGCCGCTGCTCGAGCGTGAAGCCGCCCGCGGCGACGGCGGCGATGACGTCCCCGTAGGAGTCAGGGGAGACGACCACCGCGACGCTCGCGTGGTTCTTCGCGGACGCGCGCACCATCGAGGGACCGCCGATGTCGATCTGCTCGACGATCTCGTCCGGCGACGCACCGCTCGCGACCGTCTCGCGGAACGGGTAGAGGTTCACCACGACCAGGTTGAACGGCTGGATGCCGAGGTTGACGAGCTGCTCCTGGTGGCTCTCGAGCCGCAGGTCGGCGAGCAGGCCCGCGTGCACGTGCGGGTGCAGCGTCTTCACGCGGCCGTCGAGGATCTCCGGGAAGCCGGTGACCGCGCTGACCGGCGTCACCGGCACGCCGGCGGCCTCGATCGCCTTCGCGGTGGAGCCGGTGGACACGATCTCGACGCCGTGCGCGTGCAGCCCGCGCGCGAGCTCCTCGAGCCCCGTCTTGTCGTAGACGCTCACCAGCGCGCGCTGCACCGGTCGCTGCTCACTCATCCGTCGTGCTCCTACAGCTCGTGCCGGGCGAGACGCCCGACGGTGTCCACGAACAACGGTCCTTCGACCGCCTTGATGCGCGCGTGCAACGCGTCCTCGTCGTCGCCGGAGAGCACCGCGACCTCGACCTGCGCGATCACCGGCCCGGTGTCGACGCCTTCGTCGACCCAGTGCACCGTGGCGCCGGTGACGGTGGCACCGTCCGCCAGCGCGTCCCGCACCGCGTGCGCGCCCGGGTACCGGGGCAGCAGCGCCGGGTGCGTGTTGACCGTCCGGAAGCGCGCGACGACGCTCGGGCCGAGGATCTTCATGTAGCCCGCGAGCACGACGAGATCGGGTTCGAACGCCGCGATCTGCTTGGCGACCGCGTCGTCGAAGTCGGTGCGCTGCGCGTAGTCGCCGAGGCGGACGACGAAGGTCGGCACGCCCGCGACCACCGCCCGGTCGAGCGCCCGGCAGGGCTCGCGGTCGGTGCCTACGGCCACCACCTCGGCCCCGTAGGCGGGGTCCTGCGCGGCGTCGAGGATGCCCTGCAGCGTCGTGCCCTCACCGGAGGCGAGGACGACCAGACGCGCGGGCACGCCCGCACCCTAAGGCCGCCGTGCTTCCCGCCTTCACGGGATACCGTTCGGGGCGTGACCGACGCCGGCGCGTTCCCGCCGCCGGGCGGGCTGCCGTCACCGGACGCGCCCGCTCCGGTGCAGTGGGGAGCGCCCCAGGTGCCGCCCGGGTACCAGGCCGTGCCGCCGCCGGGCTACCCGCCGGCTCCCCCGGGCTATCCGGCGTACGCAGGCCACCCGGCGTACGCCGCCCCGCAGAGCGGCACCAGCGCCTACGCGGTGCTGGCGCTGATCTTCGGCGTCTTCCCGATCGGCATGGGTGCCCTCGGCGTCATCTTCGGGATCATCGCGCTCGAGCGCATCCGCTCCCTCGGGCACTCGGGCAAGGGCCTCGCGATCGCCGGCATCATCGTGGGCTCGCTCTGGCTGGTGGTGCTGCTCATCAGTGCGGTCGCGCTGCTCGCCGGCTCCTAGCGGCCGGGTCCTAGCGGCCGGCTCCTAGCGGCCGGCTCTCAGCGGCCGGCTCTCAGCGGCGCAGCGGCTCGCGGTTGACGAAGGCGGCCGCGAGCACCGTGAGGAGCGCTCCTCCGGCGATCTCGGCCGCGAGCAGCAGGCCGACCTGCCACGCGCACGGCCCGACGGTGAGCATGCGGCCCGGGCCGGCCGGTCCTCCGGCCGCGGCCGCGAGCAGTCCCGCGAGCAGTCCCGCGCACGCACCGGCACCGAGCGCGCGGCCGCACGTGCCGAGCAACGAGACGGCCCCGCGGCGGGCGACCATCCCCGCGATGGCACCGCACAGCACCGGCACGGCGACCACGATCAGGCCCGGCGGGTGCGGGCCCGGCAGCGCGGCGAGCATCGGCAGCGCGGGCAGCTGACCCACGCGCACGTGCGACGGCGAGACGGTGCTGCCGGAGCCGACGACGAACCCGGGGCCGACCCACCACGACAGTGCCGCGACGACGATGTTCGGCACGAGCGTCAGCTGCAGCACCGTGAGCGCGACCCCGCCGACGATCCCCGCCGCGAGCGCTCGTTGCACGTGCACGATCTGCGGGCCATGGTTGGCGAAAGCGAGCATCGCCGTCGCGGCCGAGACCGCCGTGAGCGCCAGCAGCGCGACGCCTCCCGCGCGCACCGAGCTGCGCAACCCGTCCGGCAGGTCGGCGTCCAGCGGGCCGAGCGCGCGCCGGGCACCCCACGCCGCGCTGATGCCACCGAGGACGAGGCCGCCGAGCAGCGCGGTGGGCGTGCTCGGGTGCAGCTTCGGCGTCGCCGACAGGCCGGCGGCGAACGCACAGATCACCCCGAACGGCACCGCGACGGCGAGCGTCACGCGCATCAGCTCGATGGGCGCGAAGGTCACGGCGGTGCGATCGGCGGCCCGGTTGCGCGTGACCGCGGCGGCCGCGCGGGCGATCAGCACACCGATGAGCAGCGTCAGGCCGAGCGGCGCGATGCCGACGACGGCCGCACCCACGTGCACGCGGGCGTGCAGCCCGGTGAGCCAGATGGCGATGCCGATGCGCGTCGCCTGCGCCGCGCTGGACGCGCCGTGGCGGTCGACCGCCCACGCGAGCACGGCGATGACCTCGACGGCGACGAGCGAGGCGAGCGCCGCGCCGGCCGCGGCGGCGCCGCCCTGGA
>DASZYF010000080.1:0-79743 GCA_035545535.1 Mycobacteriales bacterium | reverse complement strand
GGCGGGCATCGGCCGGCGCGACGACGTGATCGTCACCGAGGCGCACGTGATGCGCGGCCGCGACTGGCTGGTGAACCGTTGGGACCGTGGCCCGGTGCTCAAGCACGTCGCGCTGGCCAAGCGGGCCGACGGTCTGACGCTTGCGGAGATGCTCGACGGCTGGCGCAACCACGGCGGCACGGTGCAGCGGCCCGGCGAAGCGCCGGTCACCATCCCCGACCGCGTGCGTGGTCTCGCCTACGTGCAGCACCACCCCCGCCTGGGCGCCGACCACGAGTGGCGCTACGACGCGATCACCGAGGTGTGGTTCGACGACGTCGACGCGTTGCGCGCCCGTGCCGAGTGGTTCGCCACCGGCCCGGGTTCTGGTCAGCAGGCCCTCTTCCAGCAGTCCTGGTTCCTGGCCCTGCGCGAGGAACGGCTCTTGCCGTAGAGCTCAGCAGCCGTCGTCACCACGGGCCGGCAGAGCGTCCGCCGGTCCGCCGTCCTCGGCGCGGGCGAGCAGCGCTGCGGTCGTCGCCGTGAAGGGCGCGCTGTAGGAGACGTCCGGCGTGCACCCGCCCTGGTGCAGGCCACCGACGACGCCGACGAGCTGAGGCGTGCCGTCGTCCGCCGTCGCGATCCAGGGCGCGCCCGACGTGCCCAGGGGGAGCGGCCCGCACGGGAGCGTCGGGTATCCGTCGGTCGTCGTGGTCGCGGCGCTGCAGGAGAGCGGACGGTCGTGGCTGCCGAGGGCGTAGCCGGTCGCGGTCACGGGCGTCCCATCGGCGGGCGCGGTCGCGAGCGTCGACGCGCCCACGACGTGCTCGACCGGTGCGCTGCCGCTCCGGTTGGTCGAGGCCGCCGCGACGGTGAGGAACGCGATGTCGGCGTGCGGGTCCCGCCCGTGGATCCACGCACTCTCGACGTACGCGCCCGTCACGGTCCACGTGCCGTAGGGCGCGCCGCCCGGGCCGTAGCCCGGCGCGAACACGGTCCCGACCGCCCGGCCCGTCAAGCAGTGCGCCGCCGTCGCGATCACGTCGCCCGTGGAGGAGTGCACCACGCTCGCCGTGCACACGTGCAGGCCCTGCAGCCCACCGACGAACAGCGCGCCGACCTTCGCATCCGGCGGCGGCCCGCTGGTCTTCGGCGTCGACCCGTGCGTGCAGCCCGCCAGCACCACCGCTGCGGCGGTCACCGTCAGCGGGGCGCGCCGCCGACGGCACTTCCTGGGCCCAAGGCTCGGCGCGCGCACCCACCGATCCTCGTCCTGCGACTTCGGGGACTACCGGGCGGCGCAGGTGATGCAGCGGCGGGCGGCGGGCAGGGCCTCGAGGCGGGCCGCCGCGATCGGTCGGCCGCAGACCTCGCACACGCCGTAGGTGCCGGCGGCCAGCCGGTCGAGCGCGGCGTCGAGGTCGGCGACGCGCTGCTCGGCGGCGGCCCGCAGGGCGGCGAGCTGCTCGCGCTCGAACGCGATGGTCGCGCCCTCCGGGTCGTGCTCGTCGTCGAGGGCCTCGCTGGAGGCGATCAGCGCATCGCGGGCCGCGGTCAGGGCGGCGATCTCGTCGGCGGCCGCCGCCCGCAACGCCCGCAGCTCCTCGGCCTCCACATCCTCAGGCTAGGCAGTCGACGGGTGGCCTAAGTGAGTGATCACTCGCTACGATCGCGCGCATGGACCTCCTGCTGACGGGCGCCGTCGTCATCGACGGGACCGGCAGCCCCGGCCGACCGGCCGACGTCGCGGTCACGGGCGACCGCATCACCGCGGTGGCCGAGCCCGGCACCCTCACGCCCGCGGCGGATACGGAGGTCGTCGATCTCACCGGGCTCACGCTCGCCCCCGGGTTCATCGACATCCACACGCACTACGACGCGCAGATCCTCTGGGACGGCGATCTCACCCCGTCGAGCTGGCACGGCGTCACCAGCGTCGTCATGGGCAACTGCGGGTTCGGCATGGCGCCGACGAAGCCCGAGCATCGCGACCTCATCGTCCGGCTGCTCGAGAACGTCGAGGGCATGTCGATGGACGCGCTCAACGCCGGCATCGACTGGTGCTTCGAGACCTTCCCGCAGTACCTCGACGCGATCGACAAGCGAGCGAAGCGGCTCAACGTCGGCGCGTTCCTCGGCCACTCGCCGCTGCGGCTGTTCGTCACCGGCGGTGAGGAGCGCGCGGCCACGGAGGACGAGCTCGCGCGCATGCGGGAGCTCGTGCGCGAGGCGCTCGACGCCGGAGCCATCGGCTTCTCCACGTCCAAGCAGCCCGCGCACCAGGGCGCCTACGGCCGGCCGGTGCCGAGCCGCTTCGCCGAGCTCGACGAGGTCTACGCCGTCGCCGAGGTGATGAACGAAGCCGGCAAGGGCGTGCTGCAGGTCTCCATCGGCCCCGGCCTGTTCGTCGACCAGTTCTCCGAGCTCGCCGTGCGGTTCGACATCCCCGTCACGTGGACCGCGCTCGTCGCGCGCGCCGACAAGCCGGGCGCGGCCCTGCGCACGGTCGAGCGCGGCGCCGCCCTCCCCGGCGAGGTCTACCCGCAGATCGCGTGCCGGCCGATCGTCATGCAGATCACGCTGGCTGACCCGGCGACGCTCGGCGAGATCGACGAGTGGAAGGAAGTGCTCGCCACCCCCCGCGATCAACGCGCCGCCCTGCTCGCCGATCCCGCGTGGCGCGACCGTGCGCGCCCGACGACGCTCGAGGCCTGGAACCGGACCAACCGCTGGGCGAAGATGGACGTCGAGGAGACGACGACGCACCACGACGCGGTCGGCATCCCGCTCGCGACCCTCGCCGAGCAGCGCGGCACCAACCCGTTCGACCTCATGCTCGACCTCGCGCTCTCCGACGGCGACGACCTCACCAACACCCGCTTCCGCGTCGTGCTCGAGAACGACGGGGACGACGAGATCGGTGAGCTGCTCGCCGACGAGCGCACGCTGCTCGGCCTGTCCGACGCGGGCGCGCACGCGAGCCAGCTGTGCGACGCGTGCTTCTCCACGCACCTGCTCGGCCACTGGGTGCGCGAGCGCAAGGCCATCCCGCTCGAACAGGCCGTGTGGCGCCTCACCGGCCACCCGCACCAGGCGTTCCGCATCCCCGAGCGCGGGCTCGTGCAGGAGGGCTTCTTCGCCGACCTCGTCGCGTTCGATCCCGACACCGTCGGCACCACGCCGGTCGAGCGCGCCTACGACTTCCCCGGTGGCGCCGACCGCCTGATCGTCAGGAGCACCGGGGTTGAGCACGTGTGGGTCAACGGCACGCAGACCCGCCGCGACGGTGAAGAGGTCGCGGGCGTCGCGCCCGGCGTTCTCCTGCGCGCGTGAGCGGCCCGCCGGGCATCCCGGCGACGTGGGACGACCTGACGACCGCGTGGTTCACCGCGGTGCTGGCCCAGGTGGACCCGGCGATCGAGGTGGCGTCGTTCTCGCTGCTGCACCGCAGCGACGGGAGCAACCGGCGTGCGGGCGCGGCACTCACCTACGCCGCGGGGTCCGGTCCCGAGGTCGTGTTCCTCAAGGCCGAGGGCGCCCACCGTGAGGTGCACGCGCGCAACGGGAACCTCTTCAACGAGCCGCGTCTCGCCGCGTCGGGGCTGCTGCTGCCGGTCGACCATCCGCAGCCCTACGCGGTGCTCATCGACGAGCCCGGCCTCGACTGGCTCGTCGTCATGGAGGACGTGACGCGCCGGGGCGCCGACCCGCGGGACGCGACGCGGCCGATGTCCGTGGCGCAGGCGACGAACGGGCTCCGCGGGCTCGCGCGCCTGCACCGCCGGTACTGGGGCTTCACCGCGGAGAGCGAACCCGAGCTCGCGTGGGTGCAGACGTGGGAACCGACCGAGGGCTTCCAGCTCGGGCTGCGGCTGCGCGTGCCGACCGGCATGCACCGGGCGGCGGATCTCCTCCCGCCGGGGATCACGAAGCTGTCCGGCGACGAGATCGTCGACCTCTGGGCCCGGTACGTCGACCTGCTCGACCGCGATCCGGTGACATTGCTGCACGCCGACACCCACGTCGGCAACACCTACGTGCTGCCGGGCGACGAGGTCGGCTTCCTCGACTGGCAGGTGGCCCGGCGGGGCAACTGGTCGCAGGACGTCGGGCACTTCTTCCAAGGTGCGGTGACGATCGCGGACCGGCGCGCGTCCGAACGCGGGGCGGTCGATGCCTACGTTGCCACGCTTGGCACCGACATCGGGCGCGACGAGGCGTGGCTCTGGTACCGCGCTTCGGCGGCCTACGGCCTCGCCATCTGGCTCTCGACGCTGGGTGTCGACGGCTACCAGAGCCCGGAGGTCTCTCGGGCTCTCGTCGAGCGCTTCGCCACGGCGTTCGTCGACCTCGACACGCGCGACGCGCTCGCGACCCTGGAAGCTAGGGAAGCTCTATCGCCTCGGTGACGGGCCGCGCCGTCGCTGCACTGGCTCGGTCAGGGTCGGCGGGCCTCCCAGATGACGAACTGGAAGCTCGGCTGGCACGCGAGCGCTGATGTCGTCTCGCCGTCCAGCACCACCTGCATCCGGTGCTCGTAGCCCGCCGCGCCACGCAACAGGTCATCGCTGTCGGCGTCAGGTCCGACGTAGCCCCAGCCGTGGTTGGTCGCGACGCGATCGGCGAGGTCCTGCGTCACGAGCGCGCTGGACCGGAAGCCGGCCGCGTCGAGTAGGTCGGCCAGGTCCCAGCCGAACCGCCAGCGCACGAGGGTGTCGTCGTCGTGGTGCTCCTCGCCGGCCGGGCGCCGGGTGCGTCCCTGCGCCATCGGGACCATGAGGAACACGACCCCGCCGGGACGCACGACGCGGTGCAGCTCGGCCAGCGCCTTCGCCGGGTCCTCGACGTGCTCGAGCGTGTGTGCGGTCATCACCACATCGAGCGACGCGTCGGGCAGGTCGATGCCTTGCAGGTCGATCGTCAGATCGGCAGCGTGGCCACGCTGGTCGAAGTCGCTCGCGCGGTAACGCACGACGCGCGCCATGCGCGAGCGGTAGCGCCCGCGCAACCGAGGACTGGTCTCGAGCACCTCATCAGCACGGCGGTAGGGGCGGCGGTTCGTCCAGCACCACACCAGGAACCGGTCGCGAGCCACCGAGCGGCACGACGGGCAGTAGGCCGACTCGCTGTGGGGTGATCCGCGGAACTGCACGCCGCGCCAGCCGCACACGTTGCACCACGCCCCGCAGGGCAGGTCACGGCCCCACTCGTAGAGGTCGACGGCCGAACGCAGGAGCGCGCCGCACCACGGCCGGCACCGCCGGTCGCGGGACCACAGGTGCGCGGTGCGCAGCCCGCCCCTCACGAGGCCAGCTGCGGCAGGACCTTGTCGACGTAGAGCTGCAGGCTGCTCCACCCGAGCTCAGGCGGCATGCCGCCCATGAGCGGATGCAGCGCGACCGAGCCGCTTGCCCGCGCGAGCTCCACGCACTCCTCGGGCGTCACGACCTTCCACATGCCCGAGGCACGCAGCTCGTCCGCGGTCGCGGCCGACGATGCGGCGACGTTGTCGTGGTCGCCGGGTTGCCACTCGTTGTACGACACGACGTCGTACACGGCGTAGGGCGCGATCTGGGCCCACGCCTTCTCCGGGTCCTCGGCGACGTGCAGGAACAGCGGCCCGCTCGGTGCGAGGAAGAAGCCGTGCTTGTAACCGACCTTCGCGCACTCCTCGCGGTAGATGTCGCCGATCGCAGGATCGGTCGACATCGTGAAGAACGGCATGCGCAGCCGCGCGGCCCGCTCGGCGGACTTCCGCACCGATCCGCCGGCCCACATGATGAGCTCCGGCGGGCTCTTCGGCGTCGGGCGGGCGACGATCGTGCGGCCCTGCCACTCGAACGGCTCCCCGGTCCACGCCTGCCGCACGACCTGGATGAGCTCCTCCGCGATCGCCCCGCGGCGCTTCTGGTCCACGCCGGCCATGGCGAACTCCTCGGGCCGGTAGCCGAGGCCGGCGACGAAGGAGAAGCGGCCGCCGCTCGTCACGTCGAGCGTCGCCGCCTGCTCGGCCAGGCGCACCGGGTCGTGCAGCGTGATGAGCAGCGCGTTCACCATCACGCGCACGTTCTTCGTCGCGCCGAGGATGAGCCCCGCGAGCGTCGTCGGTGCCGACACGAAGTCGACGCCGTGGTGCTCGGACAGCCCGACGGCCGTGAACCCGTGCTCGTCCGCCCACCGCGACATCTCCAGGCAGGTCGCGTACTGCTCCGCCTCCGTCACGGGGGAGAACGGCGCCCGCCGCAGATCGAACCGCACCATCGCCATCGACACCGCCACGGGCACAGGCTAGGTGCCGGGCGACTCGGCGCCGGGCCGCGATGGTAGCCTGATGAGTGGTTGCTCACTTATGAGCTGACCTCGGCGAGGAGGCGGGCAGTGGCACGACCCCGGTGGGAGCTGCTCCCCGACCCGGAGCCGCAGGAGCGGAGCTTCTCGATCATCTCGGTCGACGACCACCTGACCGAGCCGCCCGACGTCTTCACCAGCCGCTTCCCGGAGCGGCTGCGCCCCTACGCGCCGCAGATCATCACCGCGCCCGACGGCAGCGAGGCCTGGCTGTACCGCGACCGCCTCTACCGGGACAACGGCATGAGCGTCGTCGCCGGCCGGCCGAAGGAGCAGTGGACGATGGATCCGCTGAACTTCGACGAGATGCGCCGCGCGGCGTGGGACGTGCACGCGCGCGTCAAGGACATGGACCTCGACGGCATCTGGGCGTCGCTCTGCTTCCCTTCCGGCGCATGGGGCTTCACCGGCCGCGTGCTGTCGATGAACACCGACGAAGAGGTCGGCCTCGCGGCCATCCGCGCGTGGAACGACTGGCTGCTCGAGGAGTGGCACGGCGCGTACCCCGAGCGCTTCATCCCGATGCAGCTGCCGTGGCTCAAGGACCCGAAGCTCGCCGGTGACGAGGTGCGCCGCAACGCCGAGCGCGGCTTCACCTCGGTCTCGTTCCTCGAGTCCCCGCACCTGCTCAAGCTGCCGACCATCACCAACCACAAGCACTGGGAGCCGTTCTTCAAGGCGTGCGAGGAGACGAACACCGTCATCTCGCTGCACTGCGGCGCCAGCGGCTTCGTGCTGCAGGGCTCACCGGGCAACGGGCTCAACACGCAGACGTCGATGTTCCCCGCGACGGCGTTCTGCGCGGCCATCGACTGGGTGTGGGCCGGCATCCCCGCGCTGTACCCCGACCTGAAGATCGCGCTGTCCGAGGGAGGCATCGGCTGGGTGCCGATGGCGATCAACCGGCTCGACTACGTCACCGAGCACTCGGGCGCCGGTGCCGCGCCGTGGAGCTACGACGTCACGCCCAGCGAGGCGCTGCGCCGCAACTTCTACTTCTGCATGCTCGACGACCCCGGCACGCTCGACCAGCGGCACATGATCGGCATCGACCACATCCTGTTCGAGACCGACTACCCGCACGCCGACTCGACGTGGCCCGCCTCGCAGGACCTCCTGCGCAAGCGGTTCGCCGGCATCCCCGACCACGAGGCGCGGATGATCGCCGGCGGCAACGCGGCGAAGCTGTTCCGCCAGCCGCTGCCGACCGGCCCCGACTGGCCCGCGATCAGCTAGGCGCGGGGATCGCGCGCAGGCGCGCGCCCATCATCAGCGGCGTCACCGAGAGCACACCCGAATCGACCGGCAGGCACGCGCCGGTGATCCACCGGGCCTCGTCGCTGGCGAGGAACGCCACCGACCAGCCGACGTCCCACCCGTCGCCCGGGGTGCCGAGCAGCCCCGCCGTCCGGCGCATCTGGGCGTTGAACTCCGCCATCGGCCCGGCCTGCTGCACCGAGTTCACCATCGGCGTGGTGATGTGCCCGGGGGCGACCGCGTTGACGCGGATGCCGTCGAGGCCGTGGGAGTACGCCATGTCGATCGTCATGGCGAGCATGCCGCCCTTGGCCGCGGAGTAGGCGAGCGTGCCGTCGCCGCGCAGCGCGGAGATCGAGCACACGTTGACGATCGCGCCGCTCTTCTGCGCCGCCATCACCGGCACCGCATGCTTGCTCGCGAGGAAGACCGTGCGCAGGTTGATGTCGAGCGCGCGGTCCCACGCCTCCTCGGTCGTGTCGACCACGGTGCCCAGCGATGCGAGGCCGATGTTGTTGACGAGGATGTCGACCGTGCCCCACGCGTCGACCGCCGCCTGCACCATCGCCGCGCACTGATCGGACTTCGTGCAGTCGGCGGCGAAGATCTCCGCGGTGCCGCCCTCCTCGTCGATCATCTGCTTCGTGAGCTCGGCCCGGTCCGGGTGCAGGTCGACGAGCAGCACCTTCGCGCCCTCACGGGCGAGGACGACCGCGCTCGCCTTGCCGGTGCCGATCCCGTCTCCGGGCGTCGAGCCCGCGCCGGTGACGATCGCGACCTTGCCCTCGACGCGCCCGCGCCGTCCCACCATCTGTCTTCTCCTCTTAGTAGCGCGTCAGCAAGGCCGCGCCGGCCTCGTACCCGCCGACGTTCGTGATCGCGACGACGTCGGCGCCCGGCACCTGCCGTTCACCGCACTCGCCGCGCACCTGTCGCACCGCCTCCGCGGTGTGGCCGAACGAGGCGTGCAGGCGGCCGCCGGACAGCTGGCCGCCCCACGTGTTCAGCGGCAGCTCGCCGCCGAGGCTGATGCGGGTGCCGCCGTCGACGAACGCCGCGGCTTCGCCCACGCCGCAGAAGCCCATCGCTTCGAGCCACCACACGACCTCGATCGTGAACCCGTCGTACAGCTGCGCGCAGCGGACGTCGGCGGGCTTGAGGTCGGTGCGCGCCCACATCGCGTTCGCGGTCGCATGCCCGACGCGCGTCATGTCCTGCCACTGCTCCCACGACGGGCGGCCGTCGATCACGCCGGCCATCGCCTCGATGCGCACCGGTGCGCGCAGGTCCGGCGCGGCATCGGCGGTCGAGACGACGATCGCGGTGGCGCCGTCGCACGGGACGTCGCAGTCGTAGAGCGAGATGGGCGTCGAGATCATGCGGCCGCCGAGGTAGTCGTCCATCGTCATCGGCGTGCGGTAGACCGCGTCCGGGTTGAGCGCCGCGTGCGCCCGCTGCGTGACGGGGATCCAGCCGAGCTGCTCGCGCGTCGCGCCGAACTCGTGCAGGTAGCGCGCGGCGTACGGCGCGATCTGCACCACCGGCGACAGCATCCCCACGGGCAGCAGCCACGCGAGCGGGCCCTCCGCGTACCTCTTCGTCGAGCCGTACGCGGGGCGGCCGCCGGCGTTGCGCGCGGCGCTGCCCTCCTTCACGGTGCGCCAGATGACGACGTGCTTCGCCTGCCCGGTCGCGACGGCCATCGCCGGCGCGTAGAACGGGAGCGACATCCCCTCCACCTGGCCGAGCCGCCAGCTGGTGGTGATGCGCAGCGCGTCCTGGACCTCGTAGAGGTTGCCGTTCGCGTAGCCGGGCAGGTTCGCCGTGCCGCCGCCGGGGAACATCGCGAGCCCGTCGATGTCGTCGATCGTCAGGCCCGCGTCGGCGACCGCGGCATGGATGGCGTCGAGGGTCAGCTGGAAGCCGGAGCGGTCGACCTGGCGCCCGATGGTCGACTGCCCGACGCCGGAGATCACCGCCCGCCTCTCGAGCAGCTCCGTGCTCACACGATCACCGGGTGACGGCTTCGAACGAAGGGATGGAGGTGCCGTCGGGGCCGGGTTCGGTGCCGGCGCGCACCTTCATCCCGATGGTCGCGTCCTCGGGCGCGATGCCGCGCAGGCGGCCGACGATGCGCACCCCCGGGTGGTCGTCGAGGTCGACGAGCACGACGGCGAAAAGCACCTCGAGGTCGGGCAGCCAGCGCTGCTGGTTGACGGTGAGGCTGTAGACCGTGCCGGTGCCCGTGACGTCGACCCACTCCATCGACCGTCCGCGGCACTGCCGGCACGCGCCGTAAGGGGGGAATGACGACGTGCCGCACGCGCGGCAGCGCTCGACCACCAAGCGCCCCTCGGCGGCCGCCGCCCAGAAGGCGTCGGTCTCCTCGGTCGGCATCGCAGGGATGCCGACGTTCGCGCTCACGGACCTCACTCTGGTCTAGGTGGGCGCCGACCCGCGCGCCGGAATGAGTATGCACTCACTCCGGTAGCCTGTCCGCGTGAGCGGCGACCGCATCGTGATGGGGGCCGCCGCGATCCCCGAGCCGGACCGCGCCTGGCTCGAGGCGGCTGAGCAGCTGCCGATCGAGAGCGTCTGGCAGGGGGGCCACATCCTGCCGCCGAGCCACACCGGCGAGGCGATCACCCGGCTCGCGCTGATGACCGCGTGGACCGAGCGGGTACGGGTGGGCAGCGGCATCCTCGTGCTGCCGCTGTACCAGCCGGTGGTCGTCGCGAAGCAGCTCGCAGACCTCGATGCGCACTCAGGAGGGCGCATCACGGTCGGTCTCGGGGTCGGCGGAGAGTTCGCCAAGGAGTTCGAGGCCGCGGGCGTGCCGGTGAGCGAGCGCGGCGCCCGCACCGACGAGTCGATGCGGGTGCTGCGCACGCTGTGGCAGGGCGAGCCGGTCAGCCACCACGGGCGCTTCTGGGACTTCGACGACGTGCAGCTGCGCCCGGTCGAGCCGCCGTCCGGTTCTCGCATGCGCGCCGGTGGCCCGCCGCTCGTCGTGTCCGGGCGCAAGGAGCCGGCGATGCGCCGGGCCGCGCGGCACGGCGACGGCTGGATGCCCTACCTCGTCTCCGCCGAGGCCTACGCCCGGTCCGTCGCGACGGTGCGGGCCGAGGCCGCCGCCGCCGGTCGCGACCTCACCGGCTTCGAGTGGGTGCTCTACCTCTACTGCTCGGTGCGCAGCGACGGCGACCGGGCGCGGGACGATGTCGCGGCGTTCCTCGGTGGCGCGTACGGCGACAAGCCCGGTGCCATGCTCGACCGCATCGCGCCGTCGGGCACGCCGGAGGAGGTGGCCGCCAAGGTGCAGGCCTACGTGGACGCCGGCGCGCGGCACATCGTCATCTCGCCGGCCGCGCACGAGAGCACGCTCGAGATCGTGCAGCTCGCCGCCACCGAGGTGCTGCCTCGCCTCACCCTCCCCGCATGACCGCCACCCCCGTCGACATCGGCGTTGTGGCTGCTTCCGGGCGGCCTGAGCCGCCACAAGTCCGACTTCGGGCCGGCGTCAGTCGGCCAACGAACGGTTGTTGCAGATGGCCTGGTGACTCGAGCGCCGCTCCGGCGCACGGCCGACGGCGGGTGGCGTGAGCGCGTTCGACGGGCTGCGGGTCGTCGAGCTGGTGCACGGCGTGAGCGACACCGGGCTCGGCCTGGCGGGCGCGTTCCCGGGGATGCTGCTCGCGTCGCTCGGCGCGCACGTCACGCGCATCGTGCCGCCGCGGGCTCCGGAGATCGACGCCGACCTCACGTGGACACGCGCATGGCACCGCACCAAGGACGTGGTCGCGACGGACGACCTCGACGAGATCCGCGAGCTGATGACCGCGGCGGACGTCGCCTTCGTCTACGGGCCGCCGCAGCTCGTCGAAGGTCGCGGGCTCGGAGCCGACGCGCTCACGGCCGTGAACCCGCGGCTCATCCATGTCCGCTGCGCGCCGAGCCGCACCGCACAGTGGACGACCGGCGGCTACGCGCTGCTCGTCGAGGCGCGCGCCGGCTTCTGCTCACAGCTCGCGGGCCACCGCGATGGTCCGACCTTCGTCGACGCCCGCGCGAGCGCTGCGGGCACCGGCTTCCTCATGGCCGCGTCGGCCCTCGCTCTGCTGCGCCGCCGCACCCTCACCGGCACCGGCGGTCAGGCCGAAACATCGCTCTACGATGGATTGCTCGCGACGCTCGGCTGCATGATCGGCCGCTCCGAGCGCGCGGCCCGAGAGGTGGAGCAGTACTGGGAGAAGGGCTCCTGGTTCCCGAACTTCCTCTACCGCTGCGGCGACGGCGAGCTGATCCAGGTCTGGTTCGGCGGCAAGGGCATGTACGCGAAGCTGCTCGAGGTGCTCGGCGACGAACCCAGCGAGAAGGGCTACTACGCCGACCAGTCCGCCGGGCTGCTGAACGCGCGGGCCGAGCGCTGGAGGTCGACGTTCGCCACCGAGCCGCGCGACGTGTGGGTCGAGCGGCTGCGCGCGGTCGGTGTCGCGTGCGAACCCGTGCTCGGCCCCGGTCAAGCGCTGTCCGACCCGCACCTCGCCGCGATCGGCCTCGCCGTCCAGGACGGCGCCGACGTCGTCCTCGACGTCCCCGTCACCCTCACGCCCCTGTCCGATGCGGACAGTGATCGCGCACCGGTGATCGGTCGGCGGTTGCTCGAGGGCGTGAAGGTCGCGGACTTCTCCGCGTTCGTCGCCGGCCCGCTCGCCGCGCAGGTGCTCGCCGACCTCGGGGCCGACGTCATCAAGGTCGAGCCGCTCGAAGGCGAGGCGATGCGCGGCGCCGCCTACGCCGTCGCGGCGTGCCAACGGGGCAAGCGCAGCCTCGCGCTCGACATCACCGCGCCGGACGCCCGTCCGATCGTCGACCGCCTGCTCGGCTGGGCCGACGTCGTGCTGCACAACTTCCGCGTCGGCGTCTCCGAGCGGCTCGGCATCGACGAGGCGACCGTCGCCCGCCTCAACCCCGGCGCGGTCTACTGCCACGCCAGCGCGTTCGGACCGACCGGCCCGCGGGCGAAGTACCCGGGCAACGACGCGCTGATGCAGGCGCTCACCGGGTTCGAGCGCGCGATCGGTGGTGAGGGCAACGACCCGATCGCCGCGACGTGGATCCCGCTCGACATGGCCGGTGGCTGGGTCGCCGCGTGCGGCATCCTCGCCGGTCTTGCCGCGCGCGCGGAGACGGGTCGCGGGCAGCAGGTCGCGTCGAGCCTGCTCGGCTCGGCGTTGCTGCTGCACAGCGGCGTCTACGCGCACGATGGCGAGCTCGTCACCGGTCCGGCCCTCGACGGCGCGCAGACCGGCTACGGCCCCGGCCACCGCATCTACGCCGGCGCGGACGGCGAGTGGTTCGCGCTCGTGCTGCCCGACGCCGAGGCATGGGACCGGCTGCGCGCCGAGGTGCCCGACCTCCCGCTGAGCTACGCGCCGTTGCGCAGCGGAGCGTCCGCCGAGGTCGCCGCGCGGGCCGAGCAGGTGCTCGAAGCCGCGTTCGCCACCGCGCCGGCTGCCGAGTGGATGGAGCGGCTGCACGCGATCCACCTGCTCGCCGAACCCCTGGCGACGCCGGACCGCGACGGCTTCCGCCGGGGCATCCTCGACGACCCGGTCAACCGGGAGCTCGGACGGGTGGCTGCCTACCAGACGAAGGACTGGGGCCACTTCGAGCAGATCGGGCCGCTGCTGCGCACGGGCAGCGCCGACGACCGGCCGGCCGGCCCGTCCCTGCACCTGCCGGGCATCGGCGAGCACACCACCGACACGCTCACGACCCTCGGCTTCACCGCGGATGAGATCGCGGCCTTCCTCGACGCCAAGGTCGCCCGCCAGGGCTGACCAACGCCGCCCGCCGCCGGCCGCCCGCCCGCCGCCGCCGGCCGACATCGGACTTGTGGCGCCTCTGCGGGTCGGAGATCTGCCACAAAGCCGATGTCGGCGGTCGTTAGGTTGGCGCCGTGGGGGAGTGCATCTGGGTCGACGACCCGTGACGTTCGAGGCGGACTTCGAGGCGCCGCTGTGGCGCTGGAACGACGGCGCGTGGCAGTTCGTCGCCCTGCCCCACGACGTGTCCGACCAGATCGACGACCTCGTGCCCGACAAGGCGGGCTTCGGCTCCGTGAAGGTCGAGGTGACCGTCGGCACGATGACGTGGTCGACGTCGGTGTTCCCGTCGAAGGAGCACTCCTCGTTCGTGCTGCCGATCAAGAAGGCCGTGCGGGTGAAGAACGAGGTCGACGAGGGCGATCTCGTGCAGGTCCACCTGAAGCTGGCGACCTAGGAGGGGACAGCCCAGCAGATGGCCGTCACGCCGGTCGACATCGGACTTGTGGCGCCTCTGCGGGTCAGAGATCTGCCACAAAGCCGATGTCGGCCGTCGTTAGGTTGGTGCCGTGGGGGCGCGGATCGCGGCCGATGATCCGCGCACGCCGGACGTCGTCGCGCTGCTCGAACGGCACCTCGCGTTCGCCAACGAGCACTCGCCGCCGGAAGACGTGCACGCGCTCGACGTCGGCGCGCTGCTCGACCCTGCGATCACGTTCTGCAGTGCCCGCGACGGCGCCGGGACGCTGCTCGGGGTCGGCGCGTTGAAGGAGCTCGACCTCACGCACGGCGAGCTCAAGTCGATGCACACCGCGGCAGCGGCGCGTGGCCGCGGCGTCGGCCGGGCGATGGCGAAGCACCTGCTGCGGCTTGCCCGCGAGCGGGGCTACGAGCGGGTGAGCCTCGAGACCGGGACGATGGCCGCGTTCGCGCCGGCCCGCACGTTGTACGCGAGCCTCGGCTTCACCGTGTGCCCGCCGTTCGCCGACTACGTCGAGAGCCCCAACAGCGTCTGCATGACCCTTGCGCTGCTCTGACGTTCGCGGCGCGCCGGTCGACATCGGACTTGTGGCGCGTTTGAGGGCGGGAGATCTGCCACAACGCCGATGTCGGCGGTCGAGGGAGTTGCAGAGGGGTCAGGCGGGGAGGCCGAGGAGGGCGGCGGTGTTGCCGCGCATCACCTTGCGCGTGGTGAGCGGGTCGCAGCCCGCGAGCTTGTGCGCGAAGTCGATCGGCTCGCGCAGCCCCTCGGGGTGCGGGTAGTCCGAGCCGAACAGCACGTGCGACGGGCCGAGCGCATCGATGAGGTCGGGCACGTCGTCCTCGGGGAACGGGCACACCCACAGGTGCTCGGCCAGCGCCTGGCTCGGCTTGTCGGGCAGCGCGCCGCCCAGCTGGGGGCCGCGCCGCCCGAGCGCCGCCGCCTTGTCGACGGTCTTGAACAGTCCCCGCAGCCAGCTCGAGCCGTTCTCGATCGAGATGACCTTGAGGCCCGGGTGCCGGCCGAACAGGTTGTGCAGCGTCAGAACGGTGAGCGTGTCGACGATGGGCCGCTCGGTGTTGCACAGGGCCCACTGCACCGGCGACTGCTTGTGCGACGGGTTGCTCGGGTCCTCCGACCACAGCGAGCCGTAGAAGTGCGCGTAGCGCGAACCCGACGTGTGGAACACGACGCCGACGCCGGCCTCGTTGCAGGTGGCCCAGAACGGGTCGAGGTCGGGGTGCGCGGGGGAGCGGCCGCCGGTGGGGCCGGGGCGCAGGTGCACGAGCTTGGCGCCGAGGTCAAGGACGCGCGTGAGCTCGGCCATCGCGGCGTCGAGGTCGAGCAAGGACAGCATCGGCACCGCGAAGATGCGGCCGTCGGCGCCGTAGCCCCAGTCGTCCTCGAGCCAACGGTTGAAGGCACGCAGGCTCGCGTACGTCAGCTCGACGTCGTGCTCCATCTCCTGCTCCACCGCGACACCGAGCGTCGGCAGGATGATCGTCGCCTCGAGGCCCTGCTCGTCCATCAGCGCCGCGCGCACCGTGCTGTCGGTGAACTCCGGGTGGTCCTTCGCGTTGATGACCTCGCGGTGCGCGAAGCCGTCGTTGACCCCGCCGACGAACAGGCCCTGCAGCGCACCCGGTGCCGAGGCGTAGTCGCCCGGCATGACGCTCATGAACGTGCGGTTGTCGCCGAGGAAGACCCGGCCGAGGCCGTCGTCGCCGCGCTTGACGTTGATGGTCCGGTCGCGGAAGCGGCTCTCGATGTGCCGGGTGAAGCAGTCGTCCGGCTCGTAGTAGTGCCCGTCGGCGTCGATCAGGGGGTAGTCCAGCGCCGCGACCATCGCGCCGAGTCCCTCCGAGCCGAGTAAGTGAGCAAGCGCTTACTACTCTGGCAGCGCCGCAGACGGGTGTCAACCGGGCGTGCGGAGCCTCACAGCGGCCCCCCGGCCCGGCGCGGAAGGCGTTGACTGGGGCGATGAAGACCGCGCAGCTCGGGGATCTGTCCGTCGGCCGCATCGGCCTGGGAGCCATGGGCATGTCCGGCGTGTACGGCACGCCCGACGAGGCCGAGTCCATCCGCACGATCCATCGCGCTCTGGACCTCGGCGTGACCCTCATCGACACCGCCGAGGTCTACGGGCCGTTCCACAACGAGGAGCTCGTCGGGCGGGCCATCAAGGGCCGCCGCGACGACGTCGTCCTCGCGACCAAGTTCGGCATGATCACGCACACCGGCGCGGGCAGGCTCGACAGCAGCCCGGCCAACATCCGCATCGCCGTCGAAGGGTCGTTGCAGCGGCTCGGGACCGACCACATCGACCTCTACTACCAGCACCGCGTCGACCCGAAGACGCCCATCGAGGACACCGTCGGCGCGATGGCCGAGCTCGTGACCGAGGGCAAGGTCCGCCACCTCGGGTTGTCCGAGGCGTGGGTCGACAACATCAGGCGGGCGCACGCCGTGCACCCGATCACCGCGCTGCAGTCGGAGTACTCGCTCTGGACCCGCGACCCCGAGCAGGAGGTGCTGCCCGTCCTGCGCGAGCTCGGCATCGGCTTCGTCCCGTACTCACCGCTCGGGCGCGGGTTCCTCACCGGTCAGATCCGCTCCCTCGCCGACATCGCGGACAACGACTTCCGCCGCAGCAACCCCCGGTTCGAGCGTGAGAACTTCGATCGCAACCTCGAGCTCGTCGGCGAGGTCACCGCGATCGCCGCCGAGGTCGGTGCCACGCCGGCACAGGTCGCGATCGCGTGGCTGCTCGCGCAGGGCGACGACATGGTCCCGATCCCCGGTACGAAGCGGGTGTCACGGCTGGAGGAGAACGTCGGGGCGGACGCGGTGGTGCTCACCCCCGCGCAGGTCGCGCAGCTCACGGCCCTCACGCCGCCCGCGGGCGACCACCACAGCGCCGAGCAGATGCAGCTGCTCGACCGCTGACCGGCAGCGCGGACGGGCTGGGCGGCGGACCGCAGCCCTCGCTCCGACGCCATCAGCCGTAGGGTCCTCGCGACGGGCATGCGCGCCGAACGGTCGACCGGCTCGCGGGCATCGTGGTGGTCTCGTCAGCGGCGGTGCAAGACCGCCGCCGGCGACGAGCGAGGCAGTGACGTTCGCCGGGGGCGGCGCAAGATCGCCGCCGGGGACGAGGCAGGCGGCTCAGTCGCGGAGGACCCACTCGCGCTTGCCGGAGCCCTCGAGGAAGTGCTTCTGCCCGGCGGCGAGGTTCTCGTCGCTGGTGCCCAGGCCGACGTACGCGTAGCAGTGGTCGAGCGCCTGGCGCCGGCCGAGGTCGCGCGTGGCCCAGGCCGCGCGCAGCGTGCCCTGGATGGCGAGCGGCGGGGACTCGGCGATCTTCTCCGCGATCCACTGCGCCCGCTCGTAGAGCTTGTCGTGCGGCACGACCTCGGAGACCAGGCCGATCTGCAGCGCCTTCTGCGCCGACATCCGCTCGTGCTCGCCCATGAGCGCGATGCGCAGCGCCTCGCCGAACGGCATCTTCGACGTCATGTAGACGACCTCGAACCCGCACACCATGCCGTAGCTCACGTGCGGGTCGAAGAAGGTCGCCTGCTCGCTCGCGATGATGATGTCGCTCTCGGACAGGAAGTAGAAGGCGCCCGCGCAGGCCATGCCGTTCACCGCGGAGATGACCGGCTTCCAGAGGTCGTTGCGCTTGGGCAGGATGCGGTTGCTGACGTCGTCGAACATGTACGGCGAGCCGGTGGTGCGGCCGGTGCCGGCGACCCGCTCGCCGTCGATGCGCGACTGCACGGCCACGCGGTCGATGCCCGCGTTGAACGCCTTGTCGCCCGCACCGGTGAGGACCGCGACACGGATGTCGTCGTTCATCCGCAGGTTCCGCCAGACCTGCTGCAGCTCGTTCTGCATGGTCCAGTCGAAGGCGTTGTTCGCCTCCGGACGGTTCAGCGTGACCCAGGCGACGGGGCCGCGCTCCTCGTAGATGAGGGCTTCATATTCACTCATCGGCACTCACTCACCGGGGCAACCTAACGGACCCTGACATGCGTGTCAGGGTCCGCAGTAACCTCGTCAGCCGTGGGATCCGTCGTTCTGCTAGCTCTTGCCGGCGACCTTGTTGGGGCGCCAGCAGGTGACGAGGAGCCCCGCCGCGCCCCCGAAGCCCGCCAGCAGCGCGAGGCCCGCGTCGATCCAGCGCATGCCGCCGAGCTCGAAGATGCCCGCCGCGTGGTCGAGGGAGATCTGCCCCCCGCCGGTGCAGCAGAAGAGGATGCCGCAGAACGTCAGCGTCATCACGTACTCGTAGCCCTCGCCCGGCCGGAAGATGAAGAAGCCGTTCTTGCGATGGTTGGTGATCCAGGCGACGAGCATGACCCCGATGACCGCGCCGCCGGCGAACGGCGTCAGCAGGCCCACGATGAGCAGCGCACCCGCCCCCAGCTCCACGAGGCTCGCCACCCAGGCGTGCAGGATGCCCGGCTCCATCCCGAGGCTCGAGAACCAGCGGGCGGTGCCGGCGATCTTGCCGCCGCCCCAGATGTGGTTGTAGCCGTGCGCGAGGAAGACGACGCCCACGGCTACTCGCAGGGCCAGCAGCCCGACGTTCTCCGGGTGGGACACAACGCTCACGGACGCTCCTCGGTCGCAGTGCGGACGGGCTGTTCCTACCAGCACGGCACGGTCGCGCGCTGTTCCGGCGACCGTTGGTCGACCATCTTTCCAATATTGACGTCGCAGTCGAAAACGGAGGTAATCTAAGACCATGGCTGCCAAGCACCTCGACTATCCGATCTTCGATGCGGACAACCACTTCTACGAGACCAAGGACGCGTTCACGCGCTACCTGCCCAAGAAGTACGCGGGCGCGGTCCGGTACGTGGAGATCGACGGCCGCACCAAGATCGCGATCAACGGACTGATCAGCGAGTACATCCCCAACCCGACGTTCGACGTCGTGGCGCGCCCGGGTGCCCAGGAGGAGTACTTCCGCATCGGCAACCCCGAGGGCAAGAGCTACCGCGAGATCGTCGGTGAGCCGATGCGCGCGATCGACGCGTTCCGCCGCCCGGAGCCGCGCATCGAGCTGATGAACGAGCTCGGCGTCGACCAGACGCTGATGTTCCCGACGCTCGCGTCGCTGCTCGAGGAGCGCATGCGCAACGACGTCGAGCTCACCCACGCCGCCATCCACGCGCTCAACCAGTGGATGCACGAGGAGTGGACCTTCAACTACGAGGACCGCATCTTCGCGACGCCGGTCATCACGCTCCCCATCGTCGAAGAGGCGGTCAAGGAGCTCGAGTGGGTCGCCGAGCGTGGTGCCCGCGTCGTGCTCGTCCGGCCCGCGCCCGTGCCCGGCCTGCGCCACTCGCGCTCGTTCGGCTTCGAGGAGTTCGACCCCTTCTGGAAGGCCTGCGTCGACGCCGACATCCTCGTGGCGATGCACTCCTCCGACAGCGGCTACGCGCGCTACATGTCGGACTGGACCGGCCCCATGGAGATGCTGCCGTTCAAGCCCGACCCGCTGCGCGCCGTCCTGTCCGGCCACCGCGCGCTGGAGGACTCCACCGCGGCACTCATCGCCGGCGGCGTCTTCACCCGCTTCCCGGACCTGCGCGTCGCGTGCATCGAGTCCGGCTCCGACTGGATCCCGCACGTCCTGCACCGCCTCGCCGACGCGTACAAGAAGATGCCGCAGGGCTTCGCGATGGACCCGGTCGAGCAGTTCAAGAAGAACATCTGGGTCTCGCCGTTCTTCGAGGACAACCTCGGTGACCTGATCGAGCTCATCGGCGCCTCGCAGGTGCTGTTCGGCTCGGACTACCCGCACCCGGAGGGCCTCGCGGAGCCGACCACCTACCCGGACCACCTGCCGGCGGGCCTGCCGGAGGAGGACGTGAAGGCGATCATGGGCGGCAACCTGCGCAGCATCTGCCGCACCGCCGTGTCCGCCTGATCCACCGGCGATCGCGTCGTGTTCGCTCTCGCTGATCTGCTGGCCTCGTTCGAGCTGAAGGAGACCGGCGAGGGCCGGTACTCCGCGCCCAACGTGCCCGTCGGGCACGGCGTCGTGCACGGCGGCCAGATCCTCGGGCAGTCGATCGTCGCCGCGGCGCTCGGTCAGGACGGCAAGGCGGTGAAGACGGTGCACACCGTCTTCCCCCGGGCCGCCTCCACCGAGGCCGAGACCGAGATCGTCGTCGACCGCTTCCACGCCGGCGGCTCGATGGGCAGCGCGACGGTGAGCTTCGTGCAGGGCGGTCGCGTGTGCGCCCGCTCCAACGTGCTGCTCACCGCCGACGAGCCCGACCTCATCCGGCACGCGACGACCGGCAAGGCGGTGGCGGGCCCGGACGAGTCGCCGCAGACGCAGATGGCGGGCGACTGGGACGTGTGCGTGGTCGGCGGGGTCGACATCAGCGACCCCGACGAGGTCGGCCCGGCCGAGCTCGACGTGTGGGTGCGCTTCCCCGGCGCACCACAGGACCGCGTGCTCAACCAAGCGCTGCTGTCGGTGTCGACCGACAGCTTCCTCATCGGCACCGCGATGCGTCCGCACGCGGGCGTCGGCCAGGCTCAGGCGCACAAGACGCTCACGACCGGCGTGCTCTCGCACACGCTCACGTTCCACGAGCCGGCCTACGCCGGTGACTGGCTGCTGCTCGCGCACCGCAGCCCGTACGCGGGCCACGGCCGCACCTACGGCACCGCTGACGTGTTCACGCAGGACGGCGCGCTCGTCGCCTCGTTCGTGCAGGACGCCATCGTCCGCGCGATGTCCAAGCCCGGCTCCAAGCTCTGACCTTTCCTCTTCATCGCACCGAAAACCTCTGGGAGACAGCGTGTCCGACCACGAAGCCGTCATCGTCTCGGCCGCCCGCACGGCGGTCGCCACCGCCAACAAGGGCACGCTCGTCGACGTCGAGGCGAAGGACCTCGCCAGCCACGTCGTCAAGGCCGCGGTGGAGCGCAGCGGCATCGACCCGGCGGCCATCGACGACATCGTGCTCGGTGAGTCGCTCTACGGCGGTGGCGTCACCGCCCGCTACGCCGCCATCGAGGCCGGCCTCGTCAACGCTCCCGGCATCGCGCTCAACCGCCACTGCGCCACCGGCCTCACCGCGCTCTCGACCGCCGCCGGCTCGGTCATGGCCGGCATGGACCGCGTCGTCGTCGCGGGCGGCGTGCAGTCCTCGTCGCTCGGCCCGCGCTTCTCGCGCCGCGTGCCCGGCACCGCCGACGACATCCAGCCCTGGTTCCCGTTCAGCCACCCGGAGCAGCCCGACGCCCCGTCCATGGACATGTCCATCACGGTCGGCTGGAACGCCGCGGTGAAGGGCGGCCTGACCCGTGAGGACCAGGACGCGTGGGCGTACCGCTCGCACCAGCGCGCCATCGCCGGCATCGACGCGGGAGCGTTCGTCGAGGAGATCGTGCCGCTCGAGGTGAAGCGTCGTGACGGCACCACCGTCACGTTCGCGGTCGACGAGCACCCGCGCCGGGAGACGACGCTCGAGAAGCTCGCGTCGCTGAAGGTGCTGCACCCGGAGATCGAGGGCTTCAGCATCACCGCGGGGAACGCCTCCGGCGTCAACGACGGTGCGGCCGCGCTCGTCATCGCCGAGGCATCGGCGGCGAAGGAGCTCGGCGCGACGCCGCTCGCGATCATCAAGTCCTGGGCCTCGGTCGGGGTCGACCCGGCGGACACCGGCCTCGCGCCGCCGGCCGCGATCCTGCGCGCGCTCGACCGCGCGAACCTCAAGATCGGCGACGTCGACCTCATCGAGGTCAACGAGGCGTTCGCGTCCGTCGCGGTCAACGCGTCGCGCGAGCTGAAGCTCGACGAGGAGATGGTCAACCCGCTCGGCAGCGGCTGCAGCATCGGCCACCCGATCGCGATGACCGGCGCGCGCATGGTGATCTCGCTCCTCTACGAGCTGCGTCGTCGCGGCGGCGGCATCGGCGTCGCGTCGATGTGCGCCGGTGGGGGCATGGGCTCCGCGCTGGTCTTCGAGGTCCCGGCCCCGTAGCGCGGCGTCCGAGCAGGTTCGGCCCGCGTCCGGTCAGGTCTTGCTCGCGGCCTTCGCCTTCTGCGCCGTGTCCAGGTCGATCCGCTGGGCCGGGATGCCCGACGTGCCGAGCGCCTTCGGGTCGACGGCGAAGTAGAGGTTGGTCGCCGCGCCCTGCGTGAGCTCATCGAGCATGGGCTGCAACGCGTCGACCGACGGTGCGTCCCAGAGGCAGAACGCGTAGTCGGTCTTGGCGCCGATGAAGGTGATCGGGTTCGTGTAGCCGGGCGGCGGCGTGCCCTTCTGGAACTCGGCGAGCTTCGTCGCCCAGGTCTTCTTGTCCGTGACCGTGTGCAGGACACCGATGTACATGCGCGGCCTCTTCTCGTCGGAGCGCGTGTGGGACCCACCCACACTCCGCGCGGGCGCCGCGATCGGCCATGGCGTGATCGGGCCACTCGTTCCCTCTGATCCGCGGACTGGGGGGCCGCTCCTCACGCCCGGTCCGCCGGTGCGCGTGTGCCGCCGTTGTGCGCAAGGGCCGCCGATCCGGGCAATATTGGACCGAACGGTCCAGATCGGGCGTGCGCGGCAGGTCTGTCCGCGTCCGCGTCGAACGTGGGTCGTTGGGAGCGATGAGGCTCGAGGACCGGGGGTAGGGGTATGCGCGGATGGCCGGCGACCGTGCGGGTGGCCGCGGCGCTCTCGCTCGTGGGCGGCGTCGTCGTCGCCCACCAGGCGTCCGCGTGGGACACCAACCCGTTGAAGAAGGCCTACGTCGCCTCCCACTACCTGTGCGGGCGGGACGACCTGCCCGAGGGCGCCATCTCCGGTGACATCCCCAAGGCCGACCAGGACTCCGGTCGGGCGCAGAAGGGCTACAACTGCGGGCTCGCGCTCGTCGGCCACACCCAGCTGACCACCGACGTGCACGGCAACACCCGCGCGGCCGGGAACGCCAACATGGCGTGGGCCAGCCACTGCGCCTACATCGCCGGCTCCGCGGGTGTGAGCGTCGCGCCGCAGAGCGCTCCGAAGCCCCCGGCCAACGCGGGCGTCGCGATCGTCAGCGTCACGCCGGCGGGCAAGCCGACCTTCATCGGCACGTTGCGCAACCCCGGTGCGCTCGCCACCGCCGAGACCATCAACGCGGTGACCACGCCCAGCGGTCGCTCGATCCTCGTGGTGGGCCAGTACGGCAACGACGTCGTGAGCCAGCCCAAGCCGATGGACGTCTACGACGTCACGCGCTGCGACCACCCGAAGCACATCGCCAACCCGCAGTACCCGAACGACCCGACCAAGGCCACGTACTACTGGCCGGGCAACATCCACAACCTCACGCTGTCGCGCGACGGCCGCTACGTGTTCGGCACCATCCCACTGCAGGCCGCCGACATCTCGCCGCTGTTCCAGAAGAAGCCGCAGCCCGCCCGCTACGTGGGCAACCTCGAGAAGGCGATCGCGGCGCTCCCCTCGACGGTCGGCCCGGTCGGCGACTTCAGCGGTGTCACCGCGCCGGTGCGCGCGCAGACGCACCCGGAGAACTCGAGCCACGAGGCGTGGCCGTCAGCCGACGGGAACACGCTCTACGTCGGAGGCTCCACGGCGGAGTTCGAGACGTTCACGATCCTCGACATCAAGAAGTGGCTGCTCGGTCAGGGCCCGGCGCGCGTCATCAGCCAGGTGTCCGGGCGCGGCCACTCCGTGCGCACCGGCACGATCCACGGCGTCCCCTACGTGCTGCACTCCGAGGAGAGCGTGTTCGGTGCGGCGTACGGCTGCATCCCGCAGGAGGGCGCGCCGTTCGCCGGCCCGGCGCAGCCGTGGCTGACCGACATCAGCGACCCCGCGCACCCGAAGACGGTGTCGCAGATGGGGCTCGGCATCAACGACCCCAAGAACTGCGCGGAGCAGCTGCAGGCCAAAGAGAACGACTCGGTGCACTACCACGACGTCGACAACCCGAACGACACCACGTTCGTCATGGCCTCGATGTGGAACGCCGGCCTGCGCGTGTTCGACGTGCGCAACCCGAACCACCCGACCGAGGTCGCCTACTTCAACCCGGGCGACGTCGACCCCACGTCCGCGGTGAAGCTCGACCAGGCATGGGGTCACGTGCGCTTCCTGCCGAAGCTCGGGCAGATCTGGTTCGAGACCGAGTGGGGCGGCTTCTACGTCGTGCGCATCGAGGGACAGGTGTGGCACTACCTCGGACTCGACGCGAAGAACAAGGCGCTGCACCTGCCGCCCAACCCGCCGGACACGCACACCGTGAAGGACAGCGGCTGGCCCGGCACGCTCGGCTCGCTCGTCGCGCGCCCGAAGGCCGGCTGGATCGACATCAGCCCCTTCTACTGCACGCTCGCGGCCCAGACCGCCCCGGTCTCCAACGCGCTCTCGCCGTAGCGCGCCGCGCCGACGTCAGGTGAGCGAGCGGGGCGTGACGATGACGCTCGGCACGCTGGTGATGCCGTCGGTGCGCAGCACGGTCTCGACGACGCGCACGAGCTCGTTCACGTCGAGCAGGTTGCCGGCGAGGTAGCCGCGCTGGAACCAGCCGGGCCCGAGCTCGGCCGCGAGCTGCTGGTCCCAGCCGCTCGCGAACTCGGTCATGCCGTGGCCCTCGCCGCCCGGGGTGTCACCGACGACGACACGGGTGAAGCCGACGCTCGGATGCTCCGCGCGCCACGCCTCGACGAGCTTGTCGAGCGCGGCCTTGGTGACGGCGTAGGCGGCGAGGCCCGGCCACGGCGGCGTCAGCGACGCGCTGATGGAGGAGAAGTACGCGGCCGAGCCCTTGGACTCGAGCAGGTGCGGCAGGGCCGCAGCGGTGATGAGCGCGGCACCGACGACGTTGGTGTCGAACGCGCTGTGCCAGGTCTCGCTGTCGACGTCGACGAGCTTCTTCAGCGGGCCGACGCCCGGCGTGTAGACGAGCGCGTCGATGCCACCGAACGCGTCGACGACCTGGCGGACGGCGTCCGCGCACTGGGCTGCGTCGGTGGCGTCGGCCGGCACCGCGATGGCGCCGTTGCCGCCCTCCTCGGCCGCGGACTCCACGCGGTCCTTGCGGCGCCCGACCATCGCGACCTGGTGGCCGTTCTTGGCGAGCCCGACTCCGACGCACCGGCCCAGTCCGCTGGACGCTCCGACGACCATCGCGCGCATTGCTCTTCGTGCTCCTCGGCTCGGACCAACTTTGACGTCGGTGTCGAATCCTACCGGTCGGGGTAGCGGTCACGGCTCCGCACGCATGCGCCAGGCGTCGGTCACGAGCTCGGTCAGACGCCGCTTGTTGACGCGTTCGAGGCGCAGCATGACCAGGGGGAACCCGTCGTAGCCCGGCGTGGTGAAGAACGTGTCGGGCTCGCCCTTGAGCAGCGCCTGCTTCTCGGCCTCGTCCCCGACGTAGAGGACGGCGATGTCGGTGCGGATCACGCGCCGCTCACCCGGGCGCCGCTCGGGGTAGGACCAGACGAAGCCGCGGCCGCCCACGCGGAAGTCGAAGCCCTCACTGTCGATCTCCACCGCGCCGGACAGCGACATCGCGACGGCCCGGACGTCGTCCGCGGTCGCCATCAGACGGGGACGGCGTAGACGACGACGTTGTCGCGGTAGTGGTAGGTCGCCGCGTCGTACGGGCCGCCGCACGTGATGAGCACGAGCCGGGGTTCGATCTTCTGCGAGAACACCGAGGCGGGCAGCACCTGCTTGTCGTACACGCGGCGCCCGACGACCTTGTAGGTGACGACGGTCTTGTGCGCCGTCGTGACGTGGATGAGCGAGCCGACCTTCACCGACTCGAGGTGGAAGAGCGCACCCTGCCCCTGGCCGATCGCGTCGACGTGCCCGACGATGACGACCGAACCGCGCGCGTCGCCGGGCTTCGCACCCTTCGCCCACCAGCCGAGCGTGTGCACGTCACCCGGGACGTCGAGCGATCCCTTGTGCACGGCGACCGGCACGACGGGTGCCGTCACCTTGATGTCGGTGATGCCGACCTTCACCGGTGCGTAGGTGTGGACGACGGCCGGATGCGCAGGCTCGGACGCAGCTGCGTGCGGTGCGGCCGCGGCGGGGACGACGCCGGCGTCCTTCGGCGTGTGGTAGCCGCGGTGGTCGTAGGAGAGGAAGGCCGCCGCGATGCAGCCCGCGCCGAAGACGGCAACGGCGCCGCCCGCGATGCGCGACCTGTTCACCGACTCCTCCTCTCGCCCACCATCGTGACCGACGTTCGGGACGGGCGCCCACGACGAAGGGCGGCCGGCCGACGGCCGACCGCCCTTCGCGGCGTTGCTGGGTGCTTACCGGCGGGCGAGCCGCACGGCGCCGCCGGCCAGCGCGAGGCCACCGATCGAGGCGAGCACGATCACGCCGACGGGCGTGCCGTTGCGGTCAGCGCCGCCACCGGAGCCGGCCGCGACCGCCGTCGGGGTGGACGTGCTGCCCGAGCCGCTCGACGAAGAGGCCGCGCCGACCGTGATCTTGGCGACGGCCTGGTTCGTCTTGTCGGTCGGGTTGGTCGGGTCGGCGGCGGTGACGTAGCAGGTGTCGCCCGCGTTGCAGGTGCCGTTGCCGATCGTGCCGGTCTTGAAGTTGAACGTGGTCGTGAAGGCGCCGGACGCGTCGGACGTCGCCGAGCCGAGGTTGGTGATGTCGCAGCCGGCCTGGCCGCTCAGGTTGGCGCACTCGACGACGACCAGGGACTTGTTGGCACCGAAGCCCGCGCCGGTCACGGTGACGCTGCCGCCACTGGCGCCGACGTTGCTGGGCGAGACGGTCACGCTGGCAGCGGCGAACGCCGCCGTCGGCAGGGCGAGGAGGGCGAACGTCGCCATCGGGGCGACGGCCAGGAGGCGGGCCTTGTTCATGCGGGGTTGCTCCTTCAGCGTTGACGGAACCTTTCCGCGGACAGTAACCGCGTTCCCGCCGCAGAGAAGTGCGTTCCGCAAAGAAATCGGCAAACAGCGTTCGTTTTCCGGGACAGGCCGGACGATCCAGCCCAAAGGGCTCAACCGGTCGCCGGGGGCGCGAACGTCGCCGCGTGGCCCGCGCTCATGAGCTCCACGGCCTGCCGGCGTGACAGCGCGGCCAGCGGCGACGGGCCGGTGGGGTCCGGCATGCCGTAGCTCCACGTCGGGCCGTTGGGCAGCTGGGCCAGCGCGGTGGCGGCGACGTCGGCCGGGTCGGCCAGGCCGTCGAAGCCCTTGGCGCCGTGCGCCTCGAGCGACCGGTGGAACGAGGGGGTGTCGGTGGGACCGAGCACCAGCGAGAGCACGTCGACGCCGCGCGGCTTCCACTCGGCCCAGAGCGATTCGGCGAGGACAAGGTCGAACGCCTTGGTCGCGCCGTACACGGCGAGGTGGCTGCCTCCGGCCCAGGCCGCCCCGGACGTCACCAGCACCACCCCGCCACGGCCGCGCGCGACCATCCGGGCACCGAAGTGGTGGCTCGCCTCGACGACGGCGGTGCAGTTGCGCTGCACGAACGCCCGCAGCTCGTCGAGGTCGCGGTCGAGCAGCTGCTTGTTCACCGTGTCCGCACCCGCGTTGAAGAACAGCGACCCGACGTCGAGGTCGTCCGTGGCCGCGGCGAGGTCCGCGATCGCGGTCGGGCGGCTCAGGTCGAGGGCGACGACGCGGGACTGCACGGGCAGGCGCGTGGCGATCTCTTCGAGCAGCGCCTGCCGACGGGCGACGAGGACGACGTTGATGCCCTCCGCCGCGAGCGCGTCGGCGAGCGCGGCGCCCACGCCGTCGGACGCACCCGCGACCACGGCCCACGGGCCGTACTGCTCGGCGATGCTCACAGCGGTTCCCCGCTCTCTCCGGACCTGGGTGACGCACCCGCGGCGCCGACCGGCAGCTCCGCCTCGACGTGCACGCGCTCCAGGTCGAACGAGAGCGCGCCGCGCAGCGCGGCCGACTCGGCGAGCGGCTCGTCGTAGCTCCACGCCGCGTCGTCGACGACCTGCTCTCCGATCACCGCGGACCAGTACGTGGCGCGCCCCTTGTAGTTGCACCACGACGTCGTCTCCGAGCGGCGCAGCGGAACCCGCACGTGCTCGCGCCGGACGTAGAGCACCGGCTCGAGCGAGGTCTCGAACACGATGATCGTGTCGTCGGTGTCGACGAGCACGGCGTCACCGCTCGTCACGCGCAGCCGCCGTGTCGTCGGGCGGGCGTCCGCACGGTGGTACGGGTTCGGCGGGTAGTGCACGAGGCGCCGCCCCTCCTCGAACCACGTGTCGACGGCGTCCCACGGCACCTGCACGAAGCCGGGCGCTTCGGGGACCGGCGCGGACGGCAGGTCGCCGACGACGTCCTCGGGGAACGCGAACGCGAGCATGTGACCCGGCCGGTGCACGAGGAGCGCCTGCTCGGTCCGGAGGACGACGTCGTTGTCGATGACGGCTTCGACGCGGCGCGGGTGCGGCTCGATGTAGACGATCGGTCCGTCCGGCAACGTGGGGTCGGACCAGCCGGCACGCCGCGGGCCGAACGGCGCGTTGCCGTTGATGAGGCTCACGCGGTCAGTGTCGGCGATGGTCGCCCGGCGGGATCACGCGTAGCTGCTGGGCGTCTCGTCGAGGACGATCGTCTTGGTCTCGAGGTAGGGCAGCAGGCCCTCGAGCCCGCCTTCGCGGCCGATGCCCGACTGCTTGAAGCCGCCGAACGCGATGCCGAAGTCGGTGCGGAACCCGTTGTGGCCCACCGTGCCCGAGCGCAGGCGCGCGGCGACCGCGCGGGCCCGGTCCGGGTCGGCCGTGAACACCGAGGCGTTGAGGCCGTAGATCGAGTCGTTCGCGATGCGGATCGCCTCGGCCTCGTCGGCGGCCGGGATGACCGACAGCACCGGGCCGAAGATCTCCTCGCGGGCGATCGTCATCGAGTTCTCGACCTCGGCGAAGACCGTCGGCTCGATGTAGTAGCCCTTCTCCAGGTGTGCCGGCTTGCCACCACCGGTGACGAGCTTCGCCTCGCTCTTGCCGGCAGCGATGAGGTCGAGGACCTTGTCGCGCTGCCGCTCCATCGCGAGAGGACCCATCTGGCTCGCCGGGTCGAACGGGTCACCGACGACGACCTGACCGAACACGCCGGCCAGCGCGTCGACGAACTCGTCGTGCTTGTTGCGCGGCACGACCAGGCGCGTGAGCGAGGAGCAGACCTGGCCCGAGATCATGCACTCGGCGCCGGCGATCTGCATCGCAGCCGCGTTGAGGTCCGCATCGTCGAGGATCACCGCGGCGGACTTGCCGCCGAGCTCGAGCGTGTAGCGCGCGATGCGCTCACCGCACAGCGATGCGATGCGCCGACCGGCCGCGGTCGAGCCGGTGAACGCGATCTTGTCGACGCGGGGGTCGGTGACGAGCTTCTCGCTCACCTCCCGGTCGGCGGTGAGGACGTTGAGCACGCCCGCGGGCAGGCCCGCCGCCTCCGCCGCCTCCGCGAGCAGCAGGCCTGCGCCCGGCGCCTCGGGTGACGTCTTCAGCACGACCGTGCAGCCGGCGAGGAACGCGGGCGCGATCTTGTAGACGGCGAGGGACAGCGGCGAGTTCCACGGGATGATCGCGCCGACGACGCCGACCGGCTCGCGCACGAGCAGGCCGAACGAGCCGCCGCTGGTCGGCTGCGCGCGCTCCTCGAACGGGTAGGTCGCGGCGAGGTCGGCGTAGTAGTCGAAGACCGCGCCCATCCCGGCGGCCATGCGCTTCGTGATCTTGGCGAGGATGCCGGACTCGCGGGGCCAGATGTCCGCGAGCGCTTCGCCGCGGGCGGCCAGCTCCTTGCCGAACCGGCGCATGTGCTCGGCCCGCTCGGCGTGGGTCATGAACGGCCACGGGCCCTCGTCGAACGCCTTACGGGCGGCCGTGACGGCCCGGTCCATGTCCTCGGCCTGCGCCTCGGCGACGCGGAAGTAGAGCTCCTCGGTGGAGGAGTCGATGACGTCGATCGTCTTCGACGTCGACGGGCTGACCCACTCGCCGTCGATGAACAGCAGGTCCGGGTGGGCAACGGGTGCGGTCACGACAGCCTCCGAGCAGCAGGGATCTCTGCTCAGACACTATCCAGCGCTGTTGGGGTCGCCCACCTCGGCCCGACCGTGGGTGATCACGAGGGCTCCGGCGGCGGTCGCCTCGAACGCGTACGCGCCGTCCCCGGCGTCGTAGACGTCCACCGTGACGTCCTCGCCGACCGGCACCGGCGTGGCGAAGCGGACGGCCAGGCGGCGCAGGCGGCGCGGATCGCCGCCCCCCACCTCGGCTGTCACGGCGCGAGCGCAGAGGGCCAGGGTGCAGACGCCGTGCAGGAACGGCCGGTCGGCACCGCTCTGCCGGGCCGCCGCGGCGTCGAAGTGATGGGCCGACCAGTCGCCGGACACCTCGGCGTACCGGCGGGGCATGTCGGCGTCGACGGTGATCGTGTGCGTGGCGACCGGCCGGGAGCGGGCGTCCTCCGCGAAGCGGTGGTCGGGCAGGTCGTCACCGACCGGCGCGCACGTGGTGCCGAGCAGCACCGTGGTCCAGAGCTGCTCCACGACGACCGCGCCCGTCGCATCGACGGACTCGTAGCGCATCGTCAGCACCGCGTTGCCGCCGACGGGCCGCGCGGCGCGTCCCGACACGTAGGTCTGCAGCCGCTCGCCTGGTGCAAGGGGTCGGTGCACGACCAGATCGTGCTCGCCGTGCACGCCGCCGCGCGCCGCGGCGAACACCTGCCGGTCGAACGCGGCCGCGCGGCCGGCCTCCTGCGCGTCCCAGATCTTCGTCACGGCGAGCACCGGGGGCACGACCGTCCCGGACCGCACGTCCGGGTCGGGGTCGACCGTGGCGCCGGCGAAGCGGCGCACGAGGTCGGCGTGGAGGTCCATCGGGAACGGGCCCACGCGCGCGGCGACGTCGACGCCCGGACGGGACGCGAGGTCCGCTCCACTCACGGGTCGCACGCTAGCGACGCCCGGCGGCCCCGAGATCGGGCGCCCGGCGGCCGTACGATCCGCCGGTGATCCGGGTGAAGGCGGGCATCTGGAGCTTCACGCCCCCGGGGCCCGTCGACGACGACGGCAGCTACCTGCGCTGGCACCTGCTCGACCACATGCCCGAGCAGTTCCAGCTGCCGGGTGTGCAGCACGCGCTGCGCTACCTCGCCGATGACCGCTGCCGCGCGGCGCGCATCGCCGGCGCCGACCACCTCGCCGACCTCGGCAACGCGGTGAGCTACCTCGTCGGCGATCCGGTGGAGCAGACGCTCGAGGACTTCATGGCGCTCGGGCCGCGGCTGGCCGAGGCGGGCCGCTTCCCGCACAAGCGGCCCTCGCTGCAGGTCGCGGCGCTCGCGCTCACACGGTGGTACGCCGCGCCCGCGGCGCAGGTCACCGCGGAGGTCGTGCCGTGGCGCCCACATCGGGGCGTGCTGCTCGTCGTCGAGGAGCGCGTCGAGCGGGAGCGCACCGCATGGCTGCAGTGGCTGCACGCCGAGCACCACCAGCAGGTGCTCGACGTCCCGGGCGTGGCCGGCGTGTGGTTCTTCGGCAGCACGCACACCTGGAAGCTGGCCGACACCTACTGGAAGACGCCGCAGAACGTCACCGCGATCTACGTCGACGACGATCCGGTCGTGGTCGCCAAGCGGCTCGCACCGCTGGTCGAGCAGCGCTGGACCGCAGGCGTGGTGCGACCGCTGTTCGCGGGACCGCTGCGCACGATGATCCAGTGGGAGGCCTGGCCCGCCAGCTGAGCCGGCCCACCTCGCCCCCACGGGCCATGACTCACGAGGATGGGGACGTGCTGGACCTGGCCGTGCTCGCCGACCGGCTCGCACCGCTCGGCATCGGTGACGTGCGGCCGCTCGCCGGTGGCGCGTCGAGCCTCACCTACACCGGTGTCCGCGACGGCGAACGGGTCGTGGTGAAGGTCGCGCCTCCCGGCGTCGAGCCGGTGCGGCACCGCGACGTGCTGCGCCAGGCCCGGCTGCTGCGCGCGCTCTCCACCTCGTCCGTTCCGCTGCCGAAGGTGCTGCACGAGGACGCGGGCGCTCCGGTCGACGTGCCGCCGCTGTTCGTCATGTCGTTCCTCGAGGGTTCCTCGCTCGAGCCGCTGTTCGACCTCGAGGGCGACGGGACGGACGCGGACGTGGTCTCCGACCGATTGCGCGATGCCGCCCGCGTGCTCGCTCAGCTGCACGCGGTCAACCCGGCCGACGCCGGGCTCGCGGACGAGCCGGTGGTCACCGCTACGGAGGAGGTCGAGCGCTGGTCGGCGACGCTGCGCACGGTCGATGCCGCGCTCGTGCCGCGGTGGGAGAGCGTCGCCGAGCGGCTGCGCGCATCGGCGCCACGGCCGATGCCGCCCGCGATCGTGCACGGCGACTTCCGCCTCGGCAACCTGCTCGCCGTCGAGCGGCACATCACCGCCGTCATCGACTGGGAGATCTGGTCGGTCAGCGATCCCCGCGTCGATCTCGGCTGGTTCCTGCTCAACGCCGATGCCGACACCTACGGCCGTGCGACGCCGTACGTCGGGTGCACACCGTCGGGCTCCGAGCTCGTCGCCACCTACGCAGGGGAGCGCGGCCAGGGCGTGCCGGTGGGGCTGTCCTGGTTCGTCGCGCTGGCCGCGTTCAAGTCGGCGGCGACGTGGGCGCTGATCGTGAAGCACAACCGCCGGCGTGAGGAGCCCGATCCCGCGCTCGAGGCGGTGGCCGCCGACGTCCCCCGCCTCCTGCAGCGGGCGGAGCAGCTGCTCAGCTGAGCGGGCTGCCGTCAATCGTCGTCGGGACGAGAAGGTCCCAAGCCACGCGCCGGAGACGAGGACGGCATGATGCGGGGATGCCCGATGCGCTGATCGTCGACGTCGTCCGCACGCCCACGGGGATCTGAGCTCCTTGGCGGCACCGGTCGAGCTGACCCGTCCTGCGCCGCACGTCGCGCTGCTGCGGCTCGCGCGACCCGAGCGCCTCAACGCGATCAACGGCGCGATGGTGGAGGCGCTCGAGCAGGCCTTCGCCGCGATCGCCGCGGACCACGACGTGCACGCCGTTGTCCTCACCGGCGCGGGCCGGGGCTTCTGCGCCGGCCTCGATGTGCGGGACTTCGGGCCCGGGGCACCGGCCGAAGGTGCGCCCGAGTCCGAGATGCTGCTGTTCCAAGAGCGCATGGCCGGGCTGCCGCTGGCCCTGCACGCGCTCCCGCAGCCGGTCATCGCCGCCGTGAACGGCCCCTGCGTCGGCGGCGGGTTCGCGCTCGCGCTCGCCGCGGACCTGCGGCTCTGCTCGCCGCTCGCCTCGTTCGCCAACGGCGCGATCCTGCTCGGCCTCACCGGCGGCGAGATGGGCATGAGCTACCACCTGCCGCGCATCGTCGGGGTCACCGTGGCCGCGGACTGGATGATGACCGGCCGCACGGTCGGCGCCGAGGAGGCCGACCGGCGCGGCCTGGTGAACGAGGTGGTCGCGCCCGATGAGCTCGAGGCGCGCGCTCTCGCGATCGCCGAGCACATCGCCTCCCTCGCGCCCATGGGAGTGCGGCTCACCAAGACCGCCCTGCAGGCGAACGTCGACGCACCCGACCTCACCACCGCCATGGCGCTGGAGAACCGCAACCAGGTGACCACCTCCGCGACGCCGGAGGCGGCCGAACGACGGGCTGCCTGGCGGGCGCGGTGAGCGGCCCTCTGCGCGGCGTGCGCATCGTGATGATGGGCGGCCTCGGCCCGGCGCCGTTCTGCGCGATGGTGCTCGGTGACCTCGGCGCCGACGTCGTGCGCGTCGACCAGCTGGGTGGCGTCGACGGTGCGCTCCCCGTCGATCACGTGGTGCGGCGCAGCCAGCGCTCCATCGCCGTCGATGTGAAGGACCCGCGCGGGCGCGACGTCGTGCACCGCCTGGTCTCCGGTGCGGATGCCTTCGTCGACGTCTACCGGCCCGGGGTGGCGGAGCGCCTGGGCATCGGCCCCGACGATCTGCGCTCCCTGAACCCGCGGCTCGTGTACGCGCGCATGACCGGGTTCGGCCAGGACGGCCCGTACGCCGCGCTCGCCGGCCACGACATCAACTGCATCGCGCTCACCGGCGCGCTGCACGCCGTCGGCACCGACGAGGCACCGGTGCCGCCGCTGAACCTCGTCGGCGACTACGGCGGCGGCGGGATGCTGCTCGCGGTCGGGCTGCTCAGCGCGATCCTCGAGGCGCGCACCTCGGGTGAGGGCCAGGTGCTCGATGTCGCGATGGTCGACGGCGCCGCGCTGCTGATGACGCCGTTCTTCGGCATGGTGCCGGTGGGCACCTGGCGGGACCGCCGCCACGACAACGTGCTCGACGGTGCCGCCCACTACTACGGCGTGTACGAGACCGCCGACGGGCATCACTTCGCAGTCGGCGCGATCGAGCCCCAGTTCTACGCTGAGCTCTGCGCGCGGCTCGGTGTCGACGTCCCGCAGGACGAGGCTTCACCGCAGCGGTGGGCCGCGCATCGCGCGGTGCTCGCGGCGCGGTTCCGGGAGCGCACCCGCGCCGAGTGGGAGCAGGACCTCGTCTCGCCTGGCGCGTGCGCCGCCCCCGTGCTGTCGATCACCGAGGCGCCGCAGCACCCGCACAACGTCGCCCGCGAGACGTTCGTCGAGGTCGACGGGATCGTGCAGCCCGCGCCGGCGCCGCGCTTCTCCCGCACCGTCCCCGCGGCGCCATCGCGCCCGTCGTTCCCGGGCGACCACACCGACGAGATCCTGCGCGAGCTCGGGCTCACCGAGCTCGCCGACACCGCCGTCGTCCGCCAGAGCGCCCGCCGACCTCGGTGATCCGTGCGAGGACGCCCGATCATCGGGCGCATCGCGCACGGATCACAAGGATCAGGTGAGCGTCTCGCCGGGCATCGAGCGCTCGAGCATGCCGAACGCGGTCTCGCCGTCCCACGTGTAGCGCACGATCGCCTGCTGCAGCTGCAGCCCGCCACCTTCGGGTGGCATGACCATGAACGTCGACATGGCTGTCTCGCCCTGGATGTGGTGCTCGCCGTCCGCCGTGCGCAGCACCGTCGAGACGTCCTGGCCGTTCGCCTGCAGTGACCGCAGGAACGGCATCTCGACGACCTCGGCGGGCGTCAGCGGGCCGTCGCCGGAGAACGTGTAGCCCTCGTTGTAGGTCTCGCGACCGTCCGTGTACGGCGGGTAGGAGATGTAGCCGAACGCCTTGCCGCTCGGGAAGACCGCCGCCTGCCAGCAGTGGCCCCGCAGCGTCGCGGTGCGCCGGATGCTCTGCCGTCGGATGCGGTTGGCGTGGCCGTTGATGGGGTGGGTCTCACCGTCGATGGTGACGCTGCCCTCGGCCCGGCAGAGCTGCTCGAACCGCCACGGGTAGCCCATGAGGTCGCCCTCCTCGGTGGTCTGGAGGAGGTGCAGCGCCTTCGGCTGCAGGCCGCCGTTCATCCACGGCGGGACGCACGGGTAGATGTCGATCTGCGCGGTGATGGGGACGCGGTCGCCGGTGGCGGTGAACGGCATCCAGCCGTCCATCTCCTCCTCGGTCGACGTCGCGAGCGCGTCACCGTCGAGCCGCAGCTGGACGTGCTTGTACGGCTCCATCACCTCCATGACCAGCGGGCCGGCGCCCAGGATGCGTGGCTCGCCCTTGCTGTTCATCACGTCGTGCTTCGGCCCGCCGCCGAAGATGTTGTAGACGCGACCGTCCGGGAAGGCGACGTTCACCTGCAGGCCGTGGGTCTCCCAGGACGCGGCGATGGCCTCGACGCCGATGCGGGGCAGCCCGATGCGGCCGCTGTCGTCCCAGATCCACGCGTTGATCGACTCGTGCATCTCCGGGTGCTCGGGCTGCTCGGTGAAGACGTTCTCCCACGCGAGGTCGAACCCGCCGGTGAGGTCGATGGTCATGCGGTTGCTCCTGTCCAGGTCTCCATGCGCTTCAGGTAGTCGGCGAAGCGGGGCCGCACCGCGTCGAGGTCGAGCCCGAACGTCGCCGGCTCGGGGTGCTCGTTCCGTTCGCGGTTCTCCGAGTGCTCCTGCCACCACGCCCGCATGCCGGCCTCGAACTCCGGCGTCACCGGCTCGCCGAGCCACGCGTAGAGCTTCCGCACCTCGCCGATCGGATCGCGCTGCATCGCGCGGAAGTCCATGTCGTAGAAGCGCTCGTCGTTGCCCGGCTTGTCTCGGAACGCGATGGCCCGCTCCATCGCGAGCGACCACTCGGCGACGTTGTCCGCGCCGATCTCGTGCAGGTCGACGGTGGTGTTCATCATCGTGCGGAACTCGGAGAAGAGGTCCGACACCGAGACCACCACCTGCGTGGGGTCGCGATGCGTCATGACGAACCGCGCGTCGGGAAAGACCTCGTCGAGAGCGTCGAGGTACAGGAGGTGGACCGGGGTCTTGAGCCGCCACGGCCGGGTGGGCTCGCCCCACTGCAGCAGCTTCAGCACGCGCTTCTCGTACTCGTAGGCCGGGCGCATGTCGGCGTCGTCGAGCCACCGTGCGTAGGAGGGGATCGAGGCCATCGGGTTGTAGATCTGCGTCTTGAACTCGAGCCCCATGAGCTCGAGGCACTCCATCGGGCCGGTGGCGCTGGACGGCAGCAGGTACTGCAGCCGCGGTGTGATCGCGTCCTGAGCCGCGAGGTTCATCTCGGTCTGCGCGATCCGCTCGGCCGCGTTGATCCCGGTCGACGGAGGCGGGCACGGCTCACCCGACTCCCAGGTGGCCAGCGAGCGGGTGTTCGGGTCCTCGGCCAGCAGGAACGACAGGGCCGTGGAGCCAGTGCGCGGGAGGCCCAGGCCGAACAGCGGCGCGGTGATGACCTCGTCGTCGATCTCCGGGTGCCGGCGGTACCAGTCCTCGACGTGCAGCCGGTTCTTCAGCGCGCCGACGATCCGCATGCGCAGCACGAACGCGCCGAGCTCGTTGAGGTCGGACTCCTCCTGCAGCGAACGGACGAGGCGCTCGAGCCCTTCGCGGAAGGAGTCGTTGCCGAAGTCGTCGAGGCCGGTCTCCGACCGCGCGGCATCGAGCAGCTCGTCGACGGACTCCATCGTTCGCTCCCTCCCCGGCGTGGGCTACATTCGCGGGAGCACACTCCCACGAATATCCGGATCGGGCAATGGACCAGACGAGCCCCCGGCGCCGTTACGACAGCCCGGTGCGCCGGCAGCGCGCGGCCGAGACGCGCGAGCGCATCGTCGCGGCCGGAGCCGACCTCGCGCACCGCGTGCCGACGTGGGACTGGGCACAGCTGACCATGCGCGCGGTCGCGGAGCGGGCGGGCGTCAGCGAGAGCACGGCGTACCGGCACTTCGCCAACGAACGTGAGCTGCACGACGCCGTGATGCATCGGCTGCAGGAGCAGGCCGGTGTGGTCTACGAAGGGATCGCGCTCGACGAGGTCGGGGACGTGGCGGCGCGCGTGTTCACCTCGATGTCGTCGTTCGCGGCCGCTCTGCCCGGGCTCGCGGTCGAGGACCCGGCGATCTCGAGCGAAGACCGGCACCGCCGCGATGCGCTCGCGGTGGCAGTGGCGGACGCCGCTCCGGGCTGGACCGACGAGCAGCGCCGGGCCGTCGCGGGGTTGCTCGACGTGCTCTGGAGCCCGCTCGCGTTCGAGCGTCTGGTCGCCCAGTGGGGCCTGACGCCGCAGCGCGCGACCGAAGCCATCCGCTGGATCATCGCGATGGTCACCACCTCCGTCGATGACGGCACCGCCCCCCTGCAGCGTCGCCGACGGACGAGCACCGGCTAGCGCGGACGTCAGCGGCGGCGACCGCTGTTGCTGTCGCGGTCGATGACGGCCGACCAGCCGTCGATGAGCGCGTCGAGCTCCAGCTTGAACAGCTTGTCGGCCGACCGGTGCGGGCGGATCGCCTTGTCCAGGTGCGGCACCGGGTGGTGGCCGTTGCCGCGGAGCTGGAAGCGCTCGTCCGGCGCGAGCTTGTGCGGGTTGAGGACCGCGGAGCCGAACGCGAGCGTCTCGGCGCTGTCCATGATCGGGTACGCGAGGTGCACGGGCACGCCGGCCTCGACCATCTTCTCGACGAGGACGTCACGCGCGGCGACGGCGACCGGCCGGATGAGGCCGGGCGACATGAGTGGGGCCGCGTGCGGGTGGTTCAGCAGCGCGGTGCGGTAGCGCGTGCACGAGGTGCGCACGTAGTCCTGCCATGACGCGGACCTCGTCGTCCGGAGGACCACGCGCGCCTCGCGCAGGATCAGCGCCCGGACACCTTCGAGGATCTCCTCCTTGTCCGTGAAGTGGTGGTACAGCGAAGCACCGTTGACGCCGAGCTCCTTGCCCAGGTTGCGGATGGAGAGCGCGTCGACACCGTCGCGGTCGATGATCTCCAGCGCCTTCGCGATGGCCGCATCGCGCTCGATCAGCGGAACCTTGGGGCGACCCACGCCGCCCATCGTTGCAGTTGACGGGTCGTCATGCGTCCGGATCCCGTAACAGCGTTGGTTTTCGACACGGTGTCAAAGAGCGGTGCGATCGTCGACCGGGCCCATCGAGGGGGCGAACGGCCGCACCATCGCCTCCACCGTGAACGAGGCGAGCAGGTGATCGTCCTCGTCGTACACGCGGCACTCGGCGTGCGTCATGCCGTCGCCCGCGAACGTCGAGAGGTGGTGGTATCGCATCCACCGGTCGGCGCGGACGTCGGCGTGCATCGACAGCGAGATCGCGTTGATGCCCATCGACACCGTGCGGTGTGCCTGGTCCTGACCGATCCCTGCGTGCGGCCGCAGTGCCGCCGCGATGGGCATGTGCCCCGCCGGCTGAGCCAGCAGCGCCGCATGCAGCGCCTGGTCATCGGGCACCGCGCGGAAGCGGAACCACGCGTCGATGACGGGCGGGCCGACGGGGGCGCTCGAGTCGTTGCTGTACGCGCCGTCGGCTACCCGGATGTCGCGTCCGGTGACGCCCATGTCACAGGGCTCGCTCTCGTAGGGGCCCTTGCACGGCGGCGCGTCGACGGCGTGCCGCACCACGTCGTCGGAGCCGCTGTGCAGCTGCACGAGGACCGACGCGCACGGGCGCCCCTGGGAGACGGTGACCAGCACGGTGCTGAACGTGCGTCCGGTCGAGAGGTCCTGCAGCTCGAAGTCGAGCTCCTGGCGCGCATCGGCCGCGCGGTAGATCGCGAGCTGCGCTGAGGTCACGCGGCGACCCGGCGCGTGCCGGCACGCGGCGACCATCGCCTGCGCGAGCATCTGGCTCGCCTCGACGACGGGCCGGCGGGCGTCGGCCCGCGCCGCACCGACGAACCGGTCGGGTCCGCTCGGCTGCACGTCGAGCATCGCGATCAGGTGCGCCGCATCTCCCCACACGGGGAAGCGCTTCACCGACGCGTCGCGCGGGTCCTCACCCGGCACGGTGTCGACGATCTCGAGCCGCACGTCCGCGTCCTCGAACCGCAGGTGGCCCGGCTCGTCAGGCACGGTGCCGGCGGGGTCCGTCACGTCGTCGGCCGGGAAGTGCAGCAGCGGGAGCGCGTCGAACCGCTCCTCGATCACAGCGCGGGTGCTCTCCGCGACGATGCGGCCGTCGCGGGTCGCCCGCGCCGGGTAGGCGCAGGGCACGACGGTGCGATCGGGCATCCGGGCTCCTCGGAGAACGCCATTTCCGACATCGACGTCGGGTCCACTACTGTCTCATCGTGGACGGTCTCCAGATCCAGGACGTCGTCGTCCGCTACGGCGGGCACATCGCGGTGAACAAGATCTCGCTCGCCGCTCCGGTCGGCCGGATCACCGGTCTCATCGGCCCGAACGGCGCCGGCAAGACCACCACGTTCAACGCGTGCTCGGGCCTGCTGCGCCCGACCAGCGGCAGCGTCCACCTCTTCGGCGAGGACGTCACCAGGATGTCGCCGCAGCGGCGCGCGCAGCGCGGGCTCGGCCGCACGTTCCAGCGCATGGAGCTGTTCGACTCGCTGACCGTGCGCGACAACGTCGCGCTCGGCCGCGAGGCCGGCCTGGCCGGGTCCGCACCCTGGCGGCACCTGCGCAGCAGCCGGGCCGACGCGGCCGCGGTCGCCGAAGCGGTCGAGGACGCGCTCGAGGTCTGCGGCATCACCGAGCTGGCGAGCAGCCGGCCCGCGGACCTGTCGACCGGTCAGCGCCGCCTCGTCGAGCTGGCGCGCTGCATGGCCGGCGGCTTCAAGGTGATGCTGCTCGACGAGCCGAGCTCCGGCCTGGACAAGGCCGAGACGGTCGTGTTCGGCCGCATCCTGCGCTCGCTCGTCGAGACCAGGAACGTCGGGATCCTCATCGTCGAGCACGACATGTCGCTCGTCATGAGCGTGTGCGACTACATCCACGTCCTCGACTTCGGGGAGCCGATCTTCGAAGGCACCGCGGCCGAGGTCGGCGCGAGCGAGGTCGTGCGCGCCGCGTACCTCGGCAGCGAAGCGGTGGAGACGGCGGTCCCGGAAGCCGACCGCGACGTGGCGGGGGTGTGACGTGCTGAAGCTGCAGGACGTCACCGCCGGGTACTCCGGCACCACGGTGCTGCGCAACGTCAACCTCGTCGTCCCGGACGCCAGCGTCGTCGCGCTGCTCGGCGCGAACGGCGCCGGCAAGACCACGCTGCTGCGCGTCGCCTCCGGGCTGCTGCACCCGACGAGCGGCGCGATCGTCATCGACGACGTCGACGTGACCGGCCGGGCGCCACACGTCCTCGTCCAGCACGGCATCTGCCACGTCCCTGAGGGTCGCGGCATCTTCCCGTCGCTCTCGGTGAAGGACAACCTCGTGCTGCAGAGCGCGAAGGGTGAGGAGAAGGCATCGATCGAGCGCGCGGTGCGAGCGTTCCCGCGGCTCGGCGAGCGGCTGGCGCAGATCGCGGGGACGATGAGCGGCGGTGAGCAGCAGATGCTCGCGCTCGCGCGCACCTACGTGCAGCACCCGAAGATCGTGCTGCTCGACGAGGTGTCGATGGGGCTCGCGCCCAAGATCGTGGACGAGATCTTCGAGTTCCTCGCGCTGCTGCGCAACGAGGGCGTGAGCCTCCTGCTCGTCGAGCAGTACGTGACTCGTGCGCTCGCCGCGGCCGACTACGTCTACCTGCTCAACCGCGGTGAGGTCGCGTTCGCCGGCGAGCCGGGCGAGCTCAACGACGAAGACGTCCTCGAGAGCTACGTGGGAGTGCACTCGTGAGCCAGCGGCCCATCGCCGATCGTCTCTTCACCTGGCCGTCCGGCGCCCCGGCCCTCATCGGGTCGCGCTGCGCGGACTGCTCGGCCATCACGTTCCCGGTCAACAACGGCTGCCCGCGCTGCGGGTCGGCGACGCTGGCCGACGAGGAGCTGCCGCGCACGGGCACCGTGTGGGCCTGGACCACGCAGGGCTTCCTGCCCAAGGCGCCCTACCTCGGAGCCGACAAGCCCGAGGCCTTCGTGCCGTGGGTGGTCGCGTCGGTTGAGCTGCCGGGCGCGCTGCGCGTCGAGTCGCCGCTCGTCGGCATCACCGCGGACGACGTCGAGGTGGGCCTGCCGGTCGAGCTGACGATCGTGCCGCTCGCGCAGGACGCCGACGGCACCGAGGTCATGAGCTTCGCCTTCGCGCCCGCCGGGAGCACGGGATGACCGACGTCGCGATCATCGGCACGGGGCGCACGGCGTTCGGTCGCTTCCCGGGCGTCGCCGCGCTCGACATGGGCGCCACCGCGGCGCGGACCGCGATGGCCAGCGCGGGCATCACCTGGAGCGACGTGCAGTTCGCGGTGGGCGGCAGCTACGAGGTCGACAACCCGGACGCGGTCGTCGCGCAGCTGGGTCTCACCGGCATCACGTTCACCGACGTCTACAACGGCTGCGCCACCGCGGGGAGCGCGCTCTCGCTCGCCGCGCAGACCATCCGCTCCGGTCAGCACCAGCTCGGCCTCGTGCTCGGCATGGACAAGCACGACCCCGGTGCCTTCACCGCGGACCCCACCGACTATGCGTGCCCCGCGTGGTTCGGCGAGATGGGCCTGTTCCTCACCACCAAGTTCTTCGGCATGAAGATCAACCGCTACGCCTACGACCACGGCATCTCGAGCGGGACGCTGGCGAAGGTGGCCGCGAAGAACTACCGCAACGGCAGCCTCAACCCGGACGCGCACCGGCGCAAGCCGCTGTCCGAGGACGAGATCCTCGGCTCGATGATGCTGAACCACCCGCTGACGCAGTACATGTTCTGCAGCCCGAACGAGGGCGCCGCGGCCGTGGTGCTCTGCGACGCGTCGATCGCGCACAAGTACACGGCCACGCCCGTCTACCTGCGCAGCACCGTCGTGCGGACGCGGCGCTACGGAGCGTTCGAGGTGCACAGCCCGTCGATCCCGCTCGAGCGCGTGCCCGCGCCGACGGTCGACGCGGCGAAGGCAGCGTTCGAGCTCGCCGGCGTCAGCCCGTCCGACGTCGACATCGCGCAGCTGCAGGACACCGACGCCGGCGCCGAGGTGATCCACATGGCCGAGACCGGGCTGTGCGCCGACGGTGATCAGGAGAAGCTCGTCGCCGACGGTGCCACCGAGATCGGCGGCTCGCTGCCGATCAACACCGACGGCGGGCTCATCGCCAACGGCGAGCCCATCGGCGCGTCCGGCCTGCGGCAGGTGCACGAGCTGGTGACGCAGATGACCGGCCGGGCCGGTGACCGCCAGGTGCCGAACCAGCCGCGCGTGGGCATCGCCCAGCTCTACGGCGCGCCCGGCACCTCGGCCGTCTCGGTCCTCACGCTCTAGCCAGAGGACGTGCGCTTGCCGCGGTTGCGCGGCGCGGCCGGTGCGACCTTCAGGCCGAGCGCGTTCGCCCAGAGCAGCGTGAGCTGCTCGACCGCGGTCTCGAACGAGTAGCGACCTCCGGTGACGAACATCGCTTCGGCGAACCGCGCCACCATGCCGCCGAGGATCGTCGCCGCATAGCGCTTGTCGATGGCGGGGTCGGCGGTCCCGTCCGCCTGCAGGCGCGCGATGGACGCCTCGAGCCGCGCGGCGAGGTGGTCGTCGCGCTTGTCGCGCACCTTGCGCACCTCGGCGTCATAGCGACTGACCTCCTCGATGACGCGCATGATGCGCGCTTCCTTGCGGTACGCGGACAGGTACGAGCGGTTCGCGGCGCGGATCCGCTCGACCGGGTCGTGCGGTGCATCGGAGATGTCGTCCATCGCGACGAGCCGCACCTCGACCTCTTCGGCGATCTCGCGGAACAGCGATTCCTTGGACTCGAAGTAGTGGTAGAACGCGCCGTGCGAGACCTCGGCCTCCGCCGCGATGTCGGTGATGCGCGCGGGTAGGAAGCCGTCGCGCTCGAACACGACCTTGCCGGCGGCGAGCAGCTTTGCGCGAGTGCGCCGGCCGCGCTCCGAGCGCGGCTCGGGATCGGTCATCGCGCCCTCTCGTCGGTCGTGCGTTGACGGGAGCATAGGGGGGCAGAACTGCCGTTCCCTCCATGCGGCGACCGCGCCTCCACCGGTGCGACATGATCGAGGCATGGAGCGTGCGTCATGGATCTGAGCCTCACGGGCGAGCAGGCGGCACTCGTCGCCGCGCTCGGCGACCTCTACGGGACGCACGCGAGTCCGGAGCGCGTCCGCGCCGCCGAACCGCTCGGGTTCGACAAGGGCCTGTGGGACCAGCTGCTCGCGCTGGGCCTGATCGAGATGGCGGTCGACGAGGACGCCGACCACCGCGCGTCGGAGGTCGACCTCGCCCTCGCCGCGGAGCAGCAGGGCCGCGCGGTCGCGCCGGCGCCGGTGATCGAGGCACAGGTGGCGGCCCGCGTGCTCGCGGCGGTCGGCAGCCCCGCGCTCGAGCCCGTGCTCGCCGGTGAGCGGCTGGTGACGATCGCGCTGCACCCCGTGAACGGCGGCGCGGCGCGAGCGGTGCCGGCCGCAGCGGTCGCCGACGACGCGGTCGTGTTCGACGGCGAACGCCTGCTGCTCGTGCCGCTCGAGGGTGCGCGCACACCGTTCGAGAACGTCGGCGCGCAGCCGCTCGCCGACGTCGCCGTACCCGCTGATGCGCACGTGCTCGCGACCGGCGCCGAAGCACTGGCCGTGCACGAGGAGGCGGTGGACGACTGGCTACGCCTCACCGCCGCGGCGCTCGTCGGCATCGGCGCCCGTGCGCTGGAGCTCGGCGTCGCCTACGTGAAGGAGCGCAAGGCCTGGGGCGTGCCCATCGGATCGTTCCAGTCCGTCGCGCACAACCTCGCGGACGCCGCGACCGCGATCGACGGTGCGCGGTTGCTGGCGCAGGAGGCGGCGTGGGCGCACGACGTCGACGACCCGCGCGCCGCCGAGCTGACCGCCCTCGCGTTCGCCGTCGCGACGGAGGCCGCGCGCGATGCCTCCTACAAGGCGCTGCACTTCCATGGCGGCTACGGCTTCACCCTCGAGTACGACGTGCAGCTCTACTGGCGTCGGGCGCGTGCGTGGGCCGCGGTCTGGGGCGAACCCGCGGCCGCCTACCGGCGCGCCGCGGACGCGCGCTACGGGAGGACTGCCTGATGGACTTCCGTCTCGGCCCCAACGCCGACGCGCTGCGCGCCGAGGTCGCCGCGTTCATGGAGGACTTCCTCACGCCGGAGCGCGTCGAGTCCTACTACCGCAGCGGCGTCTCGCACGACCCGGCCTTCACGCAGGAGCTCATCGCGCGCGGGTGGTTCGCCGCCGGCTGGTCGAAGGAGGAGGGCGGCTCCGAGCGGGACCCGCTCGAGATGCACGTCTTCATGGAAGAGCTGATGCGCCACGACGCGCCGACGTACGCGAACGGCGTGTCGCTGCAGGTCGCGAAGGCGATCACCTACGGAGGCTCGGAGCTGCTGCGTCGCGAGATCGTCCCGAAGATCCTGCGGGCCGAGGTGATCTGCGCTCTCGGCTTCAGCGAGCCCGGCGCGGGGTCGGACGTCGCCAACGCACAGCTGCGCGCGACGCGCGACGGCGACGACTGGCTGATCAACGGCTCGAAGATGTTCACGACCAACGCGCACCTGGCCGACTACATCTTCGTCCTCACGCGCTCGAACCCGGACGTGCCCAAGCACAAGGGCCTCACGATGTTCCTGGTCCCGACGGACTCGCCGGGCTTCGAGTACCAGGCCGTCTACACAGTCTCCGGCGAGCGGACGAACATCACTTTCTACAACGACGTCAGCGTGCCGGACACCTACCGCATCGGTGAGGTCGACGGCGGCTGGCGGGTGATGACCGCGGCGCTGCAGGACGAGCACGGTGCCGCGTTCGGTGTGCGCACCGAACGGCTGCTCGCCGAGGCCGAGGCATGGGCGCAGGAGTCCGGACGCATCGAGGACCCCGACGTCCGCACGCGGCTCGCCCGCGTGGCCGCCGAGACCGAGGTCTCGCTGCTGCTGCAGCGCCGCGCGCACTGGATGACCGAGACCGGCACGGTCCCCGAGGCCGAGGCGCCGATGGCGAAGCTCTACTCCTCCGAGGCCCTCGTGCGGGCCTCCGAAGACCTCGCCGACCTCATGGGCCCGGACGCGCTGCGCTCCTACTTCGACCCCACCGCGCCGCGCAACGGCTACGTGGAGCACATGGCCCGGTTCGCCCTCGGGACCACCATCTACGCGGGCACCAGCGAGGTGCAGCGCAACATCATCGCCCAGCGGGGGCTCGGCCTGCCCCGGTGACCGATCGGTCATCTCGGCCATCCCGGGAAGGGTGTCCAGAACCCAACATCGGTGGCTAATCTCGGACGGGTGACGACCGCGACCGCGCCGGAGCTGTACTACGACCCGTACGACTTCGAGATCGACCGGGACCCCTACCCCACGTGGAAGCGGATGCGGGACGAGGCGCCGCTCTACTACAACGAGAAGCACGACTTCTTCGCGCTCTCGCGCTTCGACGACGTCGACAGGTGCTTCACCGACGTCGAGACCTACATCTCCGGCAAGGGCACCGTCCTCGAGATGATCCGGTCCGGCTTCCCCGTGCCGCCGGGCCTGCTGCTGTTCGACGACAACCCGATCCACGACGTCTACCGCGAGGTGCTGTCACGGGCGTTCCGGGCCAAGCACATCGCTGCCCTCGAAGAGCAGATCCGCCAGTTCTGCGCCGCCGCGCTCGACCCGAAGGTCGGCACCGGCAGCTTCGACTTCATCGCCGACCTCGGTGCGCAGATGCCGATGAAGACGATCGGCATGTTGCTCGGCATCCCGGAGCAGGACCAGGCGGCGATCCGCGAGGAGATCGATGCCGGGCTGGCGCTCGCCGAGGACGGCCAGGCCAACTACGGCGGTGGCACCGGCGACCGCAACCAGGAGATGTTCGGCGCGTACGTCGACTACCGGACCGAGCACCCGTCCGACGACATCATGACCGAGCTCATCCAGGCCGACCTCAACCTGCCGGACGGGACCACCCGCAAGCTCACCCGCGAGGAGCTGCTCAACTACATCGGCATGCTCGCGGCGGCCGGCAACGAGACCACCACGCGGCCCATCGGCTGGACCGGCAAGCTGCTCGCCGAGCACCCCGACCAGCTCGCCGCCGTCTCGGCCGACCGCTCGCTGATCCCCAGGGCGATCGAGGAGATCCTGCGCTACGAGTCGCCGTCGCCGGTGCAGTCGCGCTACATCACCAAGGATGTCGAGTGGTACGGGCAGACCATCGCGGCCGGCAACGCGATGGTGCTGCTCAACGGCTCGGCCAACCGCGACGAGCGGCACTTCGAGAACGCCGACCAGTTCGACATCCATCGCAGGATCGACCGCCACCTCGCGTTCGGCTACGGCATCCACTTCTGCCTGGGGGGCAACCTCGCGCGGCTCGAAGGGCGCATCGCGCTCGACGAGGTGCTGAAGCGCTTCCCGAACGGCTGGGAGGTCGACTACGACGCGTCCAAGCAGGCGCACACGTCGACCGTGCGCGGCTGGGACAAGCTCGTCGTCCGCACCGCCTGATGGCGCGGTCCGTCGCGACCGTCCACTCCGGCATCGACTTCGGGGAGGGACCGCGCTGGCACGACGGCCGGTTGTGGTTCTCCGACTTCTACAACCACCACGTGGTGTCCCTCGGGCCCGGTGGTGACGCGCGCGTCGAGGTCACGTTCGACGACGAGCCGAGCGGGCTCGGCTGGCTGCCGAACGGTGAGCTGCTCGTCGTCGCCATGTCGTCCCGTCAGGTGCGTCGGGTGGACGCGGGCGGCGCCGTCCACCTGCACGCCGACCTCTCGCACGTGGCGGGTGGCAGCTGCAACGACATGGTCGTCGACGGGCACGGCAACGCCTACGTCGGGAACTTCGGCTTCGACATCGAGGCCGGGGAGAAGCCGCGGGCCGCGGTGCTCGCGCTCGTGCGTCCCGACGGCACCGTCGAGGTCGCGGCCGATGACCTGCGCTTCCCGAACGGCACCGTCATCACCCCCGACGGCCGCACGCTGATCGTCGGCGAGTCGATGGGCCGGCGCTACACCGCGTTCACGGTCAACGATGACGCGACGCTCTCCGACCGGCGCGTGTGGGCCGAGCTGCCCGGCATGGGCCCGGACGGCTGCGCGCTCGACGCTGACGGCGCCATCTGGATGGCCGACGCGTTCGGGGTCGGGTGTGCCCGCATCGCCGAGGGTGGCGCGATCCTCGAGGTCGTCGAGGCGAGCCAGCCGGTGTTCGCCTGCGCACTGGGTGGCGAGGACCGCCGCACGTTGTACCTGATGACCGCGCCCGGTTTCGGTCAGGACAAGGCCGCCGGCAAGGGCGCGGGCAAGGTCGAAGCCGTCACCGTCGACGTCCCCGGCGCCGGCTGGCCGTAGATCGCGGGGAGTCGCTCAGATCTCGACGTTGACGTCGATCAATGCAGCTGGGCGGTCCTGCCCGGATCGTCCGGTCCGTCCACGCCAACTTTGACGTCGACGTCGATTTTTTGGGAAGATGGGCCTTCGCCCCACCCACCCTGAACGCGAACCGGAGGCCGTCCATGCTCGTGGAGCTCAGCTCCGAGCAGGAGGCCCTGCGCGACACCACGGCCCGCTTCCTCGACGACCACCTGCCCTTCGACGAGGTCAAGAAGCTCCGCGACGACCCGCTCGGCTACGACCAGAAGCTGTGGGAGCGCGGCGCCGAGCTCGGCTGGACCTCGATGCTCGTCAGCGAGGACAACGGCGGCGGCTCGGTCAGCGGGCAGCCGCTCACCGACCTGACGCTGTTCGCCTTCGAGTTCGGCAAGCGTGCCGCTCCCGGCCCGCTCGTGCCGGTCAACGTCGTGGCGTCCGCGCTCGACGCGAGTGGCGCGCACCCGGACGTCCTCGACGCGCTCCTCGCGGGTACGTCGGTCGCCGCGTGGGCCGTGCTGGAGCCGGAGCCGAGCGACGTCTTCGCCCTGCCGGCGCTCGAGATCCGCGCCGACGGCGACGAGGTGGTCGTCTCGGGCACCAAGCGGCCGATCGAGGGCGCGCCCGGCGCTGAGCACCTCCTGGTCACCGGCCGCACCGGCGACGGCTTCTCGCAGGTGCTCGTGCCCGTCGACGCGGCCGGGCTGACCGTGACCCCGATGCAGACCGGGGACCTGACCCGCCGCTTCTCCGCGGCGACGTTCGCCGACGTGCGCCTGCCCGCGAGCGCTCTGGTCGGTGTGCTCGGCGGCGCGGAGGCGCAGGTCCGTCGGCAGCAGCTGATCGCGAACGTGGCCTACGCCGCGGAGACGGTCGGCGCGATGCAGCGGGCGTTCGACATGGCGCTGGCGTGGGCGTTCGACCGCTACTCCTTCGGGCGCCCGCTCGCCTCGTACCAGGAGATCAAGCACCGCTTCGCCGACATGCTGTCGTGGCTCGAGGCCGGCCACGGCATCACCGACGCCGCGGCCGCGGCCGTCGACGCCGGTGACCCGCTCGCCGGCGAGTACGTGTCCGCCGCCGCCGGGTTCGTCGGCCACTACGGCGCCGAGCTCGTGCACGACTGCGTGCAGATCCACGGCGGCATCGGCGTCACCTTCGAGCACGACCTGCACCTGCTCGTGCGGCGGGTGAGCGTCAACCGCGCCCTGCACGGCACGCCGCTCGCGCACCGCAAGCACCTGGCCGACCTGGCGATCACCCGGCTCGCGGAGGCCAAGGCATGACCGAGACCGTCGACGCCTTCCGCACGCGCGCCCGGGCGTTCATCCGCGCCAACCTCGAGCCGCTGCCTTCGGAGGGCAGCTCGCTCGCCCGCCTGCGCCATCGTCTGTCGGACGAGGACGAGCTCGCGGCCGTCGCCCGTGAGCGCGAGGTGCAGCGCATGCTGTTCGACGCGAAGCTCGCGGGCATCTGCTTCCCCGAGCAGTACGGCGGCCTCGGTCTCACGTTCGAGCACCAGCGCGCGTTCAACGAGGAGATCGCCGGCTTCGAGTACCCGAAGCGCATCCAGGTGCCCACGTTCACCCCCTGCGCCGCGGTGCTGCTCGACTTCGGCACCGAGGAGCAGAAGCAGGCGCACATCCCCGCGATGCTCAAGGGCGAAGAGCTGTGGATGCAGTTCCTGTCCGAGCCCGGCGGCGGGTCCGACGCCGCCGGCGCCACGACGACGGCGACGCCCGATGGCGACGGGTGGCTCATCAACGGCTCGAAGATCTGGACCACCGGTGCGTGGTGGTCGGACTGGGGCCTCGTGCTCGCGCGCACCAACTGGGACGTCCCGAAGCACCGCGGCCTCACCGTCTTCATCCTCCCCATCCACCAGCCGGGCGTGGAGATCAGCCGCATCGAGATGCTCGACGGCTCCAAGGAGTTCTGCCAGGAGTACATGACGGACGTCCGCGTGCCGGACACCGACCGCATCGGCGAGATCGACGCGGGCTGGACCGTGGCCACCCGCTGGCTCACCCACGAGCGCATGCTCTACAGCTCACCCCTCGTCACGCTGCCGGTCGGGGAGGCCCGCGGTGGCGGTCTCGACATCGACTCGGTCGTGCAGATCGCACGCGATGCCGACCGCCTGGAGGACCCCGTGGCGCGCCCGCTCATCGGGGAGGCCCGCGAGATCGAGCTCGTCAAGCAGCAGCTGCAGCGGCGCGTCGGCCGGCGCATGGCGGCCCGCCAGCTCAACGACCAGGCGGCGGCGCTCGTGCGGCTGTTCGGCGGCGCGACCGGTGTGCGCGCCTCGACCATCGTCTTCGACCTCGCCGGCGCGGTCGGCGGCGCGTGGGTGCCCGGGGACGATGGCACCGCGACCGTGGCGAACATGGAGTTCCTGCTGCGCCAGAGCTCCTGCATCGGGGGCGGCACCACGGAGATGGCGCGCAACGTCATCAGCGAGCGGGTGCTCGGCATGCCGCGCGAGCGCACGCTCGACAAGGACGTGCCGTTCCGCGACGTCCCCCGAGGGCCGGCGTCGCGCAGCTAGGTCCGGCAGGCTGCCCGGGTCGTCGGGTGAGGAGGTGGTGGTGAAGGCGGTCAAGGCCGGCGGCGGAGCCGTCACGGTCGTCGACCTCGACGAGCCACCGGGCGACGGTGAGCTGCTCACGATGCGGTCGATGAGCATCTGCGCATCGGACCTCATGTACGTGCGGCTCGGGCTCGACCGCATCATCGGCCACGAGCTGGCCGGCGTCCGCGCGGACGGCACCGCGGTCGTGGTCGAAGCGATCTACGGCTGCGGCGCGTGCGAGCAGTGCGCGGCCGGAGCGATCAACCTCTGCCCGACGCACGGCACGCGCGCGCTCGGCGTCGGGGGCGACGGCGGCATGGCCGAGCAGTTCCGGGCCCCTGCGCAGAGCCTCGTCGACGTGCCCGCCGGCATCGCCGTCGAGGACGCGTCGCTCGTCGAACCCGCGTCCGTCGCGTGGCACGCCGTGCGCCTCGGCGGCCCGACCGCGGGAAAGCGCGTCGCGGTCGTCGGTGGCGGTGCGCTCGGCCTGCTGGCGGTCGCGGCGGCCCGCACGCTCGGCGCCGACGTCGTCGCGCTCGAAGCCCGGCATCCGCACCAGAAGGAGGCCGGGGAGAAGCTCGGCGCTCGGATCGGCACCGACGGCACCTACGACGTCGTCATCGAGGCGGCCGGGACCGCCGAGAGCCTCGCGCGGTGCGTCGAGCTCGTCGCACCGAGCGGAACGGTGAGCGGGCTCGGCGTGCACATGGGCCCGGTCGAGGTGCCGTGGATGCAGCTGTTCCAGCGCGAGGGGCGCCTCGTCCCCTCGCTCGGCTACCGCACCGACGAGGATGGCCGCGAGATGGTCAACGCCGCGCAGATGCTCGCCGACGATCCCACGATCGCCGCCGCCCTCATCACCCACCGCTACCCGTTGGAGGATGCCGTCGAGGCGTTCCGCGTCGCGTCCGACCGTGCGTCGGGCGCGATCCGGGTGGTTCTGCAGCCATGAGCGGCGACGAGATCCTCACGTCGGTCACCGACCGCGTGCTCACGATCACGCTGAACCGGCCCGACGCGCGGAACGCGCTCAACCGTGCGCTGATGTACGGGCTCTGGGACGCCGTCACCGCGGCCGACACGGACGCGGACGTCGACGTCGTCATCATCACCGGCAGCGATCCTGCGTTCAGCGCCGGCGTCGACCTCAAGGAGGTCAGCGGCGCGGCCCCGATGTCGGCACCGCCGCGGGCGTCCGGCACCGGCCCCGAGCGCTTCCCCAACGGGCTGTACCGCTTCGTCCCGGACATCAGCAAGCCGATCATCGGCGCCGTCAACGGCGTCTGCGTCACCGGCGGCCTGGAGATCGCACTGCAGTGCACGATCATCGTCGCGTCGGAGCACGCGAGGTTCGGCGACACCCACGCGCGGGTCGGCATCATGCCGGGCGGTGGGCTCACCGTGCTGCTCGCGCAGAGCGTCGGCTGGCGCACCGCCGTCGAGCTGTCCCTCACCGCCCGGTTCATCACGGCCGACGACGCGCTGCGCCTCGGCCTGGTGAACCACGTCGTGCCGCACGCCGAGCTCCTGCCCTTCGCGCAGGGGCTCGCCGGCGAGATCGTGAACAACGACCAGCGCGCGGTGCGCCGCCTGCTGCAGCACTACAAGGCGATCGGCAACGCGGCGACCCTCGACGAGGGCCACCTCATCGAAGGCGTGATGGCCGAGACCTGGTACGCCGGGCTCGACAACGCGGGCGCGAACCTCGACGAGGTCGCCGCCCGCGGCCGCCAACAGATCTGATGCTCTTCGACACCTACCTCGGGGACCTCGCCGGGGCCGGGGTGGCCGCTGCTGATGCCGAGGCCGCTGGTTACGCGGGTGCGTTCACCGGTGAGCTCACCAACGACCCGTTCCTGCCGCTCGCGCTCGCGGCGCCCGCGACGGAGCGCCTGACCCTCGGCACGTCGATCGTCGTCGCGTTCGCCCGCTCCCCGATGACCGTCGCCTACACGGCGCACGACCTGCAGCGGCTGTCCGGCGGCCGCTTCGTGCTCGGCCTCGGCTCGCAGGTGAAGGCACACATCACCCGGCGCTTCTCCATGCCGTGGGGACGTGGGGCGGAACAGATGCGCGACTACGTGCACGCGCTGCACGCCATCTGGCACAGCTGGGAGAGCGGTGAACGGCTCGCGTTCGACAGCGAGCACTACCGGCACTCCCTCATGCCGCCCGCGATGGTCCCTGCGCCGCACGGCTTTCCGCGGCCACCGATCTACATCGCCGGTGTCGGAGATGTGATGACCCAGGTCGCCGGTGAGGTCGGGGACGGCTTCCTCTGCCACGGCTTCAGCACGCCGCGCTGGATCGCCGAGCGGACGCTTCCCGCTCTCACCGAGGGACGTCGGCGCGCCGGCAAGGCGATGGACGGCTACGTCGTGAAGGCATCGACGTTCCTCGCCACCGGCACCGACGAGGAGATCGCGAAGGCCGTCGACACCATCAAGGGACAGATCGCGTTCTACGCGTCGACGCCGGCCTACAAGCCGGTGCTCGACCTGCACGGCTGGGGAGACCTCGGCACCGAGCTCACCCAGCTGTCGAAGAGCGGTCGCTGGTCCGAGATGCCCGACCTCGTCGACGACGACGTGCTGGACGGCTTCGCCATCGTCGCTCCACCCGCGGACGTGCCCCGGCTCGTCCGTGAACGGTTCGACGGTCTTGTCGACCGCCTGTCCTTCATCGGCACCTCGCCCCCGGCCGACGTCCTTCACGCGCTGCAGGAGTCCTCGACGTGAGGCGCACCACCATCGGCCGGCTCGAGGTCTCCGTGCTCGGGGTCGGCTGCAACAGCTTCGGCACCGACTTCTTCGGCAACCGTTGCACGCAGGCCGATGTCGATCGCATCGTCGGCACCGCGCTCGACGCGGGCATCAACCTCTTCGACACCGCCGAGGAGTACAGCGTCACGTCGTTCCTCGGCGAAGGTCACTCGGAGGAGATGCTGGGCATCGCGCTGCGGAACCGGCGCGACGAAGCGGTCATCGCGAGCAAGTGGTCGAACTACGACGAGGCGCACCCGGACCAGAAGGGCGCCGCGCGCATCATCGCGGCCTGCGAGGCCAGCCTGCAGCGCCTCGGCGTCGACCACCTCGACCTCTACCAGCAGCACCAGCAGGAGCACGCGGTGCCGATGGAGGAGATCCTCACCGCACTCGACACGCTCGTGCAGCAGGGCAAGGTGCGCGAGGTCGGCTGCTGCAACCTTCCGGCGGCGATGCTCGACGAGGCGGCGGCCATCGCGGACCGGACCGGGGTGGCGCCGTATCGCTCGCTCCAGGTCCAGTACAGCGTGCTTGAGCGGCCCGCGGACGACGTGCTCGTCGCCGCCGAGCGCCACGGGCTGCCGCTGCTCGCCTACTTCCCGCTCGCCAGCGGCGTGCTCACCGGCAAGTACAAGCCAGGCGAACCGCCGCCGGCCGACTCACGCTTCGGCGCCGGCGGCCAGGTCGCGGCGCTGCTGCAGACCGGCATCATGTCGCGCCGTCCTCTCCTGTCCGACGAGCGTCTCGCCACCGTCGCCGAGCTCGCCCTGTTCGCCGAGAGCCGCGGCCATGCGCTGCTCGACCTGGCGCTCTCCTACCTCGCAGGCGACCCGCGCGTCGGGTCGGTGCTCACCGGCGTCACGCGCCCGGGCCAGGTCACCGCGAACGCGGCCGCCATCGGCTGGGAGATGACCGCCGCGGACCGCCGCGCCGCCGACGAGATCGTCGCCCGCGAGGCCTGACCCCGCCGCCCGCCCCCCATCCACCCGGCCCCGCCCGGTCGACATCGGCGAAGTGGCGGCCGATGGGGCCTGTGCGGCGCCACAAGTCCGATGTCGAGCGGTCCCGGGACGCGCAAAGGGGCAGGGTAGGGACATGGAGCTCTACGACGTGATGCGCACGACCGGCGCGACCCGGCAGTTCACCGGCGAGGAGCTGCCCGACGAGGTGCTCGCGCGCATCCTCGACAACGCGCGGTTCGCCCCGAGCGGCGGCAACCGGCAGGGCAACCGCGTGGTGGTGGTGCGCGATGCCGAGCGCCGTGCAGCGCTCGCCGAGCTCGCACGCAAGGGCGCGAAGCGCTACCTCCTGCAGAAGTCCATGGGGGAGAACCCGTGGAACACGATCGACCCGCCCGCCGCCAGCGCGGAGGAGATCGAGAGCTACGAGGTCCCCGAGGCGTTCCTGCAGCCGCCACGGGACGCCTCCGTCGTCCTGGTGTTCTGCGTCGACCTCTCCGTCGTCGCATCGATGGACCAGGACCTCGACCGCATCGGCGTCATCAGCGGCGCGTCGATCTACCCGTTCGTGTGGAACGTGCTGCTCGCCGCCCGCAACGAGGGCTTCGGCGGCACGATCACGACGATGGCGGTCCCCGACGAGCCCGGCATCAAGGCGCTGCTCGCCATCCCGGACGAGTTCGCCGTCGCGGCCGTCGTGCCCCTGGGGAAGCCACAGAAGCAGGTCACCAAGCTGACCCGCCGGCCGGTCGCGGAGATCGCGGTCCGCGAGACGTTCGACGGGTTGCCGTTCGGCTAGGCACTACGGACGAACATGGCGGCGCGGTCGGCTTGACCCCCCGTGTACCGATCGGTACACACGACGGGTCCGAGATGTCCGGATCTGTCGGGGGGCAGCGTGGCCAACCACCGTCGGAGCGCGCGATTGCGCATCGCCATCGCAAGCCTCGCAGTGCTCGCCGCGGGGATCGCCGCCCTGCCGGCCCAAGCGACGACCACCAGCCCGCGCGCGGTGCCCACGTCGGTGGACATGCAGTGGGTGGCGGTGGGCGGTGCCGGCAACGCGCCCGACAAGACGGTCATGGCCTCGGACCGCAGCTGCTGCTACGGGTCGGTCCCCTACGACTTCCGCATCGGCACCTACGACGTGACGACGACGCAGTACGCCGCGTTCCTCAACGCCGTCGCGAGCAAGTCCGACCCGTACGTCCTGTACTTCCCGTGCATGGACGTGACCGCGTGCTACCACCTCGGCGCCGGCATCGCGCGCACCGGCAGCCCGGGCGCCTACGTCTACACCGCGCAGCCAGGACGCGAGAAGCGCCCGATCAACTACCTCAACGTCTTCATGGCGATGCGCTTCGCGAACTGGATGAACAACGGGGAAGGCAGCGCCAGCACCGAGACCGGCGCGTACACGCTGCGCGGCGGGACGATCATCCCGACGAACGCGCTCACGATCCGCCGCAACCCGGGCGTGAAGGTGTGGCTGCCCAGCGAGGACGAGTGGTACAAGGCCGCGTACTACGACGCGAAGCTCAAGAAGTACTACGCGTACCCCGGCGGTACGAGCACGCCGATGCAGTGCGCCCTGCCGAGCGCCGCGCCGAACACGGCCAACTGCGGGCTCGTCACGGCCGAGCACAACCCGGCCAACCCGGGCCTGCCGAGCACCGCCGGTTGGTTCTACTGCGACACCAGCGATGTCGGCGCCTACACCGGCACGAAGAGCCCGAGCGGTGCCTACGACATGGGCGGCAACGTGTTCCAGTGGACGGACACGTTCACCGACGCAGTGATCCTGCAGTACCAGGCGGGGTCGAACATCAAGCCACTGCTCGACGCCGTCGACCAGTCGGTCGGCCTCCCGTTCAGCAACACCGGCCCGCTCGCCGTCGTGCGCGGCACCGACTTCGGCGACGCCGGCTCCTACAACGCGGCCGACAACCGCAGCGCCGATGTCGCCGCGGACCCCTTCGAGACCTACGGCATGCGCATGGCAACGATCGCGGCCGTGGCACCGCCGGCCGCGGCGCCTGTCGCGAAGCCGGTGAGCGTGTCGCGCACGTCCGCCCCGCCGGCAACGGGTCCCGCCGTCTCCGCGCCCCACGGGTCGCTCGCTGCCACAGGCGTGAGGTCCCAGCTGACGCTGCTCGCACTCGGCCTCATGGCCGCCGGTGCGCTGGTTCTCCGCCGTCGTCGCGTCTAGCCCGCGCTGCGCGAGCGATGCGGCCGCCGCCGATGAGTGGCGAGGGCGTCAATCCGCTTGCTCAGCCCGGCCTGCACGGGCACCGTCCGGTTGTGGTCAGCGCCGGTGTGATGCAACGAGCGAGGCCTGGCGGTGCCGTCGGCGCGTCGGCCCCTGTCCCGTTGGTGATGGCGAGGTGCCGGCCGGCTGACCAGCCGGGCGCGCGTCCACCCATGGGCGGGGTGACGGTCGCGGTGTCCAGGCCGGCCCCCGCGAGGAGCCAAGCGATCAAGGAGTTGGAGTTCCACATCTCGCCCGCCCCGATCTCGTCGCGGCCCCACGTCAGCGGTGGCACCAGCGGCACGTGGGACAGCACGCCCTTGGCGACCTTTGCGTCTCGGGTGAGCACGACGGGGCTGTCGACAGCTTCGTCGACGTCCGGGATCCCCCCGTGCGGCCAGCACCGGACCTCATAGCGGAACGCCCGGAGACGACCGAGGTAGCGAGTGCCAACAGGTCCTTCGCACACGACGACTCGGCACGGGTCGGAGTCGCGCCACACCGGTGCCATCTCGATCACGAACGGCACGCCATCCGAGGTGACCACGAGCGCCGAGTGGTAGAGGTCGCAGGGCCGTCTTCGCTCGCGCGCGGCGACGACCCGCTCGTACATCCGGCCATTCCACCGGACCGACCTGCCCCCGGCCCCCAGGGGAAGCCAGTACAGCAGCACCGCGGTCTCCGCGTCGGCGTCTCCCATCACGCGCCGCCACCCGAAGCCTCAGCGTTCCGTGGACGTGTCCTCCAGCCACGGCGGCGCGCGGTCACGGCCGCCAAGGCGGCGGCACCGCCCAGCCCACCGCAGCCGGCCTGCAGCCAGCTGTACCCGACGAACGGGATCTGCGTGACGAGCTCGACACCGAGGGCGCCGCAGGCCGCGACCACGGCGACCGGGGCCCGCCGGTCACGTCGGAACAACAGCCACGTCACTACCGCCGACGGGACGCACACGCTGACGAACAGCCACAAGCCGGGAAGGACCCAGCTCGTCAACCCGAACGGAAGGGAACCGACCGGAGGCGTGCCCACACCGATCGCGAGCTGAACCGCGCCCGCCGCGGACGCCGTCGCCATGACCGCCTCGATCCCGAGCATCGGGACGCGCAGCGGACACCCACTGGCGATCGGTCCCGGATCTGTTCCCTGCGCCGCGCGATCCGTCACGACCCGGGGCCTCTCCACCAACAGGTCCCGGCTCGCTGGCCCACGAACATCGACCATCCGGAAGCTCCTTCGCGCGACGACCATCACGGTCAGTGTCTGGCCGCAGCAGTGGTCGACAACCGGGGCGAACGTCCCGGGCTACGGGACCCAACGCCCCGGCGGGCACCCCGTCCACCAACACCGGGCCAGGCCACCGGCAGCAGGTTCGGCCAGAACGCGCGCGAACGGTGCCTGCCGCGCGTCCTTGGTGGCTGTCGCCAACTGCAGTGCCGTTCTTCAGTTGATGATCTCGCCGCCATCGTCTGAGAGGAGCACCGACAGCCGCTCCCGCCACGTGCGCAGCTGTTCCGGTGTCAGCCGCGTCCACTCCGCGATCTCGCCGAGAACCCGCAGCGGGGCGGTGCTGCGGTAAGACCGCGTGGGGTTGCCGGGGAACTTCTTGTCCGTCACGTTCGGATCGTTCTCGAACGGCCCGGTCGGCTCCACTGCGTAGACCCTCGGACGCGCTGCACCCCGTGCGAGCTCCGCGGAGATCTCGGCGGCGAGGCCCGCGCCGTCGATCAGAGCGGTGAAGTACACGTGGTTCATGACGATCTCGGGACGATAGTTGGACCGACGGCCAGCCGTGAGGAGCTCACCGACGCCGAGATCCGCGATCGTGCCGTGGAAGAACGGGCCCTCATCGAGCGGCTCGGCCACCTCAAGCCCTTCTGCGCCTATGTGGTTGGGCGCGCTAGTTTGCCGCGCGGTCCCGGGCTTGCCGCAAGTGCCCACCGGCGCCTTATCCTGAAGGTGGAAGGACCGTCCGAGCGGGCCCTGCGCATCTGCCTTCGAGCGGTGACCCGGAACGCGCCGCACATCGACATGAGTGGCGGACAGAACCGTCACTGCATCGGCAGATATCGTCCACGCCGATGCCTCGAGGGAACGGCGCATGTGCTTCGCGCATGTCGGCACGACCCGCGCCGGACGACGAGTGGGCTGAAGGCGCGAGCGCGGCGAGACCGGGCGCTGCGAGCTAGGTGACGGTGACGGCGAACTTCTGGAAGGGCTCCGGTCCGCTGATGAAGTCGTAGTCGGGCGGGGCGTAGAAGGAGGATTGGCGGATCTGGATCTCCCATCGTCCTCGGGGTTGCCCCGGGTCGACGGTGAACCTCTCGGTGGCGTGGCCAGCGCGGTCGAGGGTGGGTTGATCGCTCATCTCGTAGCTACCGATGCCGAGTTCGCCGAGGTAGTCATCCGAACGCGGTTGGATGTCGCGGAACCGACCGAAGTCGACGGTGATCCCCGTGCCGGGCGGCCCGCTGATCGTCACAGTGAAGGGATGCCCGATCCGCACGACGCGCGGCCGGGTCACGGTGAAGCGTGGTTGGACGAGCGCGTTCACCTCGATGCTCGAGGCGGTGTTGGTGGCACTGGCCGTGGTCGTGAAGGTCACCGTGGTGGGCTGGGTCCAGCGTTGTCGCCAGGCGACTTCGCCGCGCGCATTGGTGGTCAGGGTCGCGATGGTGCGGGCGGGGTGGTCGTTGTACTGGCGGATCACACGCACCGGCAGGCCGGGGATCGGTGTGTGGTCGGCGTGGGTGTAGCGCACGATCGCGGGGCTGCGGCTGCCGAGGTAGGGCATGAACATGCCGCCGGGATGCATGACCGACACGACGCGCTGGTGCTCGGTGGTGAACGTGATCGTCGTCGGGGCTCCGGTGTTGCCGGACCAGTCCCGAGGAAACAGCGCCGCGGAATAGGTCGTGTCTGCGGCCAACCCGACCAGCGTTGCCCGGGTGAACGCCGAGCCGCCAGGTATCCCATCGGCCGGAGTCGTCGGGGCTCGCGAGCCCCGCGCATAGCGAACGTCGACGCCGGCGAAGTCGAGGTCCGCGGGGGCGGTCCACTGCAGCACTTCGCTTTCGGGCCGCACAGCAGCGGTGACGTCGGAAACGGCGCCGGGCGCCACGGGATCGGGGGTGAACTGTTGGCCGCCTCCCGCGCTGAAGCTCAGCAAGCTGGTGTCGTTGACCAAGGTGCGCGGGTTGTTGCCGTTGGCGTCGGCAACATCGAGCCCGGCGGGGAACTCGTTGCCGTCGTCGTCGCGGTCGATCCACAGCGGGGCCAGATAGGTCTCCTGACCGTCGGCGGTGAATGCCAGCGGAGTGGTGTCCGTGGAGCCATCGAAGCCGGTGGCGGCCACACTGCCCGTGGCCACCGTGAGGATCTTGGCCGCAGAGTCGACGTTCACTCCCAGGCGCGTGCCGTCAGGTGACCAGCCGCCCGCAAAGTCGACATGACCGACATGCGCGAGCAGCTGCGCGTTGTGGCCGCTCACGTCCGCAACGCCAACGCCCTCGCCGGCCACGCTGTAGTCCAAGGTGAACCGGCCATCGGGAGACACCCCGATGCTGTGCGCGCCGAGCACTACGCGCGCAGATGAGCCGTTGGGATCGATCCGCGTCAAGGGTCCGGGGAAGGAGTCCGAACCCAGCTCGACGACGTTCTCGCCGTACAGACCGGACCGGTTCCACGCCAGGTCCGTCCACGGCCCCGGGTCCACCCGCACGTCGTCGTCGCCGGCAACGCCCACCACGTGCAACCCGTCGGCGCGCTCGACCGCCAGCCGCGACCCGTCCGGAGACAACGCGCTGACCGTCACGCCCGCGAACCGATGCACCACCGAGCCGTCATCACGAACGACGGTCACGCTGCTCGAGTACTGCAGCCCGAACAAGCGACCAGACGAGTCCGCAGGGGCCGCCGACGCCTTCGCCACCGCGGGAGGCAGCGCCACCGAGGCCGCGACCAAGACCACCACGAAGGCCCGACGACGCATGTCACCCATGCTGCCCTGACGCCCCACCTCTGCGAGGACGTTCCCGACAGACCCGGCAACCAGTGCCCTCGGGGCTGACCGCGAAAGCCGAGCCCTAGCGGCCCCTCTAGTTCGGCGTGGCCAACTCCGACTCGAGCCGACGCGCGAGCGCCCGTAGCCGATCGGTCACCTCGATGCGGTGCCGACCCGGGGGCTCGTAGTCCTCGACGGCCCAGAAGACCTCCATGAGCAGGTCGTTGGGGTCGAGTCCGGCATGGACCATGTCGGAGAAGCGCCCACTGAACGTCCGGCAGAAGTCGGCGGTTGAGACGTGGCCAAGGAGAAGCTCGGTCGCGGCAGCTCGTATCGCTGCCTCAGCATCCGATTCCGTGACCACGCCTCGTCGTGCCGCAGGTCAGCGGATCAGCGCCCGAGCACGAGAATCGTCACCTACACCGCTACGCGCGCCCTCGTATGTGGTCGACGGCAGACCGCCAGAGCAGGCGAGACGTCCGGTCCAACGGTTCACGACGGAAGAGGCTCTCGATAACCATGCCGCTGGCGACCACGATGTAGCCGACGAGCACGGGCGCGAGCAGGAGCACCGGCAACGCCACCGCGGTGACGCCGGACGCGACCGCGACGACCAAGCACAGACTTGCTACGGGCAGCAGCCAGATCAGGAGCGCCAACAGGCCGACGGCCCATCGCTGCAGCCCCGTTGAGGGAAACGCGCCTTCCTCACGTCGGGACGGCATGGCCCAGAGCCGCCGGAAGCCCACCGCACCATCCTGTCCTCTGCGCGCGAACGGCACATCGGGGGCGAGGGGATTGTGCGAGCCTTGCCGCGTGTCGCGCACGGAAGAAGAGCGAGTCGCGTTCGTCTGGCGGTGGCGCCTTACGATCGCCTGTGGCCTCGTCGTGATCTTCTCCGCATTCACGATCGCGGGCATCGCCTCGGGCGACTGGATCGTCACGGCAGTCGTGGGCGTGTTCTTGATCGGCGCGCTCGCGCGCGTCTGGCTCATGTTGGCCAGCCGACAACCGGTCTCATACCTCGGGGCTGTTGTGATCATGTTCAACGGGCCTAGGGACTTCATCACCTCCAGCGGACGCGACCTCCCACCTCACCCTTGAACCTGCGCTCGTACCCTTCGGCGCGGTGCCGAGAGCTCGCGAACGGCCACCACGAATGGCCCCGGCCACGGCGCTGGCGCAGGCACACTGGCAACGTGGGGGTCGGCGAGTACCTGCGGGCTTTGGATCGTCGCGTCCTTGCCCATGCATTTGCAGGTCGCTGGTTCTACGGCGGACCCGGGCGCGTGACCATCCGGATCAAGCGCAACATCTGGCTGTGGCGAATCGGCCTCCTGGCCGTCGCGAGCGTGGCCATCGGGCTGCAGCGGGTGATCTAGATCTCGGAAGCCGCGCGGTGCAGGACAGGCTGTCCGCGAGCGGCGCCTACCGCGTGGTTCCTCATACATCCACAACACCCACTCCCCGAAGTGATCGACTTCGGCCCCCGACCAGCGTGGGCTGCCGGAGAAGGATCACTTCGGGCGTCGAGTTGTGGACGTGCGCGCCCGAAGTGATCCTCTTCGCGCGACTCCGCGCTCGGACGCACCCGGTGTCGATCACTTCGGGGCGGAGGGGGTGGACGGCGGGCCCCACACGACTGCGCGGGTACGCAGGCTCGCGCTCGACTCTTGATGCGGTCAGGTGGCGCAGGGCCAGCCTTTTGGATACGTGTGATCGGGGTTCACGCGCCCGATGGCGCGCCACTCCGCGCCACCTTCAGCGCCTCTGCCCACCAGACGAGGTCGTCGACGAGCGTTGTGAGGCGGCCGTCCAGCTCGCTGAACAGCGACGGGTCTGCGGTCTCGGCCTGCATGACCGGCCGCATCACGTCGGGAAGCACGTGCACCGCGTGGCGCAGGGGCGCCAGCTCGAGCTCGACCGCGACCTCCCGTAGCTGCTCGATCGCGCGCGCTCCACCGGCGTTGCCGTACCCGATGAAGGAGACCGGCTTGCGGTTCCACTCGACGAAGAGGTGGTCGATCGCGTTCTTGAGCTCGCCGGGATAGCCGTGGTTGTACTCGGCGGTGATGACGATGAACCCGTCCGCCCGGTCGATCACCGCGCCGAACGCGGCGATCGCAGCGGACCGGTACGTGCGCGGGGTGCGGATCGGTGACGGGCCGTCGAAGGGCGGCAGCACGTGGTCACGCAGGTCGACGAGCTCCGGTTCGATGTCCGCGCGGGCACGCAGGTACGGCATCACCCACGAACCGACCTTCTCGCTGAACCGTCCTTCACGGGTGGTGCCGAGGATGACCGCGATCCGCATCACCTCACGCTACGGCGGTGCGAGCGCGACCCGGCTGATCGCCGGCAGCGGGGGGAGTCGTTCACCACGGTGTGAAGGGATCCACCCGACGCCCTGCTCAGCGGGTGGTGGGGAAGCCGAGATCGATGGAGCTGGTCGCGGGGTCCGGCCAGCGCGACGTGATGACCTTCGGGCGCGTGTAGAAGCGGATGCCCTCGGGCCCGTAGATCGGCGACCCGCCGAAGATCGAGTCCTTCCACCCCCCGAAGCTGTGCCAGGCGACCGGCACCGGGATCGGCACGTTGACGCCGACCATGCCGACGTGGATCTCGCGCTGGAACTTGCGGGCCGCACCACCGTCGCGCGTGAAGATCGCGACGCCGTTGCCGTACGGGTTCGCGTTGACGAGCGCCACCGCGTCCTCGTACGTCGCCGCGCGCACGACCGAGAGCACGGGGCCGAAGATCTCGTCGTCGTAGACCTTCATGCCGGGCTCGACGTTGTCGACCAGCGAGCAGCCGATGAAGAACCCGTCCGAGGACGACGGCGACGACGACCCGTCGACGACGACCGTCGCGCCCTCGGCGGCCGCGTTCTTCACGTAGCCCGCGACCTTGTCACGGTGCTCGCGTGTGATGAGCGGGCCCATCATTGACGCCGGTTCGTCACCTGGACCGATGACGACGGTGGGTATGCGGGACGCGACCGCGTCGACGAACGCATCGCCTGCTTCGCCGACGGCGACCGCGACCGAGATCGCCATGCAGCGCTCACCGGCCGAGCCGTAGGCCGCGTTGATGGCCGCGTCCGCCGCCGCGTCGATCTCGGCGTCCGGCAGCACGACCATGTGGTTCTTCGCGCCGCCGAGCGCCTGCACCCGCTTGCCGAGCTTCGTGCCAGTCTCGTAGATGTAGCGGGCGACGGGGGTGCTGCCGACGAACGACACCGCGTCGACGTCCGGGTGCTCCAGCAGCGCGTTCACCGCTTCGACGTCGCCCTGCACGACGTTGAACACCCCCGGCGGGAAGCTCGCCTGCGTGATGAGGTCGGCGATGAACAGCGATGCCGACGGGTCCTTCTCGGACGGCTTGAGGATGAACGTGTTGCCGGTGGCCAGCGCGTTGGCGATCATCCAGAGCGGCACCATCACCGGGAAGTTGAACGGCGTGATGCCGGCGACGACGCCGAGCGGCTCGAGCGCGGTGTGCACGTCGACGCCGGTGGAGACCTCGGAGCTGTGCGCGCCCTTCATGAGGTGCGGGATGCCGCACGCGAACTCGACGCACTCGAGCCCGCGCGCGACCTCGCCGAGCGCGTCGGAGTGCACCTTGCCGTGCTCGCTCGTGACGATGGCCGCGAGGTCGTCCCGGTGCCCGTCGATCAGCTCGCGCAGCTTGAACATCGCCGCCGCGCGCGTCGACAACGAGGACTGGCCCCATGCCTGCGCGGCGTCGGCCGCGACCTTCACGACGTCGGCGACCTCGGCCGCCGACGCGAGCTGCAGCTCACCGGTCTGCGCGCCCGTGGCCGGGTTGTAGACGGGGGAGGTGCGGCCGGACGCGCCGGCCAGCGCCTTGCCCCCGACGAAGTGACCGATCGCCTTCATCTGCACATCCGGAGTCTAGCCGCTGGTGAGCGTTCGCTCACTTGACGGTGAACGACGCCACCTCAGAGCCGGTAGAGCTTCTTCGCGTTCTCGCCGTAGATCTTCTTCCGTGCCTCGGGCGAGATCGTCGCCATCTTCGCCTCGACGCTCGAGATCGGGTCCGGGTAGAGGCACGTCGGGTGCGGGTAGTCGGTCTCGAACAGGATGCTGTCCTCGCCCACCGCGTCGACCAGGTCCTGCAGCTTGTTGCGGTTGTTCTCGAACCAGAACGTCGCGTACATGTTGCTCTTGAAGTACTCCGACGGCATCTTCTTGAACTTGGCGAGCTCGCGCGGCGCGTTCTCGGCCATCTCGTAGTCGAGCGTCTCGAGGATGAACGGGATCCAGCCCACGCCGCTCTCGACGGACACCATCTTGAGGTTCTCGAAGCGGTCGAACACGCGCGACAGGATCAGGTTGGTGACCACGCGCGCGTTGCCGATGAACAGCAGCGTGCCGCCGATGGCGAGCTTGGTGTTGTCGGGGTGGGAGTCCCACGGGTAGCGGCCGAAGAACGTCATGCCGGTGACGCTCGCGCCGATGTGGAAGTGCACCGGCAGCTGGAGCTCTTCGCAGGTCGCCCAGAACGGGTCCCACGCGGGGTTCGCGAGGTCGGGGGCGCCGAGGTCGTCCGGGTCAGACGTCATGTTGACGCCGCGCATCCCCAGGGCCGCCACGCGCTTCGCCTCGCGGACGCAGGCGTCGACGTTCCACGCCGGCATGATCGGGAGCGGCAGCAGGCGGTTGCCCGACTGCTCCTGCATCTCGGCCATCGCGTCGTTGTAGATCTCCATCGTCAGCATGCGGAGCGACTCGTCGTGAGCGAGCCCGACGCCCTGGCCACCGAGACCGACCGTGTTCGGGAAGATGATCTGGTGGTCGATGCCGGTCTCGTCGAGCACCGCTAGGCGGGCCTTCGGGTCGTAGCCGCCCGCGTGGACGTCCTCGTGCTCCCACTCGAAGAGGCCGATCTGCGCCTCTTCCTTCTTGCCGTCGACGCCGATGACGCCGCCCGCGCTGTAGCGGCCCATCACCTCGCCGGAGAAGACCCACGAGCGTTCGCCGTCGACGACCTCGATGTGCGGCACCTGGTCCTTCAGATGAGCCGGTGCGCGGCTGGTGAAGAGGTCCTCCGGTTCGCAGTAGTGGGAGTCAGCGTCGATGACCAGAGTTCCATCTTTCAACATAGACGTCGATATTAGAATCGACGCATGCCGGTGGCAACAGTGGATGGACTCGAGATCGCCTACGACGTCATCGGGGACGGGGGTCGGCCCTGGACGTTCACCCCGGGCGGCCGGTTCAGCCGCGAGACGCCCGGGCTGCGCGAGATGGCCGAGGCAATCGCCGCAGAGGGGTACACAGCGGTCATCTGGGACCGGCCCAACACGGGCGCGTCGAGCGTCTGCTTCGAGGGTGACAACGAGTCGGCGATGCAGGCCGATGCCCTCGGCGGCCTGCTCCGCTCCCTCGACCTCACCGGTGCGGTGATCGCCGGCGGCTCCGGCGGCTCGCGGGTCTCGCTGCTCGCGGCCACTCGGCACCGTGACCTCGCCGCCGGCCTGGCGATGTGGTGGATCAGCGGCGGCATCTTCGGGCTCATGAGCCTCGCGGTGCACTACTGCGGCGGCTCCATCCGAGCGGCCTGGTTCGACGGCATGGAGGCGGTGGCCGCACTGCCCGAGTGGCAGGACGTCATCGCGGCCAACCCGCGCAACCGCGACCGGATCCTCGCCCAGGACCCCAAGGAGTTCATCCGCACGCTCGAGAGCTGGATGGCTGTCTACTGCCCGGACGACGAGAACGCGATGGTGCCCGGCGTGCCCAACGCCGACGTGCGGGGGCTCGACATCCCGTCGCTCGTCTTCCGCAGCGGTGAGTCCGACCTGCATCACACGCGGCACACCTCGGAGCTGCTCGCCTCGCTGCTGCCGCAGTCGACGCTCGTCGAGCCGCCGTGGCCGGACACCGAGTGGAACGATCGCCACCACGAGCCCGGAGCGCCGCTGTTCGTCCGCTGGCCGCTGCTCGTCCCGCAGCTGCTCTCCTGGGCCAAGGAGAACAACCTCAACCCCTGACCGGCGGGATCCGCCCGGCATGGATGTGCAGGTGCCCCACCGGGCGGCGGGCCGGGTGGGTTGTTCGTCGCTTTCGGGCCCGCGTGCGCCGCCCTAGCGTCGAAGCGTGATCCGCAGCGTCGACGTGTCCGGGGGCCAGCTGACGTTCGAGGTCCACTCCGGGAGCACCGAGCCGGTCCTCGCGATCCACGGCGTCAGCAGCCAGCGCCTGCTCTGGTCCTGGCTGCGGCGGGCCGCCCCCGAGATCTCGCTCATCGTGCCCGACCTGCGCGGGCGCGGCGACAGCGTCGACGTCGCCGGTCCGTCGAGCATCCGCCAGCACGCCGAGGACATGGTGGGTGTGCTCGACGAGCTCGGGCTGGACAGCGCCCACGTCTGCGGCATGTCGATGGGCGGTTGGGTGGCCGTGGCGCTCGCCGCGCTGCACCCGGGCCGGGTGCGCACGCTCACCCTCGTCGACGGCGGGGTCCCGACGCCGCCCCCTCCGGGCCTCACACCGGAGAACGCCGTCGGCGTCGCGCTGGCCGACCGCAAGGCACGCCTCGAGCGCACGTTCGCCACCGTCGAGGACTATCGCGACCTGTTCGTGTCGAGCACGGCCCCGCTGCTCGACCCGCACGACGCGGTGCTGCTCGACTACCTGCGCCACGACCTCCGCGACGGTCACGTGCGGCTGTCCGCCGAGGCGCTCGCGACCGACACCGCCGACGTGTTCTTCGGCGAGCAGCACTGGTCCCAGGTCGCCGCACCGACCCGGCTGCTCGTGGCCGAGTGGAGCGTCGGCGCCGGCACGCCACCCGCCTGCTCGGACGCACTGCTCGCCGAGCACGCGAGCGGGCTCGACGAGGTGGTGCGCGTGCCCGGAGTCGATCACGCGGCGATCATCATGAGCCCCGCCGGTGCCGAAGCGGTGGCCGGCGTCCTGCGCCGATCGCTCTCGACCGCCTCCTGACCGCGCCGAGCGCGAGAGCTCTCCCTCCCGCCCCCGTCGACATCGGCTTTGTGGCAGCGAGAACGGCGTTCCGGGCGGCACAAAGCCGATGTCGACCGGTCAGCAGTGCGGTCGGCGGCTGAGTGGCGACGGGTCAGGGGTCAGGGGAAGGCGAGGCCGAGGGTGGCGGTCAGGGCCACCCGGTCGTCCTCACCGCGGTCGCGCACGGTGACGTCGCAGAACGAACCGACGCGCACAGCGGTGCCGACCGCCGGCCCGACCCGCACGGGGCGCAGGTAGCGGAGCACCATCGACGACACCGCGACCTCACCGTCACCGAACAGCGACAGCGCCGCCTCTTCCGCGGCCAGCCCGATCAACCCGCCCTGCAGCGTGTGCGAGGCGTTGATGGCGTTCGGGCGCAGGGGCACAGAAGCCACGCCGGGCTCCTCGCGGGTGCAGCTCACGTGATCGGTGAACGGCAGCTCGAGCCGGGCGTTCGGGTTGTGCGGCGCGTCCTTGTGCGCCATCTCGGGATCGAACGTGAGCCCCGGCACCGGCGAGGCCATCATCGTGGCCGAGCCGACCGCCACCGGCCGTCGCTGCTCGTCGACGATGTCGACCCGGGCGACGAGCACCGACCGGCCCGACTTCACGACGGTCGCGTCGGCCTGCACGGCGCGGCTCTCCCGCCACGGGTCGACGACGTGCACGTCGAGCGACAGCGTCACCGGCACCTTCGGCACGATCGTGTCGAGCGCCAGGTGGCCGGCGACGACGTCGACCCACGTCGCGAGGATCGACGTGCGCACGGCAGTCGTCCCCGGCGCGTGCATGAACGGCACGATCTCCGCGATGCCGCGGCGACCACCCTCGGTCGCCCGGACGTCGAAGCCGAGCGCCGAGAGGACGTGCGCGTCGGTCACGGGGGTGGGATCAGCCGCCGAGCGTCGCGGGGTCGATGCGGCCCATGAGCAGCTTCGCGATCATCGCGCCGGGCTCGAAGGCATCGGTGATGCCGGCGCTGAAGTAGCCCTCGTCGCTCACCAGCACCTGGCCGGTGATCGCCTTCGCGGCGTCGCTGCACAGGAACACGAGCGGGTAGGCCTGCTCGAGCGGCGTCGACGCCTCGACACCGACGGCGTCGCGGTAGTCCTGCGCGAAGCCGAGCCACGTCTCCTTGTTCGCCTGCGCGAGCGGGGTGTCCGTGGGGCCGGGGCAGATCGCGTTGATGCGGATGCCGTCCTTCAGCCAGTCCATGCAGCTGTAGGAGACGTACGCGCAGACCGCCATCTTGGTGAACAGGTAGTGCGCGCTGTTGTTGTCGACGCACCACTTCGACGCGGCGTCCCAGTCCTCGATGGCGAGGAACTCCTTGACGGTGGACAGGTGCAGCTCCCACGCCATGCCGGCCGCCGAGGAGATGAAGCCGATCGCCGAGCCGCGCGGCAGCTGGCCGTTCTTGCGCAGCTTGTCGATGTAGTAGCGGTGGCCGATGAAGTTGATCCGCTCGATGCCGGGCGTGCCGTCGGCGACCCCGGCCGCCGCGAAGACGGCGTGCACATCGCCGGTGACCTCTTCGAAGGCCTTGTCGATGCTGTCCTTGTCGGCCAGGTTGACCTGGATCGCCTTGGCGCCCGCGAGATCGACGTTCGCGTAGTCGAGGACGGTCACGTCGGCGCCGGCGTCGAGCAGCAGCTCGGCGGTCGCGCGGCCCATGCCGGTCGCACCGCCGACGACGATCACTCGCTTGCCGTCGTACCGGAAGGCGTCGAACGTGCCCATGTCGAAGTCCGTCCTCATCGTCGAAGGAGCTGCGTGGAGAGGCGCACTCTAACCCAGTCTTGACGTCGACGTCGAAACTGGAAAACGCACTAGGCGCCGACCGCGACCGCCTCGCCGAGGTAGTGCCGGAGCATGTCGCCGCCGGCCTCGCTGGCCGCGCCCTGCCAGGCCATCCGGCCGTGCAGGAGCACCAGGCAGTCGTCGGCGAAGCCCAGGGCACGGTGCACGAACTGCTCGATGAGGACCACGGTCACGCCGTCGGCCCGGGCCTGCTGGAGGCCGTCGAAGACCATGTCGACGAGCCGCGGCGCGAGGCCGAGCGACATCTCGTCGGCGACGATGATCGACGGTGAGGTCGCCAGCGCGCGTGCGAGCGACAGCATCTGCTGCTCGCCGCCGGACAGGTGGCCCGCCATCTGCTTGCGCCGTTCGCCGAGCACCGGGAACAGCGTGTACGCCTTCTCGACCGCGGCCTTGCGGGCCGCGCGGTCACCGACCCCCGTCGCGGCCATGCGCAGGTTGTCGGCGACCGTGAGGCCGCGGAAGACGCCCCGGCCCTCGGGCAGGTGGATGAGGCCGCTCTTGCGGATCGTGTGCGCATGCTTGCTGCTGATGTCCTGGCCGGCGTAGGTGATCCGGCCGCTCGCCGGGCGCACGAGCCCGGACAGCGCGCGGGCGAGCGTGCTCTTGCCGGCGCCGTTGGGACCGACGACCGCGAGCACCCGGCCCTCGTCGAGCCGGAAGGACAGGTCGGACAGGCCGATCGCGTCGCCGTAGCGCACGCAGAGGTCCTCGACGACCAGGGCGGGCGTGCCCGTGGGCGCCGGCGTCTCCGCGGCGTCGGCCGACTTGGCCGCGGCGCGTGCCCTCGCCTTCTTCGCCGGGGTCGCCGGCGTCGCCGGCGCGATCTCCTCGCCGAGGTAGGCCGCGCGCACCTTGGGGTCGGACTGCACCTGCGCCGGCGTGCCCTGGGCGATCATCACGCCGAAGTCGATGACGTGCACCGTCGCGCACATGCGCATGACGAGCTCGACGTCGTGCTCGACGAGCAGGATCGACGTGCCGCGCTCCTGCACGACCCGCTGCAGCGTCGCTTCGAACTGCTCGGTCTCGGTCGTGTCGAGACCGGAGGACGGCTCGTCGAGGAGCAGCACCGAGGGTGCGGTCGCCAGCGCCCGTCCGAGCTCGACCAGCCGGGCGGTGCCGAGGGGCAGGCCGACGGCCGGGCGCTGCGCGACCGCCTCCAGCCCGAGCAGCCGGACGAGGCCGTCGACGCGCTCGCGCTCGTCCTTCGGCTGCGGGCGGAGGCTGCCCATCGTCAGCAGGTCGGTCCACGTGCGCGACGGGCTGTGGCGCGCGCGGTGGGCCAGGACGATGTGCTCGCGGACGGTGAGCCCGGCGAACAGCTCGGGGTGCTGGAACGTCCGGGCGAGACCGAGCTTGGCGCGCACCTGCGGACGTTCGCGCGTGACGTCCTGGCCGTCGATGCGCACGACGCCCTCGCTGGGCTTCAGCAGGCCGGACAGCACCGCGAACAGGGTGCTCTTGCCCGCGCCGTTGGGGCCGACGAGTCCGGCGATCTGTCCGGGCGGCACGGTCACGGTCGCCTGGTCGACGGCGACGAGACCGCCGAAGCGAACCGTCACGCCCTCGCACGAGAGGCGGGGCGTCTCCGACGCGGCGGTCATGAGGCCACCTGCTTCCGGTGCTTGCCGCCGGTTCGCAGGGTGTCGGTGGCGGTTGCGGGTTGCTCGACCAGGGCGGGCGTGGCGTCGGACACGTCGATCGTCGAAGGCGTCGTCGGCATCGGTTCGGCGGACGCCGCCACCATCGAGCCGGACTGGGCTGCCGCCGCCACGGCCGGCTTCGCCGGAGTGAGCTTGCCGAACAACCGGCGCAGCGCGTGGCCCTGCTGGGCGACGACCCCTTCCGGGTTGCGGGCCACCGAGATCGCACCGAGGCCGAACATGATGGTCGGGATGTCGGCCCACTTGCTCGGCACGTAGGTGTCGAACACGCCCGGCAGCAGCGTGAACGACATGCCGGCCAGCGCGGCGGCGGTGATGGAGCGGACACCGAGCGTCACGATCACGGCGAGCCACACGAGCCCGAGGAACGGGGAGTAGGACAGCGGCTGCGCGACGAGCTCGTGCATCGCGAAGAACGACCCACCGATCGCGGCGACGAACGCGCCGAGCGCCCCGGTGATGACCTTCATCTGCAGCACGGACAGGCCGATCGTGCGCGACGCCGTCGCGCTGTCACGGGCCGCGCGCAGTGCCAGCCCGCTCGTCGAGCGGCGCAGGTTGATGATCAGAGCCGCGATCACGACGAACACGGCGAACGCCAGGTAGAAGAACTTGGTGTCGGTCGTCGCCCAGCCGGGGCGGGGCACGCTCACCCCGAGGCCGCCCTGCGCGAAGCGGAGGCGGGTGAAGATGAGGCCGTCGACGAGGATGCCGAACGTCAACGTGGTCAGCGCGATGTAGAGGTCGCCGAGCTTGACGGTGAGCAGGCCGATGACCGAACCGATCGCGGCGGCGATCCCGGCGGCGCACAGGGCCGCGAGCAGCACGTTCATGTGCGCGTGCGTGACGAGCTGGCCGGTCATCATCGCGCCGACCCCGGCGAACGTGATCTGCGAGAGCCACATCATGCCGCCCTCGCCCGCGATGAGCGTGTAGGTGAGGAAGATGATCGAGTAGCAGATCCCCAGCGACACGAGGTTCATCCAGTAGGACTGGCCGGAGAAGATCACCGGGAGCAGCGCGACCACGATCAGGGGCGTGCCGGCGAGCAGAGCGCTCCACCCCCGCAGTGACGCCGCCTCGGCGGCCGCGACGTCGGCATCCTCGGTCGCGGGCTTGATCGCGGCGTCGAGCGCCCCGCGGGCGCCGCTCTCCTCGCGCAGCGACCCCGCCTTGATCGTGAAGTAGACGAGCGCGATGAGCATGAACCCGAACGGGATGGACGGGATCAGGGTCGCGGCGAAGTCGGTCCCCTGGATCCACTTCTGGATCACGTCGGTGACCAGGCCCATGGCGATCGCGATGATCACGGCTGCCGGCAGCGAGCGCAGCCGGGCGGCGACGACCGGCGCGAACGCGGCCGCCATCAGCAGCAGCATCCCGCCCGTGTTGAGGCCGTTGGCGGGCGCGACGAGCACGCCGGCGAGGCCGGCGAGCATGGTGCTCGCGGCCCACACGCCCATGGCGACGCGGTGCGGGTTGCTGCCGGACAGCGACGCGAGCGCCTCGGAGTCGACGACCGCCCGCACCTTCAGGCCCGCCTCGGTGCGGGTGAAGATGTAGCTGCCGAGCGCGACGACGACCACCAGGAAGACGTAGGTGATGATCTGGTCGTTCGTGACCTGCGCGCTGAAGAACTTGTGCGGCTTGTCGTTGAGGTTGGCCAGGCCGGGCGCGGCGAGGATCTCCTTCTTGCCCATCGCGAGGTCGGCGACCGGCGGCAGCGCGACCGACAGGCCGATCGTCGCGACCACCTTGGTCAGCGTCGACTTCCCGCGGAGGAACTGGAACAGCACCAGGTACAGCACGACGCCGAGCAGCGGGGCGAACGCGCCGATCGCGACGACGCCGGCGGTGTCGGTGCCCCAGTGGTGCTCGGTGTTCAGGTAGTAGTAGAACCGCGCGACTGTGTAGGCCATGGCGCTGAACGAGAAGTTCAGCACCCCGGCCGACACGAAGGTCACGACGAGGCTCGCGGAGGCGATGGCGTAGATCGCTCCGAGCGCCAGACCGGCGAGGACGTACCCGAGCATCGCCAACCCTTCGCAGAGGGCGGGCGTCGTCGTCGAATCCCGCTGGTTTCGCACGATAGGCCAACGCCTGTGCGCCTGGGGGTGATCGGCCAACATCGTTGGGTGAACCTCAGCAACGGTGTCCGAGATGTCCGTTTCGGCGTTCGCTGATGGCCGCCGCGATGCCCGCGAGCGCCGTACGTTGAGGCCGCTTCCCTCCTGCGACCGAGAGGTGTGCCGCGTCATGAACGTCCCGGTCCCGGACACCCTCGAGCAGGCGCTCGACCCCGGCTGGCTCACGGCCGCGCTCGGTCAGCGGTTCCCGGGTGTCGACGTCACGGGCGTGGAGCGCACCGGCGAGACGAGCCGCATCACGTCCAACGTGCGCTTCCACATCGACGGCACCATCCCGGACGGCCTCGCGCCCGACCTGTGCGTGAAGGGCTACTTCAACGAGGCGGGCCTGCAGGCGCGCACGGCCGGGCTGCCGGAGGCGCTGTTCTACCGCGACGTGGCCGACAAGACGGGCATGCGCACGCTGCGCTGCGTCTATGCGGGCGTCGACCTCGCGGCCACCAACGCGGTGATCCTCACCGAGGACGTGATCTCGCAGGGCGGGCACTTCCTCGACGGCACCAGCGAGTACTCGGTCGAGCAGACGGCGCAGAGCCTCACCGAGCTCGCGCAGCTGCACGGGTCGACGTGGGGGGCGGTGCCCAACGACGAGTGGATCGCGTCGCGGCTCGGCGTCACGCTCGAGTCCCGCGGCGCGCCGCTGATCAAGGAGAACTTCGCCAAGCCGCACTCGGCCGACGTGCCCGACGCGGTGCGCGACGCCGACCGCCTCGTCGCGGTCTACCGACAGGTCGCGGCGCGCGCCCGTGCGGTGCAGCCCGGCTGCGTGATCCACGGCGACACCCATGTCGGCAACGTGTTCATCGCGGGCGACGGGAACCCGTCCTGGCTCGACTGGCAGGTGGTGCAGAAGGGCCCGTGGTTCGTCGACGTCGGCTACCACATCGCGTCCGCGCTCACGGTCGACAAGCGGCGCGCCCACGAGGACGAGCTGCTGCGCCACTACCTGTCGGAGCTTTCAGCCCGGGGCGGCGAGCCGCCGTCGTTCGACGAGGCCCGCACGCTCATCCGCAGCGGCGAGGTGCACGGGTTCTACTTCTGGGCCATCACGATCTACGTGGCCCCGCCGATCATCGCGTCGCTGCTGCACCGCCTCGGCACCGCGATCGAGGACCACGACTCCTACGCCGTCGCCGCGGCCTGACCCGCCGACGACGAAGGGCCGCACCCCGAGGGTGCGGCCCTTCGCGTGTTGCGTCTGGATCAGGGGCTGACGGTCTTGCCCGGGATCGGCTGGCCGCAGACGGGATCGGCCCCGGAGACGAGCTGGAACTTCCCGCCCACGACCTGAACGATGTAGATGCAGTTGTTCGGACCGCCCGAGTTGGCGGGATCCCGCGGGTTGAACGGCTTGTCGAGCAGACCGGCCGCATCCCAGCTGGTGACCTTGTTGAGGCCCGCGATGATGTTGGCGCTGGTGAGGTCACCGCTGACGTTCTTCAGGCCCTGCACGAGCAGGTCCAGCGAGGTGTAGGCGGTGTACGGCGGCAGACCCGGGGCCTGCGTGCCCCCGGTGTCCTTGAGGTACTTGAGGAACTTCTGGGTGCCGGGCGTGTTCATCTCGATCGGCTGGAACTGCACGGTGAAGTACGCGTTCTCGATGTCCTTGGCGATCGCGCCGCCCTGCTCGAGAAGGTCACCGCCGTAGCCGATCGGCAGCATGGCCGCCTTGAGGTTCACGTTGAGCGCCTTGAGCGCCCCGAGCAGCGCGAACGAGCTGTTCGGGTCGGTCGCCGTGGTGACCGCGTCGACGCCCGCGTTCTTCATCGCCAGCGCGATGGGCTGCACGTCGGTGCTGCCGAACGGCACCTTGGAGTTGATGTAGCCGGCCTTGAGGCCGACCGCCTCGGCGGAGACGCCCGCCGCCTTCGCCGACTCGGCCGAGGTCGGGGAGATCGAGTAGCCGATCGCACCGACGGTCGTGGCGCCGCGGTCCTTGAAGAACTGCGCCGTCGTCGTCGTGACCTTCGTCGTGTCGAGCAGGCCGACGTTGCTGAACATGTTCGGCGACTTGAGCCACTCCGGGCCGTCCTGCGGGAACCCGACGACCGGGATGTTCTTGCTGGTGAGGTAGGTGGTGGCGCCGAAGAGCACGGCTGACGAGCCGAGGATCACGTCGACGTGGTCCTGCTCGACGAGCTTCTTCGCTGCGGCGAGCACGTCGGTCGGCGACGTCTTGCTGTCGCCGATCACGTAGCTGATGTCGTAGCCCTGGTCCTTCGCGGCGGCGACGCCGGCCTTGAGGCCGTCCTCGATGTGGGCCTCGCCGGAGGCGGCGAGACCGGTGACGTCGGTGATGACGCCGACCTTGATGGCCTTGCCACCACCGCTGACGCCCGTCGCCGCGCCGGTCGCCGGCGCGGCTCCCGTGGTGGTGCCCGTCGTCGGTGGGGTCGTGCTGCTCTTGCTGCTGCCGCACGCTGCCGCGGCGATTGCGATGACTGCCGATGCGGCGATCACCTTGCTGGTGGTGCGGAGCATGAAGCCTCCCGCGCGTCGTTGCCGGATGGTCGGGGCGCTGCCGTCCCGTGCGCCGCACAGTAGGGCAACGCCGTTGGCTTGCGGGGGTCTTTGCGAACTTGCCGCAGAACCGCAACCGACGATGTCCAGCATGTGCGACGCCAGGTGCAGGAGCGCCACCGACACGACGTTCACGGATTTGAGAACGCCGTTCTGGCTAACGATAGCAACTTCGACGTCGACGTCAAAGAAGGACTATCGTGCGGCGGATGAAGCGGCCGCTGCCCGAGCTCACGCCGATCAACGAGTGGTTCTGGACGGCGGGCCGGGACGGGGTGCTGCGCATCCAGGGCTGCGGCGACTGCGGCAAGCTCGTGCACCCGCCGACCCCCATCTGCCCCGACTGCCGGTCGGCGAACCGGGTCATCCGCGACATGTCAGGCGCCGCGGTGGTCGTGGGCTTCACCGTCAACGTCCAGATGTGGCACCCGGCGTTCACGCCGCCCTACGTCATCGCCAACGTCGCGCTCGTGGAAGACCACGACGTCCACCTGACGACGAACATCGTCAACGTCGAGCCGCAGGACGTGCAGGTCGGCCAGGAGGTGCAGGTCGTCTTCGAGCGGCACGAGGACGTGTGGCTGCCGATGTTCGCGCCCACCGGCTCCGTCGAGCTCACCGACGTTGTCACGGAACCCAAGCGCCCGACGGCGCGTGCCCCGCTCACCGCGGACCGGTTCGAGCACAAGTCGGTGATCTCGGGGATCGGCCGTTCGGCGATGGGCCGCCGTCTCCACCGCGACCCGCTCTCCCTGACGATGGATGCCTGCCTCGCCGCCATCGAGGACGCCGGGCTCACGGTCGAGGACATCGACGGCCTGTCCACCTACCCCGGCGTCGCCACGATGGGCATGGGCGAGGGCGGCGTGACCGCCGTCGAGGAGGCGCTGCGCATCCGGCCCACCTGGCACAACGGCGGCGGCGACCTGCCCGGCCCGGGTGGCTCGGTCATCGCCGGCATGCTCGCCGTCGCGGCCGGCCTGTGCCGGCACGTGCTCTGCTTCCGCACCGTCTGGGAGTCGACCTACCGCGACTGGCACCAGATGGGTGGCGGTGGCATCAGTGCCGGCGGCGGCCGCATCTCCGGGTCGATGGGTGAGTGGCGCCTCCCGTACGGCGCGATGTCGGCGGCCAACTGGATCGGCATCAACGCGACGCAGTACATGCACCGCTACGGCGCGACGCGCGAGCTGCTCGGCGCCATCGCGGTCAACGCCCGCACCAACGCGGGCCGCAACCCCATCGCGATCTATCGCGACCCGATGACGATGGACGACTACCTGAACGCGCGCATGATCACCACGCCGTTCGGGCTCTACGACTGCGACGTCCCCTGCGACGCCTCCATCGCCGTGATCGTCTCCGCGGCCGAGGTGGCGAAGGACCTGCCGCACCCCGCCGTGCGCTTCGAGGCGGTCGGGACCCAGATCACCGAACGCGTGTCGTGGGACCAGGACACGGTCACGCACGAGCCGCAGGTGTTCGGCCCGTCGGCGCACCTCTGGACGCGCACCTCGCTCACGCCCGCGGACGTCGACCTCGCCCTGCTCTACGACGGGTTCTCGTTCAACGCGGTCAGCTGGCTCGAGGCGCTCGGCTTCTGCGAGCTGGGCGGTGCGCAGGACTTCATCGACGGCGGCAAGACGATCGCCATCGACGGCCGGCTGCCGCTCAACCCGCACGGCGGCCAGCTCTCGGAGGGTCGCACGCACGGCTACGGCTTCTTCTACGAGGCGGTCACCCAGCTGCGCCACGCGGCGGGCGACCGCCAGGTGAAGGACGCCCGGACCGCGGTCGTCACCAGTGGCGGCGGGACGCCCGCGAGCGCCCTGCTCCTGCAGCGTGCCCCGTGATGTCGTGCCGGGTCCCGGCCCTTCCCACAACTACGATCTAGCGGGCGGCGCCGGAAGCCTGCGAGCGGGCCGATCGGGCAGCGAACCGCCGATGTCCGGCGAGGAGAGGGAGGGGCGAGTGTCGACACCCGCGGTGGAGGGCGAGCGGCCGAGCGGCCCGCGCTCCCGCAAGGGTGCCAACTCGCGCGCGCGCCTGATCGAGGCCGCGAAGGCGGTCTTCGAGGAGGACGGCTTCCTCGAGGCGCGCATCACCGACATCGCCGAGCGCGCCGGGCTCTCCCACGGCAGCTTCTACCACTACTTCGACAGCAAGGAAGCGATCCTCCGCGAGGTCGCCGACGCGCTCGACGAGCGGCTCAACTCGCCGCTCGGCGAGGAGATCCTCACGACCGCCACGCACGCGCACCCGCGGGACCGCATCCGCGAGGGCAACCGCAGCTTCCTCGAGCTGTACAAGGACGAGGCGCAGCTCATGAGCGAGGTCGAGCACGCCTCGCGCATGGACGCCCAGCTGCGCGAACGGCGCACGCAGCACATGCGCGCCTACAACGACGAGCTGGCCGACTCCGTACGGCGGCTGCAGAAGGCCGGCCTGGCCGACCCGAAGCTCGACCCCGTGCTCTCTGCGCACGCCGTCGGCGCGATGGTCACGCGGTTCGCCGACCAGTGGATGGGGCAGGGCGTCATCACCACGACCTTCGACGAGGCCGTGGAGCAGCTCACGCGGCTGGTCGCGAACGCGCTGGGCATCCCCGAGACCGACGCGCCCCCTCGCCGCAAGAAGTAGCCCACCCGGGCTCCCGGTCGACGTCGGACTTGTGCCGCCGCGCAGCCCGATCTGAGCGCCACATCGCCGATGTCGAGCAGTGGTGGGGGCCGCCCCTGCCGGGGTTGGGTCAGGCGGTGGGAACCATGCCGATGCCGGCGGCCTCGTTCTTCTTGCGCCACTCGGCCTTCGGCATGCGCGTGGTGTCGACGTCGGTCGCCAGCGCACGCAGGGCTCCCACCGTCGCCTGGTCCTTCGGCGTGTGCGCGAACGGGTCCCAGCTGAAGAAGCGGGCGCTGTTCTCCCACGTCATCTTGTGGATCTCGTCGTCGCGGCAGCCCGCGTCCTGGAACTCCTTCCAGGCGTACTCCGGCGACGTCGGCCACGTCGTGTCGGTGTGCGGGTAATCGCACTCCCACGCGATGTTGTCGACGCCGATGCGGTCCCGCAACAGCAGGCCCGACGGGTCGGTGATGAAGCACGCGAGGATGTGGTCGCGGAACACCTCAGACGGCATCTTCCCGCCGAAGTCGTCCAGGCCGTGCAGCCACTCCTGGTTCTGGAAGTGCCGGTCGATGCGGTCGAAGTAGAACGGGATCCAGCCGATCCCGCCCTCGGACAGCGCGACCTTCAGGTCCGGGAAGCGGCGCAGCGTGGGGCCGAAGAGCAGGTCCTGCGCGGTGATCGCGCTGATCTGGCAGGCAAGCACCATGAGGTGGTCGACCGGCGCTTCCTGCGGTCGCTTGATGACGTCGAAGCCGGCGCCGATGTGCAGCGACAGCACCATGTTCTCTTCGGACAGCGCCTTCATCATCGGGTCCCAGTAGCCCGAGAGGAAGCTCGGGAAGCCCTGCACGTGCGGCGTCTCGAGGAAGCTGATGGAGCGGCAGCCCTTCTTGGACAGGCGCTTGATCTCCTGCACCGCGAGGTCGACGTCCCACATGGGGACGATGCCGAGCGGGATGAAGCGGCCCGGATACGCGGCGCACCACTCGTCGATGTGCCAGTCGTTGTAGCCCTGCAGCATCACCAGGGCCAGCTCCTTGTCGCCTGACTCGGTGAACGTGCGGGCGTTGAAGCCGGCCATGGTCGGGAAGCACATCGACGCGAGCACGCCGTTCACGTTCATGTCGCGCACGCGCTCGTGCACGTCGAAGCAGCCCGGGCGCAGCTCGGAGAACGCGCCGGGGTTGAACCCCCACTCGTTCTTGGGCCAGCCGACGGTCGCGGCCATGCCGAACGGGGTCGACGTCGACTGCCCCTCGAACGTCCACTCGTCGACGCCCTGCGCGTTGCGCACGATCTTGGGCGCGCGGTCGAGCCACTTGGCCGGGACGTGGTTCTTGTACATGTCCGGCGGCTCGATCGAGTGGTCGTCGATGCTGATCAGGATCATGTCTTCGAGCTGCACGGCGGTCCCTTCCCGAAACTGACGTCGGCGTCAAGAATACGTCGGGATGCGGAAGGGCGCCACCAGCGCCGGGTCAGGCCTGCTCCCGACCCCTCGGCTGCTGCACGCTGCGCAGGATCGCCTCGAGCGTCGCGCGCTGCTCGTCCGTCAGCTCCTGCTCGCGGCAGAGATCGCGTGCGTTGCGTCGCTCGGCATCGAGCACGTGGTCGGTGTGGTGCACGCCGGCATCCGGCAGGACGATGAGGTCAGCGGTCGCGCGCAGCTGCGTCAGCAGCGGACGAAGGTCGTCGGTGACGGGCTCGCTCATGGTCACCCATCCCGGTGGGTCGGCGCGCGGCTGGCCCGCTCAGCATGCCC